>CAMARB010000019.1 GCA_945860355.1 Chthoniobacter flavus | reverse complement strand
AAGCCGCGCATCGCAAAAATGCTCAGACAAAGCGCGCTCGGACTGCATCGCAGTGCCAGCGCACTGGGCGAACGCTACCGCCGGCTCCGCACCCGACTCGGGGCGCCCAAAGCGCTGACGGCGATGGCGCACATGATCCTGCGGATCATCTACAAACTGGTGCGCGAGGGCTTGGAATACGACGACTCGATCTACGCGAAGATCGAAGCGGAGAACCGCAAAAATCGCGTTCACCGACTGGAAGCCAACGCCAAAACGCTCGGCTACCGCCTCCTCCCGCTAGATCCGACTTGCGTTCAAAATGAGGCACTTGCGACGTAACTTCCCGATGAGGGCTTTGCTCGTGTTTTAAACACGTTCACCCCGGGCGGTGCCCGGGGCTCCCCTAAATCCGCCCCGTTGGGGCTGGGGGGCGGTGAGGGGTGAGAGGTGAGAGGTGAGAGGTGAGGGAGCCCCGCAGGGGCGAAATAGGGTAGCCCCGGGCAACGCCCGGGGTCGGCCGACCGGTGCGAATGTCGAGCCCTGAAAGGGCGTCTCAAACCATGGCCGACGCGATGACGTGCCCCTTCAGGGCTTTGCGCGTGTTTTAAACACGTTCACCCCGGGCGGTGCCCGGGGCTCCCCTAAATCCGCCCTGTTGGGGCTGGGCAGCGGTGAAGGGGGGCAGAGGTGACGTGGGCTCCAAGGCGGCCCGCGTTGCTCACTGTTTTGCGGGCCGAAGGCCCAGCCCATCCCAGCCCAGCGCAACACGCTGGGTGGGATGCGCGAAACAACATGAGCCCTGAGAGGGACCTCCAATCCGGGCCCCCGGGGCGGTCGCTCCATCCCCGATCTCTGTTCCGCCGGGAACGGTCCTCCGGCATTTCAGGAGGAAACCGCCCAGTCTCCCGCGTTCGCGGGCCTAACCCCTGCTCTTTCTTGCGGGTTCCCAAACCACGTCCTTATGAATTTGAAAACCCCTCTCCGGTTCCTCGCCTTTCTCGCCTCGTTTTCCCCGCTGCGCGCCGCCGACATCGAGATTTCCCAGCCCTTGACGTTGTCCGAGAGCAACAGCCTTTGGTGGGTGCGCACCAACCTCATCGCCAAGGATCAAAAGCAGTGGGACTGGAAACTCGACGAGGCGAAATGGGGCACCCCTTCCGGCGAGCAGGGCGGAGAATACAATTGGGATTGGAAAATCAACGACGCGCAGTGGCGGGCGGCCGTGGCGGAAAAGGGCGAGGGCAAAAAACAGGAGTGCACGTTCGACCTCTGGATCCCGGAGGGCGCGCCGGTGGTGAAAGGCATGGTCGTCATGTCCGGACACGGCAGCGGCTCGGCGCTCTACAAAAACCCGCAGCTGCGCCAGATTGCGCGGGAACTCCAGCTCGGCCTTCTGAAGTTCATCGGTGACCCGGTCCAGAGGGGTTTTTGGCCGAAGAGCCTTTTGGCGGAACGGCTCAAGGCGATGGGCCTGGAAGCCGGGCATCCTGAAATCGAGCACGCGCCGGTCTTTCTGTACGGGCACTCCAATGGAACCGGTTTTTCCGCCATTTACCCTGCCACGGAGGGCGCCCGGGTCTGGGGCTGGGTGTCCATGCGCCCCGGCGTCACTTTCCAGGTCTATCAACCGGGCGGCGCCCAGGTGCCCGGGATGGTGATTTTTGGTGAGGACGACCATTTTCTGGGCCGCCCTTCCAAGCCGGAAAACCTGGCGGTGGTGGAGCTGATGCGCAGCAAGCACAACGCGCTCTGGCATTACGCGGTGGAACCCCACACCGGCCACGGCCCGGGCGAAAAAACCTGGCCCCTAGTGTTCTCTTTCCTCCGGCATTCCTGGGCCGCCCGGGTGCCCGCCGATGCCGACCCGCGCAAGGGCCCCGTGCCGCTCCGCGCCCTGCTGCCCGAGCAGGGTTACCTCGGCCAAAACTGGGATCTCGCCACGGGCGGCTACCAGAAGCTGCCCGTCGCGCCTTTTGCCAGCTTCCCCGGCGACAAATCCCGGGCGTCCTGGCTGCTCAACGCGGCGTTTGCGGCGGACTGGCAGAAGTTCCAGGAGACCGGCCAGATCCAATAAATCCGCCGCCTGCCCGCCGCTTGGAATTGGGGTTGCCTCGCGGGGAAAATTTCGTGTGATCGCGGGATGCACATTCCGTCCTCCCGCCGTTCCTTTCTCAGCAGCCTCGGGCTTCTCGCCGGCGCGCCCCTGCTGGCGCGCGATTTCGGGCCGGGCGCCCCGCCGGTCCGGTATCCGGAGCCCGATGTGCGGGTGCTTCAGCCGGCGTTTCAGAAATACAAGCTGGGCTCGGCCCCGGTGGAGCGGCTGCACACGGGCATGTATTGGGCGGAAGGCCCGGCTTGGAACGGCTGGGGCAATTACCTGGTCTGGAGCGACATCCCCAACGACCTCCAGCACCGGTGGCTGCAGGAGGACGGGCACGTCAGCGTGTTGCGCAAGCCGGCCAGCTTCAGCAACGGCAACACGTTTGACCGCGAGGGCCGCCAGATTTCGCTCGAACACGGCAGCCGCCGGGTGACGCGGTACGAGCGGGACGGCTCGGTGACGGTGCTGGCCGATCAGTTCAACGGCAAACCCCTCAACGCCCCCAACGACGGCGTGGTGCATCCCGACGGCAGCATCTGGTTTACCGACCCGGGCTACGGCAGCCTCATGAACTACGAGGGCCACAAGGGCGAACTCCACCTCAAGGAGGCCGTGTACCGCATCGATCCAGGCTCCGGAAAAGTGGAGCTCGTGACCGATGAACTTTTCAAGCCGAACGGCCTCTGTTTTTCGCCCGACTACCGGACGTTGTACGTCACCGACACCGGGGCGTCTCATTATCCCGAGGCGCCCAAAAACATCAAAGCCTGGGAGGTCCAGGGCGCGAAGCTCGTGAAGGGGCGCGAGTTCGTCTCCATGGAGATGGAGCTCGGCGGCAAGAAAGTCGCGGGGTTCGCCGACGGTATCCGGTGCGACAAAGACGGCAACGTGTGGAGCAGCGCCGGCTGGGTCGGGGAGGGTTACGACGGCGTGCATGTTTTCAGCCCGGCCGGGGAACGCATCGGCCAGATTGTGCTGCCGGAGATTTGCAGCAACGTGTGTTTTGGCGGGCCGCGCCGGAACCGGCTTTTCATGACGGCGAGCCGGAGTGTCTACGCCGTTTACACCGAGGCGCAGGGAGCGCACTGGTGTTAGCGGCAAACGGGCGGGGCCGCCGGTTCTCGCCCCAATCCGAGCCGCCTAAAGGCTTTCCTCCCTCGCAGATTCCCTATTCTACTCCAACCATGTCCCCGAACATCTCCCTGAAATCCAAAGCCCAGCTGGGCGTCGTCCCCACCCACCTTAAATTCGTCGGCAGCCTCGTGCCCGATGCCAACGGCAAGTTCCCCCGCGACGAAAACGGGGTGCTCGTCACCGTGGCCGGGATGCGCGACCTTTTCGCGGTTTCCCCGGTGAAACCCACCTGCGTGCAGATCCCGTTTTTCGCGTCGGCGGATCCGGCCGACGTGCAGGAGCTCATTGACGGGCTCAAGGCGCTCGGATTGGAGATTCATTTCATCATCATGGTCGGCGGCGCGAACCCGATGAACCCGGCCGACGAGGACGCGGTGGTCGGGCAGCTCGTGGCCAGCCTCAAGGCGGCCGTCCGCCACGGGGTGCGCCATGTGTCCTCCACCTCGATCGAGGAGTGGATGAGCGCCAACGAAACCCGGCGCGACGGCGCGGCGTTTGATGCGGCCGTGGCCCAGAACGTGAAGGTGCATCTGCGCGTTTACGAGGAGGCCGGGCTCTCCGGGTCGTGTGTTGAGAACTGGCACATCGAGTTCCTGCGCCCGGGCGAGTTCAAGACGTTCACCAACGTGGACCGAGGCTGGGCGTTTGTTCGGGCCGCCAACCAGGCGTTGGGCCGCAAATTCTTCAAGCTGCTCGTGGACGCCGCGCACTGCGGGGATTCCGGGCTGTCGATTGCCGAGAACGAGGGGTTGATCCGCGAGATCGCCGCGGCGGACGAGCTGGGGATTTTCCACGCGTCCTCCAAAACAACCCGCGGCTGTTTGTCCACCGATGACGGCTGGATCGGCTTGCTGCTCACGGCGGCCGCAAAGACCGGCCAGCTTCAGCATGTGTTCGTCGAGGTGTTCCATCACGAAGACCCCGCGCTGGAGCTGCTCCGAAAGCTGGATTCCGGGCACGGGATCGACACCCGCGACGGCCGCAGCTACACGGAGGTGACTGCGGACGGGCTTGCCGACACGGCCCGCCGCCTCAACAACCTCGTCGCCCGGGGCCTGCTTTAAAATTCCGGGGGGGGCCGCCCATGGCGGGGTTCTCCCCCAGGGCTCACGCATCTAAACTTGAGCTTCGCGGGGGGAGGGGACGCACAAGTTCTCAGAGTGCGTGGCAAAGCGGAGGCATTGTTCCCTGGGGGAACAATGCGAGTGGCCGGTGGTGGAGCGCAGCGACACCACCGGAACCCGGTCCCAAAAACAGCCCACCCCACAGAGGGGTGGCCGCGGAGATGTTGCCCGGGTGGTGTCTGGCACGCCCTGCGGGGGTGCCGTCCCGGGGGGCGGCCTTCCGGCGGTGTCGCTTCGCTCAACCGTCGGCTATTTTCTGGGATGCCTCCGGCATCGGATCGAGCCCCGCGGCGGGTTCCTCGCGCTTTTTTAGATGCGTGAGCCCTGGGTTCTCCCACTTCGCACCGGGCGCAGGTGCGTGGTTCGCATGGGCCCCCCCCGTGGTTTCCCTGCGCCCGCCGCCTGAGCCCTTTGGTTTTGCGCGCCTGGCTCGTTTCGTGCTACGCGCTGATGGCCCATGAAAAACCCGCTTTCCCTTTCCCGCCTGTTCCTTTTTGTCGTCGCTCCGTCCGTGCTTTCTGCCGGCGAGGCCCAGCCCACCCAGGCGCTCCGGCCGATGGTCACGGATCGCCCGGACACCACGGAGTCGCCCAAGAGCGTGCCGCGCGGTTTTTTTCAGGTGGAGGCGAGCTTCTTTGACTACAGCCGGGACGCCGACGCCTCCAAGCGGACCCGGGAAGAGCAGTGGATCTACGGCCAGACGAACCTCAAGTTCGGCGTGGCCCAGAACTCGGACCTGCAGGTCATCCTCAATTCGTACTCCACGGCCAAGGAAACTGAGGCCGGCCAGCGCAGCACAGCGGAGGGGTTCGGGGATGTGACGGTGCGCTTCAAACAAAACCTCTGGGGCAACGACGACGGCCTCACCGCCCTCGCGCTGATGCCGTATGTGAACGTCCCGACCCGGACACGTCTCAGTGACAAGTCCTGGGGGGGCGGACTCATCGTCCCGTTTTCAATCGCCCTGCCCGCTCCGTTCTCCATGGGACTGATGACGCAATGCGACTGGTTGCCCGAGGCCCCCGGCGGCCGCCAACGGTTTAGTTTTCTCAATTCCGTCACGTTCGGCGTCGCGTGGACTGAGAAACTCGGAAGTTATTTCGAGTTCGTCGCCGTGGCGGCCCGGAAAAACCCGTTTGAGGCGAGCTTCAACTCGGGCGTCACCTACGCACTGCACCCGGACATGGTGCTCGACGCCGGGGTGCGGATCGGGATGAGCCGGGCGGCCCAGGACCTCGGGGTTTTCACCGGGGTGAGCTTCCGCTACTGATCCGGCTCGGGGGCGCCTAGGGTTTGGGGGCCTCGGGCTTTTTCTCTTTGTGCTCGTTGTGGCAGGCCTTGCAGTTGGACGCCTCTTTATACGCGGCGCGCGCCCCCTCTTTGTTGAGAACCACGTCTTCGGTGGCGGCGATGAGCTTGGCGACTTTCTCCTTAAACGCCGCCTGTTCGCCCTTGGGCGGTTTGCAGTCGAGCATCAGCTTGTAGAGCTCCAGGGTCTTGGCCAGTTCCTCGGGGCTGTTGGTGCCTTCGTTGATCCGGTCGGACACCTTCTTCTCCCCCCTTGGGCGCTTTGTGCGTGAATTTCATCGAGTTTTCGATCGGCTCGAATTCACCCGCAAAACCCGCCGCGCCGAGCCCCAGCAAAACCAGCAGAGAAAGTGTCTGTTTCATCAAACCATCTTGCTGCCCCGGGTGACGGGCCTGGACCAGCCAAAAAACCGGGGTTTTTGGGTTCCTACACGGTCGCCGTCAGCCGGGTCACCTCCCGGTGCAACTCGCGCGCCAGCTCGGCCCGCGGGGCCTCGGGGCGGATCGGGGAACCAAAAACCAGATGCACCCGGGTCCGGCGGCGCGCCACCAGGGCGCTGAGGGTCGCCCCCAGCGAGCGCTCGCCGAAATAGGCCACCTCAGGAACAGGCGCTCCAGCCGGATCCCGATACGCGATCCCGCACGGAATCAGTGCCACCCGGGCGTCCACCGCAGACTGCAGCAGCGCCGGACGAAACGGCAGCACCCCCGTGCCGTCCGTGCTGGTGCCCTCCGGAAAAATCACCACCCGGCCGCCCGCCTCCAAGATCCGCCGCATCCGGCCCGCGACGGGCGCAACTGCGGATCGCCGCTCCCGATCGACAAACACCGTCCCGCAATGCGAGGCGGCGGATCCCACCAGAGGCCAGCGCCCGACTTCCCGTTTCGCCACGAACACACACGGGGCCGCCGCCGATAGCGCGACGATGTCGAGAAACCCGAGGTGATTGGCCACCACCAGTCCCTCCGCCGGGGGCTCTCCGTGGACCACCACTTCCACCCCGAAAATTTCCGCCAACCGGCGGCAAGCGCCGCTCAGATGCCGGGCGCCCTCCATGGGACAACGCGACACCCCACGCCGCCGGGCCTCCACCACGGTGGCGACGATGCGCGCCAGCCCCCGCGTCCATTTGGCCGCGCACGCAAGAATTCCGCAGGCATCCCTCCGTTCCAGCAGGCCCGGGGTCGCCGCCATGCCCAAATCCGCCTCCATCGCGAATCGACCCGCAAAACCCGCCGCGCCGATCCCCAGCAAGACCAGCAGCGAAAGTGTCTGTTTCATCAACCCACTTTGCTGCCCCGGGTGACGGGCCGGGACCAGCCAAAAAACGGGGGTTTTTCGGTTCCTACACGGTCGCCGTTAGCCGGGTCACCTCCCGGTGCAACTCCCGCGCCAGCTCGGCCCGCGGGGCCTCGGGGCGGATCGGAGAACCAAAAACCAGATGCACCCGGGTCCGGCGCCGCGCCACCAGGGCGCTGAGGGTCGCCCCCAGCGAGCGCTCGCCGAAATAGGCCACCTCAGGAACAGGCGCTCCAGCCGGATCCCGATACGCGATCCCGCACGGAATCAGGGCCGCCCGGGCGTCCACCGCGGACTGCAGCAGCGCCGGACGAAACGGCAGCACCCCCGAGCCGTCCGTGCTTGTGCCCTCCGGAAAAATCACCACCCGGGCGCCCGCCTCCAAGATCCGCCGCATCCGCCCCGCGACGGTCGCCACCGCGGATCGCCGCTCCCGATCGACAAACACCGTTCCGCAATGCGAGGCGGCGGATCCCACCAGAGGCCAGCGCCCGACCTCCCGTTTCGCCACGAACACACACGGGGCCGCCGCCGAAAGCGCGACGATGTCGAGAAAACCCAGGTGATTGGCCACCACCAGTCCCTCCGCCGGGGGCTGTCCGTGGATCACCACTTCCAGCGCGAAAATTTCCGCCAACCGGCGGCAAGCGCCGCTCAGATGACGGGCACCCTCCAGTGGACAACGCGACACCCCGCGCCGCCGGGCCTCCACCACGGTGGCGACGATGCGCGCCAGCCCCCGCGTCCATTTGGTCGCGCACCCGACGATTCCGCAGGCATCCCTCCGTTCCAGCAGGCCCGGGGTCGCCTCAATACGCGCCGCCGCAATGCCCAGATCGACCTCCATCGCGAAAGGGTCCGGGTTCATCGGCCAAGAAAAACAGCCGCGGCCTCGGGCAGGTCTGCGAGGTCCAGCACCGTCAGGAAATCGATCGTCTTGAAGTCCCGGTCCAGCGCGGGTTCCCCGCAGATCTTGGCGCCCAGGGAAAGGTACGCCTGCAAAAGCCTCGGCACCGCCACCCCCTGCGCTTGGGGGCCGTCCCACGAGCATTCCCAGCCCGCGAGCGGGGCGGTCCTCAGGAACTCCGGTGCGAGATATTTTTCCGCAAGCATCCGGTAAACAGCCCTGCCTTCGGCCGGACTTTGCGAGGTGAGCGAGCTGCACCCCAACAAGTAGCGGCATCCGCCCCGGCGCGCGTGCTGCGCGATGCCGCGCCACAGGAGGGAGAGAACGCGCAGGTTGCGATGATCCTTTCGCACACAAGCGCGCCCCAGCTCCATGAGGGCCTGCTGGAACCCTTGGAACGGGCGGAAATCAAACTCCTGCGCGCTGTAAAACCCGTGGGCCGCAGTTGCCTGGCGTCCCGTCTGCATCCGGTAAGTGCCCACCACCTCGCCCTCAAACTCCACGAGGAGATGATCACAGGCCGCGTCAAAACGGTCCTCGTCCCGGAGCGTCAGATAGGAGGACTCCAAGCCCTCCTGCATCTCCAGGTTGAACACAATGAACCGCAGCGTCTGGGCCGCCCGGACATCCTCCCGCGAGGTGGCCAGTCGGACCCGGTAAGGCGCGGGATCCTCGTTTGCCGCCCCGGACTTCCGCAGCAGGATTCGGGCGCCCATCTCGCGGTGGCGGGGCGTTCCAAGGACTGGTTTTGATTCAACGGTGATCACGCCCAGAAAGACGCCCCGGCAAAGTGACGCGCGGATGACGGCGGCGTCTCAAATCGGTGAAAAGCGCCGTCCGCAGAGGCTTCGGCTTGGAGCGGGGAGAAGGCGCTGAGGGCCTGGAGGAGCCCTTTGCGGCGAACGCAAATCGGTGTCTGTGTCGTATGGATGGCTGGGGCGCGCAGATTCGGCTGGCCGTTCGGCTAATTGAGGCGTTTGGAATGTGGCGTAGCCTCCTCTCCAAGCCGACCCGCCTTCCGGTAGGAGGACTCCTTCGCACTTACTCGGGGGAGGGCGCACAAAACTTTCGATGGGAACTCTGTTGCGTTTGGTTTCCGGAAAGCTGTAACAATTGAGCTGCAGATAAACAATATATCACCATGGTTCGTCCCCTTAGTATTTTCGTTTTCCTCGTCCTGGCCTGTGTGAGCCGGGCGGAGGAGGAGATCAATCCGCTCATTCGCTCCCTGGATCCGGGCTAAAAACTCACCGGGCTTTCCAATAACGAGGGCAGCCCCCGCAATTTCGCTGTTTGGATCCCTGAGGGAACAATTTCGGCGGTGGTTGTCACCGGCGGTGGGCGTGGCAACTGTGACCTGTTCGCGTCGATCGAGTCCGAGCCGGGCTCGAATCAAGTGAGCCAAGGGCCGACCAACGCGGAGCGCATCGAGTTCAAGAAACCAAGGGCGGGCCGAATGATGGTGCGTTTGTCGCCCTATTCCGCGTATTCAGGGATGCACCTCAGTGTGTATTTGCAGACCACCCCGCGGCCCGCTTTTCGCGCGGCGGCGGGCTCGTATGTGGGCTCTGTGAGCGTTGGGATCGTGACCCCGAGCTGGGCGGGGCTCAAAGGCGTGATTCGGTACACCACCGATGGGGCGGAGCCGAACCCGGACAGTCCGATTTATGTTCGCCCGCTGAAGGTGCGTTCGACGACCAAGGTGATTGCCAAGAGTTTTTATGATGACTTTGGTTACGCGAGTCCCGCGGTGGAAAGGCTCTACACCATTTCCCAGAACGCCAGGCCGGAGCCGATGCAGCTGGGCCGTTCCGTTGATAATCTTGCCGGGGGCGCCAACTCGAGCCGGCTGTTTGTCGTGGATGCCCCCAGTGCCGGCACTTACCGGGTTTCAGGAGAGGGACGTGCCGCCGGGTCCAGCATTCTGATCGCAAGGAATCGCATCCCGCAGACGCGGTCCTACGATTTGAAGCCGCGCTGGTTTCGCAGTCCCAGCGGTGGCGATCAGGTCATTGCGCGTGCGCTCGTGCGGATGAATGCCCCCGGGAAGATCTACATCCGACTGCAGGGATCGAGCACGTTTTCGGAGACCAGTCTGATGGCTCAACGGGTCAGTGATGGGCCGGATCTCTCCATTTTTGCGCCGTCGATCGAACCGTACATTTATCGCCGTACCTTCACTCCTGAGACCGAGCCTGAAGATGATTGCGCGGTGAAGCACGGATGGGCCCAAGCGGGCAGCCGACGACTGCTGGTGTTCACTTTGGAGACCCGCAACACCGGAGGGATGGATTTCCGCGGACCCAGCAACGAGCAGGACCCCGAGTTCTACGAGTTTGACCCGTGCCACCAGCACTATCATTTGAAGGACTTCATGAAGTTTGAGCTCGTTAATCAAAGCACGGGCGCGGTCACGACCGGCCGGAAGGAGGCTTGGAATCTTGTCAACGTCTCCAGATTCGATCTGTGGGCGCCCGAGAACCCGGAGGGGGGACCTCAGACCATCAGCGCCGGTTGGGCGGATATTTATGGATCGACTACTCCGGGGCAGTGGATCGACGTGACCGACGTTGCCCCCGGCGATTACCTTCTGCGAATCATGGTCAATCCCTCGCGGCGGTATCAAGAGGCCGACTACGAGAACAATACCACCGTCATCCGGCTAACCATCCCGGCGGACAACGGGCAGGATTACCAGTTCATCGATTACAACATCAATCCGTAGGCGGGGCTGCACGGACCGCTCCGATTCGAGAGGATCCGGCGGGGCCTTGGAGTAAGTCGGGTCGGGGGTTCAAGCCCTCCGCCGCGCGGGGAATCCGCGTCGTGACTGGCCAGCGGCCCCCTTCTACGCCCCGGGCCGTTCCCCCTGGTAACGCGCCCGCAGAAGCTCGCGCATGTGCAGGTTCGCCGCCCACTGCGAAACCACGGGCTGCCGGGTGTAGGGGAGCGTGGGCAGGTAGGGCGGCGGCCCGAACTCCGGCGTGATCGTGAGAGCCTTGTTGTCGGCAGCCCTGCGCAGGTTCGCCAGCGCGTCCCACCAGCGCAGGTGCGCCGCGAGCGCGGGCGCCCATTCCGGCGCGCGCGGATCGTTCACCTGGGGGCCGTGTTCCCAGCCGACCCGGGCGTGCACATGTTCGACGGCGGGCAACACCTCTTCCAGGAGGTCCGCCTGGTCTTCCAGAAGCGACTCACACACGCAGCACCAGTGCGAGAGATCCAGTACCAGCCGCGTCTCCGGAAGCGCTCGGAGCAGTTCCACCGTCCGCCACGGGGAATGGCAGCACCGGCTCCGGTGGGTCTCATGGTAAACGGGCACCCCCGTCTCCCGGGAAACGCGTTGCGCCACCTCAAAGAGCCGCACGTTGTCGGCCAGCCCAAACCGGTCCCGGCCGGTGTGGCTGTTGATAAAGATCGGGTTGAATCCCGCGGCGCGCCGGAGCCGACGTTCATACTGGGCAAGATGCGTCTCGGGATCCGTGTCCTGCGTCACCGTGTGCTGGGTGATGATTCGCAGGCCCGCGGCCTTCGCCTCGGCGAGAACCTGTTCCGCCCCGGGATCCTCGTCGGCGAGTCCCACCTCCACCCCGTCAAATCCGGCATCCAACACCCGTTGGATAAACTGCGCGGGCGGCAGGGACTCGCTCCCCCAGCGGGGACAGAAAAACAGCGCGTCCATGGCGTTAAAGAGAGGCAGCGGTTGGGCGCGGCACAAAACGCAGGGTGAGGCTTTCGTATCCCAGCGCCCGTTCATAGGTCGCCTCGCGTTCCACCCGGGGCCGGGCGGCAACGGTTTGGATCGACTCGCACCGCTCCGAGCACAGCCGCAGCAGGGTGCGGAGAATGAGCCGGGCATGTGGCGCGCCCAGGCAGAGGTGTTCGCCAAACCCGAAGGCCAGATGCGGGTTGGGTTTCCGGCCGAGCCGGATCGTCTCGGGCGCGTCGAACACCGTCTCGTCCATGTTCGCCGACGCCCAGCACAACCCCACCCGGCCGCCCGCCGGAACCTCGATGCCCCGCACATCGGTCGCCTCCGGACAGACCCGGCCGATGTGGGTCAGCGGCATGAACACCCGGAAAAACTCCTCCCCCGCGTGGACCACCCGGCGCGGGTCCTCCCTCAGAAACGCCAGCGCCTCGGGATGCGCGGCGAGATGCGCCAGCGCGCAGCACACGGTGTGGATGACCGTGTCGCGGCCTCCCGCAAAGGCGATGTTGGCGTAGCCAAAGAGTTCCTCCTCGCAAAGAGGCCGGCCCTGGAAACGCGCCTGAACCAGCGCGGAGAAAAAATCGTCCCCCGGTTCGCGCCGGGCCCGATCGAACTGTTCGGCAATGTATTCATCCAGGCCGGGGCTTTTCTCCAGTCCCTCCTGTTTGCGGAAAACATGCACCCCCCAGCGCATCCACCGGTCCGCGTGCGCGCGGGGGACGTTGAGGAGCAGGGTGAGCGCCAGCGACTGGAGCGGCAGCGCAAAGTCCCCCACAATTTCCACCGTGTCCCGCGTGAGCGCGTCCCGGAGCAGTTCCCCGGTGATCCCCTCGATCCGGGCGATGAACCGGGGATCCTTTGGGCGCTGGAAAAACGGCTCCGCAATCCGCCGGTAATCCGTGTGCTGCGGGGGATCGGTTTCCAGGGGAAGTTGCCGCACCGAGCGGACGGATTCCTCGGAGGGGATGGGCACGCGGAACGGGGCGTCGGAGCTGAAGGTCTGCCAGTTTTTCGCGGCCGCGCGCACATCGGCGTGCCGGAGCAGCAGCGGGATGTTCTCGCCTTGGAACGGGCACTGGAGGACGCCGCTGTTTCTGCGGGCCTCAGCGAAGGGGTCGAGCGGGTGGGAGGTCATGGGGAAACGGGAAACTAGGGCAGATGGACAGTGGAGCGGGGCGGCCGAGATCGGCGCTTAAACCGCCTATTTACCTATTGCAGTTTAGCCGATTCGCAACGGTCGGATAGGAGCTCCACAACATTGTTTTGTAATAAAACAGCGCCCGGATGTTCCAGTCTCCTCCCCGCGTCCAGCCCATATAATTTTGCCTGTTCCTTTGCGTCGGGCCGTTTCACGCTGGCAACCCATGGATTCCCCCTCCCGCGCTCTGTGTTTGGTTCTTTTTATGACCGTGTGTCTCTCTGGATCGGCTTCTGCGAAGGATCCCACACTGTTCGGCGTGGGACCGGCCCTGGAGGAAATGGTTGCCCGGAAAGAAGTCGCGGGCGCGGTCACAGTCGTGGTCTCCAAAGACCGGGTGCTGGGACTCGAATGCTCCGGGCTGGCGGATCTGGCCTCCCAACGGCCGATGACCCCGGACACGATGTTCTGGATCGCGTCGATGACGAAACCCGTCACCGCCACGGCTCTCCTCATGCTCCAGGACGAGGGCCGGTTGCGGGTCACCGATCCCGTGGCGAAATATCTGCCCGAGTTTGAGGGGCTCAAAACGCCCTCCGGACGCCCGGCCAATCTCACCATCCAACAGGTGATGACACACACCTCCGGGCTGGGTGAGGCGGGTTCTGCGGGAGCCAAGGCCGCGCGGACCCTGGCGGATCTGGTGCCGCTCTGGCTGGCCGCGCCGATGCAATACGAGCCGGGCGACAAATGGAAATACACGCAGAGCGGCATCAACGTCGGGGCGCGGATTGTGGAGGTGGTGAGCGGTCAGAGTTTCGATGGGTTTCTCAAGACCTGGCTTTTTGAGCCGCTCGGCATGAAGGACACGACGTTTTACCCGGAGCCGGATCAGCGGGCTCGGCTCGCGACGGCTTACACGAAGAACGCCGAGACCGGGGCTTTGGAGCCGGTGCCGCCGATGGCGGGTTTTGGCAGCCCGGATCGGCCGCCGCAGGGGCATGCGGGGCTTTATTCGACGGCGAAGGATTACGCGCGGTTTTGTCAGATGCTGCTCGGAGGCGGGCAGCGGGAGGGCCGTGTGTATTTGAGCCCGGAGGCGGTCCGGTTGATGAGCACGCCGCTGACCGGGGAGTTGCCCACCGGTTTTTTGCAGGGCGAGAAACAGGGCAGCCGCGGCGCCAACTACGGCTGGGGCATCGGCGCCTGCGTGCTCCGCAGCCCCCATGCCGGGGTGGCGGCGATGCTTTCGCCGGGCACTTTCGGGCATGGAGGCGCATGGGGCACCCAGGCGTGGGTGGATCCGGTCCGGGGCGTGGCCTACGTGCTTATGGTGCAACGGGCCAACACCAATGGCGACGCCAGCGAGGTGCGGAGGGTTTTCCAGCAGGCCGCCAGCGACGCGCTGGGACAGGGGTTGAGGTAGCGCCCCCGGCCCGGGCACGAGTTGTTCGGAGGTCGCGGTGAATTAACGGGCCACGGGAGACAGCGCGGCCTCATCTCCTTCAGACGACAGCGTCCCGATACACCGGGGTGATCCGGAGACCGAGCTCGCCCGCCGGGTCGATCCCGATTTGGCCCCCTTTTTGTGGATATCGATTTCACGGGTTTTGACGCGGATCGCATCAAGAGCTTCCCCCTGGGGGCTCCGCTCAAGTGCAAATCCGGGATGAGGAAGTCGCTGCGGGACTGGACGTGTTATCGTCCAGCGCCAGCCAGTGCGTTCTCCAGCAGTGAATCCACCAGCTCAAGGTTTTCCGCGGTGTTGCGCACGATCAACCGCCCGCCTGATCGTGCGAACCAACCAATCGATGCGCCCTCCGGAAAGGGGACCCCTTTTTCCATGAAGGCCCCCTTCAAGTTTTTCTCCAAGGACTCCGCGATGAACTTGCGGTGGATGTTCTCCGGGAACGAGTATTCTTTGGCGATGAGGGCCTGTCGCGCGTTTTGGGCCTCCTGCAGGCGTTCCGCGGGCCGCGGTCCCGTCGTTCTTGAGGACTCCGTGGTGGCCGCGGTGAAGGGCGTCAGCACGGCCACAGCCCCGTCAAACGACAGCGTGTAGCCCGCGAGTTGGGCGCAGTAACGCAGGGCTTGCCAGGCGGGGATGTTCTTGAGTTCCGCGGTGATGGCCTGGGCATTGGGGTCGCCGCCCGGTTTGATCACGATATTGAAGCCCTTCTTCTCGGGGTCGAGATCGCGGGTTTTTATCCGGAAGAATTTGACCGCATCATTGAGTGTCGCCTGCCGGAACGACACATTGGGCAGCCGAACCGCGGCTGCCTTCGGCCAACGAGCGCTCTCCGCAAGCAAGACAACGGTATCCGGCTCCACCACAACACGGAGGTTGGCGAGCCCGGCGACATATTTGAGTGCCTCGGAAAGAGGGATGTTGGCCAGGTCTAAGGTGATTTTCGCTTCCTCGGTTTTTTCCGAAGCCGCGAGGACGATGTGGACCCCTTTTCAGTCGAATCCGTTGTGGCGGTGTCGAGCTCGACGCTCTTTTGGGTAAGGAATTGCACCGCATCCTCTATCGTGGCTTGTCTGAATTGAACTCGTGGCAGGATCAGCCGGTTGATTTTGCGCTCGACCGATTCCCGCGTGGGCGTCTGCGGTGCGGCGGCCTGTGCAGGCTTCGGAGCGGGCTGGGGAGGGGCGGAGTCGGGTGTGGCGGCGCGTGTGACACCGACGAAGGTGAGAACGGCGAGGCCGATGCTGAGTGTGGTTTTCATGAGGGGATGGGGGTTGGGTTGGTTGAGGAGAGATTCGATGCGGGAGCGCAGGGCGGCGCTGTTCTGAAAGATGCCGACAAAGCCCAGTCCCAGGCCCGGGTGGTGGAATGCGGTTTCCACCTTGAGCAGCGTGTGGCCGTAGGTGACCCGCTGGGGAATGGCCTCGCGTTCGAGCACCCGGGCGTCACAAGCGGCTTCGCGGTCCTGGCGTGATTTAAAGAACGCGAACCAGAGCACGGGATTAAACCAGTGCAGCGTCAGCAGGAGACAGAGCAGCGCGTTGAGCGGCAGATCCCCGCGCCGGATGTGGGTGAGCTCATGCTTGAGCGCAAGCCGCGTCTCCTCCGGGCTGAGGGTGCGCTCGAAGTCGGCCGGCAAAAGCAGGACGGGCCGGAACAAACCCGTCACGGCCGGGCTTTGGATCGCTGAGCCCATCCAAATGCGGGGAACCTTGGAGAGCCCGACCTCGTCGGCCACGGCGGTTACGGCCTCCCGCAATGCGCCGCTGAGCGGGATCCGGCTCCGTCTGAACTGGCGGAGGGTTTGCAGGAACCGCGCGAGGCCGATTCCGCCGAGTCCCGCGGCGCCCAGCAGCCACGTGAATCCGGCGAGCTTACCCCATGGAAAGGGTCCTGGCTGGTGGGATTCCGCGGAAACCCGCAGTGGAACGGGCGAACTCGGGTCGACGGCCTCGGGCGCAGCCGCCGCGGCCGGAGCGGGCGCCGCCAAAGGCGGGCGGGTGAGCTGCAGGAGCGAACCGACGCTCCAACGACTCTCGGGGAAGGTCGGCGTCAGCAGCACGACGAGGACCGGCAGCCAGAGGGCATGCCGCCAGGAGGCGGAGAGCCGTTTGCGGAGCAGGGATTGCGCAAGGAGCACCGCGGCCGTGAGCAGCGAGGCGCGCAGGCTCGCGGAAAGCAGCCAGTCCAGGGGGGGGAAGTTCATGGCGGGTCAGGAGTTGAGGCGTTGATCGAGTATTTTCTTGAGCTCGCGCACCTCCTCGGCGGTGAGCTTGGTGTTCTGGGCGAAGTGGACGAGGAGCGGTTTGGCGGCGCCGCCAAAGATGCGTTGCATGAAAGACTCGCCCTCCGCCCGGACGCAGGACTCGCGTTTCACCGCCGGCAAATAGGTGCGGGTGCCGGCGCTGTTTTCGCCGGTGCTGACGGCGCCTTTGTCGACGAGGCGGGTCAGCAGGGTGCGCACGGTGTTCTCGGCCCAGCGCGTCGTGGGGCGGAGGGTTTTGGCGAGTTCGGAGGCGGTCTGGGGAGAGGCGGCCCAGAGCGCCTCCATGACGGACCATTCCGAGTCGGAAATGTCAGGCGTAGGAATCATGGGATGTAGTTTCACTACAAATGTAGCGGCGCGGTCAACTACAAATGTGGTGGTCGGGGTGGACGCACCGCCGCCACCGAGCCGCTCCGCGGCTGCCATGGGAAAAAAATTGTAACCTTTCGCGGGTGACCGGGAGATATAAGGGGCAATTCTGCCTTTCCAACGCACTTCCCCAGCCATGCCCCCCAGAAAACGCGCTTTTGTTAAGAAGTTCCGTCTGATCGCCCTGCCCGTCGCTGCGCTGATCATGCTCATCGCCGTGGCGATTGCCTTTCTTCGGGGCTGACCCGGGACCGGCCCGGATAGAGCTCACTTAAGAACGGCGCGCTGTCATGGGACCGGCAGGCATCCTGCCTGCCTTGCTGAGCTTTGGGATCAGCGCAGAAGGCAGGCGGGACGCCTGCCCCCCTTTGGTCTCCGCCGACGGGGGGCGCATCCATCGGCCGGCGGATGGCATCAACGCCCCCGGCTGACGCCCGGCGAAAAAAAATGCGCACGCCGAATGTCGAGTTTGGGCGGGTACGCCCGTAATTTAGGCAGACACCTATGCTGCCCCCCGAGGAAGTTGCCGCTCTCCTGATTGCCCAGCGCCTGCCGCTCACCGCCCTATTCGGGAGTGTGACGCGGGATTTTCAGGCGGCGGAGGACATTTTTCAGGAGATTTGCGTCAAGGCGGTCGGGCGGGCCGGCGAGTTTGAGAGCGCCGCGCACGTGGCCAATTGGGCGCGGCTCGCCGGGCGCCACAGGGCCATCGATGTGGTGCGGTCCCGATACGGGCGGTACGAGGGTTTGAGCGAGGAGCTCCTGGCCACCCTGGCGGAGGAATGGCCGGACGCCGTGGATCTCCGTCAGCAGGCGCTCGCCCTGTGCATGGAGGAGGTGACTCCCAATAACCGGGAGCTGCTCCGGCTCCGGTATTTTGAGAGGCGCCCCTGTTTGGAGGTGGCGGCGGTGATGGGGCGCAAACTGGAGAGTGTTTACCAGGCTCTGGCCCGGATTCACCGGGTGCTCGGGGACTGCGTGAGGGAGCGTTGCAAGCAGGAGGCCTTTTAATGAAACAGAGCGAGACAAGCGGGGACGACGCGTTTCTGGAACGGGTGATGCGGTACCAGGACGGCGAGCTTTCCGGGGCGGAATTGGACGTGTTGGAGGCCGAATTACGCCGCTGCCCGGAACGGCGCCGGATGTTCGCCGAGACCCAGTTGCTTTCGGCCCAGCTGCACGAGCGTTTCCGGTTGGAGCCCCTGCCGGTTTCGCCCGCCTTCGGGCGCGCGGCCTGGCGGAGTTTGCCGACCGCGCGCAGGCCCTGGCTGGCGGCCGCGGCGGGGCTTTTGCTCGGATGCCTGAGCACGTCCATGGTCTGGGCCATCAACCACCGGGGGTGGGCCGAGGGGCTCCGGCGTATTCTGCTCCCTCTGGCGAATCCCGGGTTCGAGCGGCAGGAGACCCTTCCCCAGTCGCATCTGGTCCCGGTTTACAGCCAGTGGTCCGGGATCGACACCGAGATTCTTCCCGGCGGCGACGGGCGTCCGGCTCCTTTTGCCGGGGAGCGGATGATCCGGCTCGGACCCGCCCCCCAGGGGAAGGGTTACTTCGCGAGCCTGATGACGGACGTTTCAACTGGGCGCCCCGTGTCTGATAAGACCCTGCAGGTGGAGGTGTCCGCGTATTTCCACGCATCCAAGCCGGGGCAGGGGGAGCATTATTTGCTGCGGGCGGCTACTTCTTTGGCGAGCCCCAGTGAGTTGGCTGCGTCCTGGGGAAATGCCTGG
This sequence comes from Chthoniobacter flavus, assembly GCA_945860355.1. GTDB lineage: Bacteria > Verrucomicrobiota > Verrucomicrobiia > Chthoniobacterales > Chthoniobacteraceae > CAIURC01. The sequence goes on along the minus strand of CAMARB010000019.1, from coordinate 16,391 downwards.
CAAGAGATGAATCCACTCATCCTCACCTCGACGGCGAAATCCATCTACCCCACCCCGGAGGAGCAGGGCTGGAGGAACATCACGATCCGCGTCGACGTGCCGCCCCAGGCGCGCACCCTCCTGATTTCTTTGGGATCCAACACGCCGGGGCCCGTTTCCGGGCGAACCGACCATTACATGGACGACGTCCGGGCCGCTTGGATCATCGCCCCATAGTCCCGCCCTTTGCCGCCCCCGAGGGGCGTTCACTTTTCAAAACCGCTTATGTTCATCCCCGTCAGAACCCGGTCCCTTTTCCTCGCCGCACTGCTCTGCGTTTCAGCGCGCGCGGCCGACTTGGACTACAACCGCGATATCCGGCCCATCCTCTCGGAGAACTGTTTTCACTGCCACGGGTTCGACGAAAAATCCCGCAAAGCCGAGCTCCGGCTGGACGTTGCGGAGTCCGCGTTTGCCGAGCGGGACGGGGTGACCGCGATCAAACCCGGCGACCTCGCAGGCAGCGACGCCTGGCAGCGTATTCTCAGCTCGGATCCCGACGAGCTCATGCCTCCGCCCAAATCGCATCTCAAGCTTTCCGAGCCGGAGAAAAACCTCCTCAAGTTGTGGATCGAGCAGGGGGCCAAATACGCCGGCCACTGGTCCTTCCTCCCGCCTCAGCGGCCGGAGATCCCCGAGGGGAAGGACGGCGCGGTGGACGCATTTGTGCGGCAACGGCTCAAGGACGAGGGGCTCGCCCCCGGAGGCGCGGCGAATCGGGCGGAGCTTATCCGGCGGTTGTCGCTGGATCTCACCGGCTTGCCGCCGAGTGCGGAGGAGGCGGTCGCCTTTGAGTCGGATTCCTCTCCCGGCGCCTACGGGAAGCTGGTGGAACGCCTGCTTGCGAGCCCGCATTTCGGGGAGCGCATGGCCTTGGAATGGCTGGACGCGGCTCGGTACGCCGACACGAACGGGTTTTCAATCGATGGCGGCCGGCACATGTGGCTGTGGCGGGACTGGGTGATTCAGGCGTTTAACGACAATATGCCCTACGAACGGTTCCTCACGGAACAGTTGGCGGGCGATCTTCTGCCGGGACGCACCGAGGCACAGCTCATCGCCACGGGTTTCCAGCGCAACAACATGGTCACCCACGAGGGCGGCACACTGCCCGAGGAGAATCTCACTAATTACAACGCGGACCGGGTCAAAACCCTGGGCGAATCCGTGCTGGGGCTCACCCTGGCGTGTGCTCAGTGCCACAACCACAAGTTCGATCCCATCACCCAGAAGGATTACTTCCAGATCTTCGCCTTCTTCAACTCCCTGAGCGACCGCGGGCTAGATGGAAACGCGGGTATCAATCCCGGTCCTTACATCTCGGCGAAAACCGTTCTGCGCACCGACGAAATCCCGGCCGTGGAGAAACGTATTGCAGAGCTCCACGCGCTTCTTGCCAAGCCCGACGCCGCCGCGCTGGCGGCTTGGGAGAAGCGCCAGCGCTCCCTCCTCGACCAACGCGGCAAGGGGTTCGCCGCGCATCCCGTCAAGGTGCTCAATGTTTCCACGCCCAACCGGGGCTCGGGTCTCGAATTTGATGCCGGCAACCACGTGCGTCTCAAGGGAGGCGGTGAAATGGGCGTGTTCGATGTTTCTACGGAACTGCCCGATCTGCGGGCGCCCATCACCGGGCTGCGCGTCGTGGTGCATCCTGTCCCGGAGCTGACCGGGGGCGGTTGGGGGGCGGGTCCGGCCGAAGGCAAACCCGCAAAGGGGGCTGCCAAACCCGCGGAGGACGCCTCGCAGCCGGCCAAAAAAGGGACCTTCGTGTTGACGTCCCTTTCAGTCACCGCGGATCGCCGTGCGAACGACCAGATCAACCTGCACAAGCTGGAGCGGATCGCCCGGGTGACGGCGAGTAGCTGGGCGCCGAGTTATCCGCCGTCGGGCTGTCTGGATCCCCGGAACGAGTCCGGTTGGTCGCCCGAGCTGAGCGCCGAGGGGCCGGTGCGGCTGACGGCGACTTTCGCCCGGCCGATCTCCCCCGAGGAGGTCCGAAACATGACGGTGCAGCTCAATTTCGGTCATGGCAGGAGCCTGGTGGCCGAGCATCTCGAGTTGTTTGTTGTCACGGGAACGGACGACGACAGCGACCTCGCCCCGGCGGTGCTCGATGCGCTCGCCGCGCCTGCGGAGAGCCGGAGCGACGCCCAGAAAACGGCGCTCTGGACGGCATGCGCCGCGATGTCTGAGGACCTGAACCGAGCGCGCATCGAGCTGGCGAACCTCGAGGAACGGCTCGCGGCGTTGACCCAGCCGTTCCAGACCATGGTGATGGATGTGGCCTCAAAGCCGCGGGACACTTTCATCCTCAACAGGGGCGACTACGCGCAGCCGACCGAAAAGGTCAGCCCCGGGACCATCGCCGCGCTTCCGCCCATGCCCGAAGGGGCGCCGGCGGACCGCCTGGGGCTGGCCCGCTGGATCACCATGCGCTCGAATCCGCTCACGGCCAGGGTCGCCGTGAACCGGTTCTGGAAGATGTTCTTCGGGACGGGCATCGTCGGCACCCCGGCGGATTTCGGGGCGCAGGGCGAGTGGCCCACACACCCGGCTCTGCTCGACTGGCTGGCCGTGGAGTTCATGGAATCCGGCTGGGACGTCAAACATCTCGTGCGGCTGGTCGTGATGAGCGAAACCTACCGGCAATCCTCGGCGGCTTCCCCCGCGCTGCTGGAGCGCGATCCGCAGAACCGGCTCCTGGGGCGCGGCCCGCGGTTTCGGGTGCCGGCGGAGTTGATTCGGGACACGGCGTTGAAAGCGGGAGGGCTGCTGGTGCCCAGGGTGGGCGGGCCGAGTGTGAATCCGTACACGCCCGGGGATCTGTGGCGGGAGGTGAGCCATTACGGGAGCACGCCGGCCACGGCGCAGGCTTTTGTTCAGGACCACGGGGAGAAGCTGTATCGCAGGAGCCTCTACACGTTTTGGAAACGCACGGCGCCGCCGCCCAACATGATGGCGTTTGACGCCCCCAACCGCGAGGTGTGCACGATCTCGCGCGGCAACACCACAACGCCCCTTCAGGCTTTGGTCACTCTCAACGACCCGCAGTTCGTGGAGGCGGCCCGCGCGTTCGCGCAGAGGATCGTGCGGCATTCCCCGGACGACGCGGAGCGGCTGCGCTGGGCGTTCCGGGAGGCCACCTCCCGCGCGGTGAAACCGGCGGAGCTCGAAGTGCTCAGATCGGCGCTTGCCCGGGAGCGGGAGCGTTTCCGCGCCAACGCCGCGCGCGTGGCCGAGGTTCTTTCCGTGGGGGAATCGCCCCGGGACCCTTCGATTGAACCGGCGGAACACGCCGCATGGATGCAGCTGGCCTCGCTGCTTCTGAACCTGAGTGAGGTCGTTACCCGCAACTAACTTTTTCCCCATGAACCCCATTATCGACCGACTTGCGCATCTCACCCGCCGAACGTTTCTCGGGGATGTCTCCCGCGGAATCGGCGGCCTCGCCCTGGGCAGCCTCCTCCAGCCCGATCTGCTTCGCGCGGCCCAATCCGAGGGCGGCGACGGGTTGCCCCGGCTCGGGCTGCCGCATTTTGCGCCGAAGGCGAAACGCGTGCTCTGCCTGTTCCAAAGCGGCGGGCTCTCGCACGTGGACCTTTTCGACGACAAACCGATGCTTCACCAGCACGCCGGCAAGGAGCTTCCTCCCAGCGTGAAGGGTTCGCAGCGGCTCACCGGAATGACCAGCGGCCAGACCGCGTATCCCGTGGTGCCGCCCCTGGAACCCGGCAAACGCTGCGGCAAACAGGGCACGTGGATCAGCGATTTGTTGCCCGGGATCCAGTCCATCGCCGACGAGCTCTGCATCATCAAGAGCATGCACACCGAGGCCATCAACCACGATCCCGGGATCACCTTCATGAACACCGGCAATCAGTTGCCGGGTTACGCCAGCATGGGGTCCTGGGTAAGCTACGGGCTCGGCACGGAAAACCAGAACCTGCCGGCCTTCATCGCCATGGTTTCCCAGGGCACCGGAAAAAATCCCGGGCAGCCGGTTTTCTCCAGGCTCTGGGGCAGCGGTTTCCTGCCGTCCTCCCACCAGGGGGTGGGGCTGCGGCCGGGGCGCAGCCCGGTGCTTTTCCTTGAGAACCCGCCCGGGGTGGACCGCGAACAGCGGCGCGCCCTGCTCGACGACCTCGCCCGGCTCAACCAGATCCGAGCGGAGGAGATGAGCGACCCGGAGACACTCACCCGGATCAAGGCCTATGAGATGGCGTTCCGGATGCAGACCTCGGTGCCCGATCTCACCGACATCAGCGGGGAGTCGGCCGCGACGCTCGAGGCGTACGGGCCCGAGGTGCGCAAGCCCGGCAGCTACGCATCCAACTGTCTGCTGGCCCGGCGGCTCCTGGAGCGGGACGTCCGGTTCGTGCAGCTTTTTCACCGGGGCTGGGACCAGCACATTGCCATCACGCGGCAGCTCCCCAACCAGTGCAGGGACATCGATCAACCCACGGCCGCATTGGTGAAGGATCTCCGGCAGCGGGGACTGCTCGACGACACGTTGGTGGTGTTCGCCACCGAGTTCGGGCGCACGGTATTCAGCCAGGGCCAGCTGGGCTCGCCCGGCATGGGCCGCGATCATCATGGACGCAGTTTCACCCTCTGGATGGCCGGGGGCGGGATCCGGCCCGGGATGGATTACGGGGCGACCGACGATTTCTGCTACAACATCGTGGAGAACCCGGTCCACATCCGGGATCTGCACGCGACGATTCTGCATTGCCTGGGAATCGATCACGCCCGGTTCACCCACAAGTTCCGCGGGTTGAACACGCGGTTGACCGGCGTGGAAGAGGCCCACGTGGTGAAGGGGATTTTGTCCTGAGCGCCTACGGCGCCTGCGCGCTCTTTTTTTGAAACCACAAAGAGCGCAGTGACCGCTAAAGGGGAAAACCGGAACCCGGCAATTCTCTGCGCTCCCTGTGTTCTTCGCGGTTCATCCGCCCCGTCGCCGACTCACACGGGCCGACACCGCAACCACTCCAGCCGCTGCGCGAGTTTGGCGCGCCGGTCCGCGTCGGGATTGGGGTAAAGCACGGGATACCACGCGCACATCACCGCGGCGCGGGCGACAAAACAGTGCTCAAGCACCGTGTTGTCCACCGAGCCGCCCGAGTTCCTGTAACCCGCCAGGATCCGCTCCACGGCGTCGTCGGCCTTCTCCAGGAACCTCGCGTTCCAAAGCACGGAGGCGAGATCCCACTCCGGCGGCCCGCTAAAAGTGTCCTCCCAGTCCGTCCAGAGAAGCCCCTCCGTGGTGTTGAGCAGGTTGCCGGGATGCGCGTCGCCATGGAGGGGTTGCCCGGGCACCGGGGCCAGCGCTTCGAGCGTGTTGTTGAGATGCCTGCGCAACAGGTCGCGCATGTCGGCAGGCAGCAGGTTCCGTTGCCCCAGCGTGTCAACGACGCCGAGGCTCTCCGTGAGAATCGCCAGCCTGGGAAGCGCGCCCTCGAACCGGCGCAAAATCCCGTGGCATTGGCCCAGGGTCTCCCCGATTTTCTCGGGATGAGGCTCGGCCCCGGTGGCGGTCACGAATTTCCAGAAGTTCATTGGATAACCGAGATGTTCGTGGGGGCCCGGGGGCAGATCCGGGTGCAGCGGAATGACGGGTGCGCCGTGGGTGGTGAGGTGCTGGGCGACGGCGTTTTCGCGAGCAAACCATTCCGTGCCCTGGCGGGGACCTTCGATGTCTTGCACCACGCGCGCGACAAGGGTCGGGGTGAGCCGCAGCACCAGGGTGCTGGCGTCTTGGAGAATCTCGCACCGGTCGGGTGTGATTCCGTGGGCGAGCAGCATCTCGCGCGCGGCGCGAATCGGCGGGGTATCCATAAAATCACGCCAGAAGGAGCCCGGGACGTCCCCCGAGTCAATCCCCGGAGCGCCCCCAGCCCGCGGGCTCAGCTGGCGGACCTCGATTCCCGGGCGGGTTTGCCGAGGATCTCCGCCAGAATCGGGTTGGGGAATTTCCGGCTGGGCGTGATGGAGTAGAAACTCTCGCGGACCTGCGGGATCCGGTAGTGCTCCACCAGGGCGCCGGTTGCCAGTTCCCCGCTCACAACCACGGGCGGCACCAGGGCCAGACCGGCGCCTTCCCGGGCGAGAAGCCGCAGCATCGCCATGTCGTCGACCTCCGCCGCGATGATGGGGCGGATATGATGTTGTTCCAGCAGCAGATCGAAGGCCGCCCGAATGCTGCTGTCGAGCCCGGGGAGCAGGAGCGGCGTGTGCCGCAAGTCCTCGGGAAATTTGAACCGGGCCCGTTTGGAGGTGCGCTTGCCCACAAGACTCACCGGTTGCTCTTCGATGAGCCGGCTGTGCCAGTTGGTCTCGGCATCGCGGCGGACGGGCAGATTGGAGAGCACCGCGTCGATCACGTGCGCGCGCAGCTGCGCGAGGAGATCCCGCAGGCTCCCGGAATGCAGGATGAGCTCCACGTCGTCCCGGCCCAGGAGCGGCTTGAGCAGCTCGAGCTGGAAATTCCTCGAAAGCGTCGCCACCGCCCCGATCCGGAGCACGCGCCGCTGGACCGCCTTCTCGTTCCGGAGCACCGCCATCATTTCCTCCCCGGACCGGAAAATGGATTCGGCGTATTCCAGGGCGATCCGCCCGGCCTCGGTCAGCACGAGGGTTTTTTTTTGGCGGTGAAACAGGAGTTGCCCGAGGTTTTCCTCCAGGCTGCGGAGCTGGACGCTGAGAGCCGACTGCGAGATTTGGAGGCGCTGGGCGGCGCCGGTGAGTGTGCCCTCGGTGGCGATCGCCCGGAAATAGCGCAGATGATGGTAGTTGAGAAAGGACATCGCGGGTCTTCTAATAAAAGGAACGATGGGATGCAAAAGGTGTATTAGACCGAACGGCGGGGCCGCCCCTATGAATAGCCGCGATGTCTTTTCCTCCGTCTGTCTTCCGGTCCGCTGCGTTCCTGGCTTTTGTCGGCCCGGTTCTGCTTCTGTCGACCGTTCTCCTCCCCAAGCGCTTCATCAACCGCTTCGGGCTGGGGTTTCCGAAAGCGGTGGCCGCGCTTTGCATGGGCGTTTTCGGGTTGGCGTGCGCATCGGCGGTGTGCGCCGGGGTCATGCCGCAGCCGGCCGCCCAGCGCTTGGGGATCGGCGCCTGGGGGATCGCGCTGCACATCGACGCGCTCTCCCTCACGATGCAGCTGCTCGTTTCGTTCCTGGCTTTGGTCGTGACCCGGTATTCGGTCCATTACCTGGCGGGCGATCCCCGGCACGGTGAGTTCGCCCGGTGGTTGGCGGTGACGACGGGCGCGGTGTTGACGCTGATTGTTTCCGGGAACCTGCTGCTCTTCACCGTTGCATGGGTCGCCACGAGCCTGAGCCTGCATCAGTTGCTCACGTTTTATCCCCACGGAGTCGGCGTGGTGATCGCCGCGCAGAAGAAGTTTTTGATCAGCCGGATGGGAGACGCCTGCATGGTGGGCGCGCTGTTTCTCACCTGGCAGTGTTTTGGGAGCTGGGATTTTTCGGAGATGTTCGCGCAGGCGGACGTTCTTCGGGGCCAGGGCGCGCAGGTCCCGGCGCTGGGCTGGACCTGTGTGTTGTTGGTGGCCGGGGCGTTGCTCAAGTCCGCCCAGTTCCCCTTCCACAGCTGGCTGCCTGAAACCATGGACACGCCCACGCCGGTCTCGGCGCTGATGCACGCCGGGATCATCAACGGCGGAGGGTATCTTGTCCTGCGGCTGAGCCCGATCATCGCCGGCTCCCAGGCGGCCCTCAACGGCCTGGCGGTAGTGGGCGCGTTCACGGCGCTTTTCGCCTCGCTGGTGATGCTCACCCAGACCAGCGTCAAACGGTCCCTCGCCTATTCCACCGTCGCGCAGATGGGGTTCATGATGCTCGAATGCGGGCTCGGCGCGTTCGGCCTGGCCGTCCTGCACCTGGTCGCGCATTCCCTCTACAAAGCGCACGCGTTTCTTTCCTCGGGGCGCGTGGTGGAGCTGAGCCGGACCCGGTGGGTGCCCAAGGACCGGGCCAAGGCGCAGCCCTTGGTCCTGGTCGCCACCCTGGCTTCGGCGCTGTCGATTACCGTCGGGAGCGGATGGCTTTTCGGGGTGACTTTTCAGAGCGATCCCGGGGTGTTGTTGCTCGGGTCCGTTTTCACCATGGCGTTGACCTATTCGCTCTGGAACCTCTGGGCGTCCTCGCATCGGGCGTCCCTGCTGGGCTGGGGACTGGGCATGGCCGTGGGCGCCGCCCTGAGTTATTTCACCCTCCACACGCTCTTTGAGAAATGGTTCGCGGATTCCCTGCCGCATTACGCGCCTCCCCGTGAGGGTTGGGAAATCGTGGGCATGGTGCTGGTGGCCCTCCTGTTCCTGGGGCTGATCGTCCTTCAAACCCGGCTCCCAGCGTGGTCTGCGACCCGGGTGGGTCAGTTCTTTTATGTGCACGCTTCGCAGGGGTTTTACGTCGGGACCCTCGCCCGGCGGGCCCTTCAGGCTCTCAACCAAAAAGTCACCGCTTAACCCGAGTTCCCATGAAGCCATCCGATTCCTCTGTCGGTTCGATGCCCTGGCCCCAAGCGCCCTCGCCTGTCCGAGTGGCCGCCGAGGCCGCTTGCGGCAGGATCGCCCCGCTGTGGCCTCTCCAGCACTTCGTCGCGGTCAACCCGTTTGTCGGGCTCTCCCACCGGCGGTTTCCCGAGGTGTGCTCGCTCTTTCAACGGCTCGTCCCGGGGGGAATCCAAATGGCCGCCTCCTATTACCAGGAAAAACTCCGGACCGGGGCGATCCGGGATGCGGACCTGGAAGCGGCGCTGGCCCGGGCGCAGAGGGAGCTCAAGCCGGACGAGTGGCACCCGCTGGCGAACTGCACGGTGGCGGATCTCAAGGACTATCTCTCCAGCGAGGCCGCGTCGCCGGGTGAGCCCGCGTGCCTCACCGTCGCGGAAGCCGTGGATCGGCTGGAGGGCACTCATTGGACGACGGCGTTCTCGGAGGCGATCGGACAGTTTTGCGCGGCTTATTTCGACTCCGGGCAGTCCCTCTGGCCGTCGCCCTGGAAGGATCAGCCGCTTTTCGAGGCCTGGCGCCGGCACGCGTCCGTGGACGCCGCGTTGGAGCTGCTGGGGCTGCCCGGACTCAGAAAATGGGTGAGCCGCCTGCCCGAGGATCCGGAGAAGGCGCTGGCGCGTTGTGTGCCCTCGTTCCGGGTGGGTGAGAAACTCGAAGACTTCCTGCACAAGCAGTTGCTCTCGATCCGGGGCTGGGCGGGTTATGTGCAGTACCGGGTCCGCGAAAAAGGTTTCCAAGGCGAGAAGGATCCTTCGCTTCTGGATTTGCTGGCCATCCGGGTCGCCCTGGATTCGGCGTTGTTGGAGCGGTACGACAGCCCGGCGTTGCGCGAGTTCTGGGCCTGGGATGGCCCGTTGGACGACACGTCGGTGTTCCTCGGGTATCTCTGGCAGCTCGCGGACGAACACGCCTGGGAGAGGCGCTTGGCGGTCGCCCTGACGCTCGCTCCGGAATCCGCGTCCGGCGCCCCGCTGCCGCGTCCCTCGGTGCAGGCTGTGTTCTGCATCGATGTGCGTTCCGAGATCCTCCGGCGCGCAATCGAACACACCAGCCCCCAGGTTGCGACCCTTGGGTTTGCCGGGTTTTTCGGGATGCCCATAGCCCGGGTGCCCTTCGGGCAGAAGGAGCCCGTGCCGCAATGCCCCGTGTTGCTCCAGCCCAAATACACGCTGCATGAGACCCCGCGCGGCGCCGACCCCAAGGAGCGGGAGCGCGCACTCCGGACCAAGCGGTTGGGCAAACGCATCGCGCATTCCCTCGACACGTTCAAGGGTTCGGCCATCGCCTCTTTTTCCTTCGTTGAAACCGCCGGCCTGACTTTCGCCGCCCGGCTCGTCCGGGACGCCTTCGGGCTCGGCGGCGCGAAGCCCGACACGTCGGCCCAACCCGTCCCCCGGCTGCACCCGGACGAGGACGGCGCCAGCGGGATTCCGTTTGAGGACCGGGTGACACTAGCGCTCGGCGCGCTGCGCAACATGGGGCTGACGGGGAATTTCGCCCGGCTCGTTTTGCTCTGCGGCCATGGCAGCAACACCACGAACAATCCCTACGGGGCGGCGCTGGACTGCGGGGCTTGCGGCGGCCACGCCGGCGACACCAATGCGCAGGTGGGCGCCGCTCTCCTCAACGAGCCCGGGGTGCGCGCCGCGCTGGCGGGTTTCGGCGTGGTGATCCCGGAGGACACGTGGTTCCTCGCCGGACTCCACGACACCACCACCGATCAGGTCCGGCTTTTTGATCTGGACCGGGTGCCCGAATCGCATGAGGCGGACGTCGAACAACTCCGCAAAATTCTGGAGCTGGCGTGCGACCGGTCCCGGAGCGAACGGGCGTCGCGACTCGGGCTCGACCCGGCCGATCCGTTGCTTGAGGAAAAGATCCAGGCGCGGAGCCGCGACTGGGCCCAGGTGCGGCCCGAATGGGGGCTGGCGGGCAACGCGGCGTTGATTGCCGCGCCCCGGGCCCGGACCCGGGGGGTGAATCTGGGAGGGCGGGTTTTCCTTCACGATTACGATCACCGGAAGGACCCGGACAATCGGATCCTGGAGATGATCCTCTGCGCCCCGATGGTGGTGGCCAGTTGGATCAACCTGCAGTATTTCGCGTCCACGGTGAACAACCCGCTCTTTGGGAGCGGCAACAAGGCGGTGCACAACGTGGTGGGGACCCTGGGCGTCAGCCTCGGGACCGGGGGCGATCTCCAGCCCGGGCTCCCGCTGCAATCCGTTCACGACGGGCAACGCTGGATCCATGAACCGCTCCGGCTTCACGCCATGGTGGACGCTCCGCGGTTGCGGATCGGTGCGGTGCTCTCAAAGAACGAGGCGGTGAAGCACCTGGCCGAGCACGGCTGGATTCTCCTCTTTGCGATGGAGGGCGAGGGCCTCTACCGGTACGAGCCGGGTGGTGAGTGGACGCGCTGCGATTGAGCGCCCGCTCTGAGCTTGCGGTCCAAGGGGGGAGACTCGGATTCCACTCGGAGCGGATACAAATTGCTGAGGAAACCCTCCGGTCCTCCAGCAGTTTTGTCTGTCCCCGGTGGGTGTGTCCCCGGTGGGTGCCCTCGCAAGGTGGCACAGGCTTCCATCCTGTGAGCTCTGACAGTCACAGCCAGGATGGCTGTGCCACTTTGCTCCGTCACTGAGCGTGGCCTGAAAGAAAGCGCACAAAATTGCGGCAGGATGGGACGGCGCCGGAAGTAAGCGCTTGTTCCCTCCCAGACATCATGAAAGCCGCTTTTTTTCTCGGACTGCTCGGGGCCTTGTCCGCTTCCGCTGTGGAAATCCAATGGGTGACCGTGGGCGACCCCGGCAACTTGCCCGACAAAACCGGCTACGGCGGTGTGCCTTACGCCTACCAGATCGGCAAATACGAGGTCAGCGTCGAGCAGTATGCCGAGTTCTTGAACGCCGTGGCCGGAAGCGATCCGCACGGTCTCTGGGATGAGCGGATGGGAGACGCCGGGGCGCGCAAAGCGCACACGACATTTCTCCGGCGCACTGGCGAGAGCGGGGAGTACCGGTACGATGTGTTGCCCGGGTGCGAGAGGTTGCCGGTGGTGTTTGTGAGTTTCGAGGACGCCATGCGGTTTGCCAACTGGCTGCACAACGGGAAAGGCCGGGGCGACACGGAGACGGGGGCCTACTCGTTGGCAGAGCCGGGGGGCGCGCAGGAAAAAGAGGCCCGGGTTTGGATCGCGACCGAAGACGAGTGGTACAAGGCCGCTTATTACCAGCCTCCGGCGCAGGGCGGACCGGAGGGCGGTTATTGGCTGTATCCCACCCGGAGCGACGAGCCGCCCGCCTTGGCGAGGGAGGGTGGGCCACTGCCCAACTCGGCCAGTTTTATGGATTTCACTCTGCACCGGGCCGACTACGGGTTCCTGATCCCGGTCGGGTCGCATCCCAACGCCCCGAGTTTTTATGGCACGTTCGATCAGGGCGGCAGCGTCTGGGAATGGAATGCCGGGCGGGGATATCAGAACAAACGGATCCTGCGCGGCGGCTCGGTGACCAAACCCAGCCAGGGGTTGCGTTCGGTGATGCGGATCACCGGGTCGCCCGGGATCCAGCAAGCCGATGTCGGGTTCCGTTTGGCCCGGCCGCTGCCGGCGCAGCACCCGAGCGCGCAGATGGCCGATGTGCGGGCGGCTTTGGAGCCTTTGTTGGATGCGCATTGCTACGACTGCCACGAAGGCAAGACCAAGAAAGGCGGACTCGACCTGGCTGCGCTCCCGTGGAATCCCGGCGATGAAGCCAATCTCCAGGCGTGGATTGGCGTGTTTGACCGGGTCAAAAACGGGGAAATGCCGCCCAAAAAGAAGCCGCGTCCGCCGGAGCCCCTCGTGGCGCGGTCCACCCAGGCGCTCGGGGCCGCTTTGCACGGGGTCACGCGGGCCCGTCAGGTAACCGAGGGCCGCGCCGTGGTCCGGCGCCTGAACCGGGCGGAGTATATCCAGACCGTGCGGGATCTTTTTGATGTCCACAGCCCGCTGGAGGATTTGCTGCCTAGGGACGGGATGGAGGCCGGGTTCGACACCGTGGGCGCGGCGTTGCAGCTTTCCCCGAGCCATCTGGAGGCGTATCTGGAAGCGGCCGAACGGGTGTTGCGCGCAGCCACCGTGGACCGGCCCCGGCCGACGGAAAAAAAGGTCCGGTTGGATCTCAGCGAACAGTGGCTGACCCACGCCGCGGTGGGCCAGCACCACTGGAGCTATTCGCCGGAGGGGTTTCTGGCGGTGCGCAACCTGCGCGAAAGCGGCTTTCAGAACCTCCTCCTCTGGTCCCCGGAAGTTCCCGATGCCCGCTACCGTTTCCGGGTCCGGGCTCGCGCGATGTTGGATGACAAGGAGCAATGGGGCGGGGGCGGCAAATCCCCCGACCGCCGCTCATCGAGTCACCCCGGGCAATCCGGGGCGGTGCTCAACAACCGCTGGCCCAAGGCGGGACAAGATCCCCGGATCACCGTGGCGTTGAGCCTCGGTTCAGCAAAATGGATCAACTCCCAGTTCCGTTATTTTGAGGCGAGCCCGTCGGAGTTCCGGGAGTTTGTCTACGAGACCCGGGTTCCTGCGGGGCAAACGCTCCGGATCGCGCCCCATCGGATTTTGCCCGAGGCGCCCGGGGAACAGGGCGGTGTGTTCCACGGGATGTGCGTCGTGGTGGAGCATGTGGAGGTGGAGGGGCCGCTTTTTGAGCAGTGGCCGCCCCGGGGGCATCAGCTCCTTTACGGCGATCTGCCGCTCCAGCCGGACCGGGGCTCGGGCAAACTGCGGGTGACCTCGGGGCAGCCTTCCGCCGACGCCGGTAAATTGCTGGCCAACCTGCTCCCGAAACTCTTCCGGCGGCCCGTCCCCGAGGCCGAGCGCGATGAATATCTTGGCCTTTTCTTGGAGCACCATTCCCGGGGAGTCCCCTTCGATGAAGCGCTTTTAGAGGCGTACAAACTGGCGCTGTGTTCGCCGGAGTTTCTCCTGCGCCGCGAGAACCCGGGGCCGCTCGGGGATCACGCGCTGGCCACGCGCCTGAGTTACGGGCTTTGGGGCACGGCGCCCGACGCCACCCTCCAACAACTCGCCGATGCGGGCCGGTTGCGGGACCCCGCCACGTTCAAAACCCAGATTGCGCGGCTTCTGGCTGATGACCGCGCGGGCCGGTTATACCGGGGGTTCCTCGGCAACTGGCTCAACCTGCGCGAGATCGACGCCACCCAGCCCGATCGCAGGCTCTTTTCCGAGTTCGACGACCAACTCCAGCAGTCGATGTTGGCCGAGGCGGAGGCCTTCCTGCGGGAACTCGTCGAGAACAACCTCTCTGTCACCCATGTCGTGCAAAGCGATTTCGCCATGCTCAATGAACGGCTTGCCGAGCATTACGGAATCGCCGGGGTCCGCGGAGACGCGCTCCGCAAAGTGCCGCTGCCGCCCAATTCCCGGCGCGGTGGATTCCTCACCCAAGGCGCCGTGCTCAAGGTGTCCGCCAACGGCACGGTGACGTCGCCGGTGGTGCGCGGCGCGTATGTGCTGGAGCGGATCCTGGGCATCACCCCGCCGCGCCCGCCCGAGAGTGTCCCCGCCATTGAACCCGACATTCGCGGGGCGAGCACCATCCGGGAGCAGCTCGAGAAACATCGCCAGGACGCCGCCTGCGCCGTGTGCCATGTCCGAATGGATCCCCCCGGGTTCGCCTTGGAGAACTACGATGTCACCGGGCGTTGGCGCGAGAACTACCGGGTTCTGTCCCGGGATAAACTGGGCAGGCGCACCCAGCCGGCAGGACCCTATGTGCTCTACGACGAGGGCCCAAAAGTGCTGCCGGGCTACCAGCTCGAGGATGGCCGCGCGTTTGCCGACATTGACGGGCTCAAAGACTTGCTCGCGGCGGACCCCGAACGCCTCGCCCGGGGCTTGGTGACGAAGTTCGCCACCCAACTGACCGGTGCCCGGGTGCAGTTTGCCGACCGCGAGGTGGTGGAGGACATTCTCCAGCGTGCCCGCGCGGATGGTTACGGCGTGCGGACCCTCCTGGAGGAAGTCCTCGCGAGCCGACTTTTTACCCACAAATAACCCCCCATAAACACACCCGCTGAGATGATCAACCCGCTTACTTTCACCAGCCAAACAGCCCTTTCCCGAAGGACTTTCCTGCGCGCCGCCGGAATCAGCCTGGCGTTGCCTTGGTTGGACGCCATGCAGCCCGCCTGCGCCGCGGAAGCCACAACCCCCACACGGTTTGTGGGCATCCTCAACCAGTTCGGGTTTGTGCCTTCCTATTTCTTCCCGGAAGAATCCGGTCCGGCTTACGCGCCGTCGCCTCATCTCCAGATCCTCAACGCACACCGGGACGTTTTCACCGTGGTCTCGGGGCTCTCCCATCCCGAGGTCCATGGGGGGCACAATTGCGACCCTTCGTTTTTCACCGGCGCAATCCATCCAGGGGCGCCGACCTTCCGCAACACGGTTTCATTGGACCAAGTCATCGCGGAGACCGTGGGCCAAGATTCGCGGTATCCGGCGCTGAGTCTCTCCACCCACGCTGCGGCCACGTGCAGCTACACCCGAGGCGGCGTGGCGATCCCCGCCGCCAGCAGTCCCGAGAAACTTTTTGCCCGGTGTTTTATCAACGGTTCGCCGCAGGAGGTGGCGCGCGAAGTGGCCCGTCTCCAGCGGGGCCACTCGATCATGGACCGCCTGCTGGGCAAGGCCAAGAGCCTCGGGCGCGAGGTCGGACCCGGGGACAGGGAGAAACTCGACCAGTATTTCACCAGCGTGCGTGCGGTCGAACAGCGCCTGGTGCGCAACGAGCAATTCGCCAAAGCCCCGAAACCGGATCCCAAGGCGGCGCCCATCCAGGATCCCGGGCCGGGAGAAGAAACCGCCAAGCTGGGGCTGCTGCTTGAAGTGACGCGCCTTGCGATGCAGGCGGATCTGACGCGTGCGGCGGTGCTGTTTTATTCGGGCACCTCAAAGACGCCGTCGGATCCCCGGGGCACCTTTGCGCACCACGACCTTACGCACCACGGTCAGAGTCCTGAAAAACTCGAGGACCTCACCCGGCTCGAGCGCGACCTGCTTGCGCAATGGGGGGGCTTCCTCCAGCGTCTCAAAGAAACGCCTGAAGCCGGGGCACGGCAGATCGATCACACGATTACCTTGATGGGCAGCGCGCTGGGCAACGCCGCGCTCCACAACAATTTCAACCTGCCCATCCTCCTGGCCGGGGGCGGGTTCAAACATGGCCAGCATCTGGCGTTTCAACCCGACAACGCGCCCCCACTCTGCAACCTTTACCTGCAGATCCTGCAGCGGATGGGCGTGGAGACGTCGAGTTTCGGGACGAGCAAGGGCGTCGGCTTGCCGGGGTTGGTGGCCTAGGCGCGACCTCTCGCCCGCACCCCGGAATTACAGAGAAAGACTGGGTTCACGCGGAGTCGCGGAGAACGCGGAGGATTTTTTGGAAAGAACCGAACGCCAAGGCGTTGCGGTTCCGGAGCCGCAGTCAAACTGCGGGAACGCCGGTTTTCATGCTTAAAAGACGCGAGGGTGCTGTGCGCAGGGAGCTCAGTTCAGCCCGAAAACCGGAGTTCCAGCGGAGTGACTGAAAGGGCGGAAGTGCAACACCCCGGCGTTCCGTAATTTCCAAAAAAGGTCTCCGCGTTCCCCGCGTCTTGTATGTCTCTTTGCGTGAGGCAACGGAGCGGATAAAACGGCTTGGTTGTCACCAAAGCAAGAGGCCCTCCGGTAACCGCCGGAGGACCTCAAGTCCGCATCAGATCGATCGCGCCGAGAACCCTTTTGAGAGTTCGTGCGGAGTAT
>CAMARB010000018.1 GCA_945860355.1 Chthoniobacter flavus | reverse complement strand
TCCTGCTCCGCAGGAGACGGCCTCCACGCCACCGGATTCGGAAATCCCCCCCCGCAGTTGACCGTTTAGCAGCAATCATATTATCCCCGTCGCGAGCCAATCATCCGCAACTTTTAACGCTCCACGGCACATCCCCCGGTTCTCCGCAGCCTGTCGGAACAGCTCGCGGCGGGTGACGCCATCGACGGATTGGGCGCTGATGTTCGTCTCAAGCCAGCGCTTCATCATCTTCCAGGACAGCTCATAAGCGACCTCGAAGTTCTGAATAATGCCGCTCCGCACCGTCTCCTTGAGCTCGGGTGGGATGGTCGCGTCAAAAGTGTTTGCGGCATTAATGGACCGATGCAGGGAGGCTGTCGCGCTTTCCAAGCTACTGAGTTCCAGTTTCATGATTTCGGTTTCGGATTCAGGCGCTCCAAGCTTGCTTCGATTTGCTCCTCCGGCTGAGCGGACTCGGCGCGGTTTCCCATAAAAGCTCTGTCCCTATTGGCCCTGCTGTCCCTATTGGCTCTGCTATGGGCTCCCCTCTATTTCGGAGGACCTTTTCGCAGCCATCGGAGTTATGAAGCGTGCACTTTGTCCTCAAGCTTTTCCGTAATCCACATCTTAATAAGAGATTGGCGGCTGACGCCTACACGCGTTGCCTCCAAGTCCAACGATTTGATTACCCAGACCGGAAAATCAATATTCACGCGTTTTTGCTCCAAGCCCGGGCGTTTGATTGAAGCCGGAACGATATAATAGGCAATATCGCCTCCTTCATCGAAGTATTGATCGAATTGGCTAGAATTGGAAATAGATGGCTTCTTCATTTTCTCTGGCCCTCCTCACTGAAATAATTCGGATGTTCTGGGTTGCATGGCGCGCCTGTCACCTGCGGGCTTCCTGCAGTCGCGGCAGCTGCCGTAGGTGGGCCCTCGATGACTTTTGCATCAAAGCGGTTCAGATTGGATGCTCACGATCTGTATTTCATCCTCCCAAGTGCTTTGTTGATTTTTTTTAGATCAAATCCATCCGGGTCATAAGTTCCCTCCAGCCACTCCTCAAAATGCCTGCGTCTAGGGTGTCGGGGATTGAGGACTGACTCGACCAACTCGGCGTATCCCCAGACTCCTCCAATGTCCTCTGGGGGACAGTTGCGCGCGCCACCAAGGCAAACGGGATAGGTGTGTTCCTCTGTCGATGGGATCTTAGACTCAAGCTCGATCTCATGCAGCCAGCTGTCTCCAAAATCGTATTCGTACTTCAGTTTTGCTCCCTTACGCTTGAGGACTTCTCCCAGCATAAATTGGCTTTCGTCTTTTAAGTTATAGTCGTCGTTGTTGGGCGACGGCTCCCCGAAGCGCTCTTTGCCAGAAAAAAACTGATGTAGATGACAATTCTCCCACCCCATTACGCATTGCACGAGGTTGTGGAGATCTTCGAGAGTGATGCAATCAAGCACCTCTACGCGCCGCCAAATGGCGGGGTTGGTGCCCAGGAGAGTAATCTTGAGTGTGAAGAGCATACTTTTGCTACGGCTGCAGGCGACCATACCTGCGGAGGGGTTCATGTTCAAATTTGGAAAATAGCCTGAATTTGCACGCCAGAGCATCGGAGGGGATCCGGGGGACAGACAACCTGGGGAAGCCCCGCACGGGACAGGCTTTCTCCTCAATCCCACCCCGACGCGTTTTTTACGCCTACCAAGGAGCGAGAAGCGGGATCGCTTGCCGACCATTCCTTCGGTACGTCTTGAAGTCGGTGTCTGTCGTGAACACAGCCGAGTCGGGGTGCAGCTCGGACATTCGCACCATGCAGGCATCGGCAAAACTCATCGGCATTTCACGATACTGTTGAATCAGGCGCAGCGTATCCCCGAGTTGATCTCGGAAAGAAAAGTCGACCGCGACAATGCCGCGCTCCAGCAAGGAGGAAAAAACTTTCTTGCCCGAGGGGGTGCGCCCCAAGAGGAAGAAACATTCGGAAAGCACAGCCTCGCAAGTCAGACAGGGAGACGTCAGGGATTCGAAATTGGAACGGGCCCAGTCATGGTGTTGGTCACGTTTGCTGAGGACGGCGATCAGCGCCCCTGTGTCAATCAGGACGGTTCGAGCCATAACCCGAGAGATAATTTTTGTTCGAAGACAGATCCGCAGGCGCCTGCTCGTCATCGATGACGAGGTCTGCCATTCGACTCCAAAGGGACTGCGCTTTGGGGGTTCCCCGAGCCAACAGTTCGCGGACAATCTCGGACTTTGCCACGTTGCGAACTTCCGCCGCCCTGCTGATCTCGGCAAAGATCTGGTCGGTCACCTTGACGGTCAGCGTTTTCATGGAACAAGCGTAATGCGTGTTTGCCAGATCGGCAACACCCGTTCCAGACAACACGGGGGACGACCACGCAGGGGACAGGCTTTCTCCGCATCGTGGATCGTTGGCTTGTTCAACCGCCCGTTCCACTCAGCGCGCCGCCGGAAAAACCCTCCGGGGCCGACGGAGGAATATACGCAACCGCCAGTTCCTTGGCGGCCTTCTCCAGTCGCGCATCCCTCGTCCAGAGGAGCCCCCCGGATAATCGCGCGGCAACCAACAATTGGATATCGTTCCAGCCGATCCCGCGTCCGTAGAGGCGATGCATTTCAATAAAATGAAGGCATTCGGAATGGGTGCCCGTGGCGGTCTTGGGCAGACAGTTCAAGGCGGCGAGAGTTTTGGGACGATCCAGAAGATTTCCCGTGGCAAGCTCCCCCAGCACAACGGGATGGGTCGCAACCTGGCTGTTCTGCAGAATTTGGGAAAAATGCGGGAGTCCGTAACGGAAGTGAAAAATCCACACGGACGTGTCAGCGAGGATCATTCTGTGGACTTTCTTCGGGGCGGGTGCGGGAAGGGATTTCGAGAGAAGGCATCTGCCCCCCCATTGCAGCCAGCCGACGCGCGGCTTCTCTCTGGACCAGAGCCTCCAAGCCCATCCGCACCAAGGCGGTTTTCTCTTTTTCTCCCGTGTACTCACCAGCGAGGGCCAGAAGCGGTTCGTCGATGTTGAGCGTGGTTCTCATGCATCTATAGATGCATCAATCAGATGCCTTCGTCGAGTCCGCGCCCTCCGGCCTCGGCGCGGATCTGGGCAACCAGCGTGGAGAGTTTGCGCTTGGCGCTCTCGTGAATCGTGATGCGCACAGTGGGGTTGCGCTTGAGGGGGCGCAGGGGACACGCGCGGCGGCGTTGGGGACAGGCAACGCCCCCCGTGGGCAACGCCGCCCGTGGGCAACGCCGCCCGTGCTACCCCAGAGATTGGGGCGGGGTGAGATTGATTTCGGAGGGTTGATCGCGTTGCCCGTGGAAAAAGCCCGGTTCAGCAAGGCGATAGCTCGTGCTTCGTCCACCGCCCTCTTCCTGCACGAGAACTCCCCGATCCAGCAGAATCTTGATGTCCCTGAGGGCGGTGTCTGCGGAGCACTTTGCCAGTTTCGAGTATTTCGAAGAGGAAAGCTTCCCCTCGAATCCATCCAACAACCGATTGATCACCGTGCGCTGCCGATCGTTGACCGGCGCTTGGTTCACCTGCTCCCAAAGCCTCGCTTTCCGCAAAATGCTCCCGAGGTTGATTTCCGCTCCGTCCACTGCCCGGCGCAAGCATTCCAAAAACCACTCAAGCCACAACGTGAGATCGATCCCCCCCCTCTGGCTCGCTTCCAAGATCTCGTAGTACTGCTTTCTCTCGGCCTCGATCTGGGCCGACAGGCTGTAAAACCGCTCGGGAGTTCCATCCGCCTGCGCGAGCGCCATGTCCGCTATCGCTCGGCCAATGCGGCCGTTTCCATCCGCGAAGGGATGGATCGTCACAAACCAGAACTGGGCAACTCCCGCCCTGATAACCGGATCAAGACCGGGGCTGTTTCCAAACCAGCCAATGAAAGCGGCCATTTCCCGATCCACCCGCTCCGCCGGCGGGGCTTCAAAATGGACCCGCTCCTTGCCGATCGGGCCAGAAACCACCTGCATGGGGCCGGCCTCACCGGTCCGCCAGCCGCCCACCGTGATCGGCCGCAGACCGCTGCGTCCGGTCGGAAACAACGAGGCGTGCCAGCCGAACAAACGTTCAGCGGTGAGTGGTTCGGTGTGGTTTTGGGTGGCATCGAGCATCATCTCGACCACGCCCTCCACCTCCCGACTCGAACGCAGCAAGCCCCCCTCCTCCAGACCAAGACGGCGCGCGATCGAGGAGCGGACCTGTCCGGCATCCAAAAGCTCCCCTTCAATGGCGCTGGATTTGACGACGTCGGCGGTCAGGGTCGTGAGGGTTGCCTCGGAGCGGAGCCGGAACCCGAGAGCCTCCATTTTTCCGAGCAACCGCCCCTGCCGATGGCGGACATCGGCCAACAGAGGGGAGAGCTTGGCCTCGTTCCAATGGAACTTGGGCCAAGCCGGATGTTCGTGAATGTATCGCATTTTGGCCGCGGATTTTGCGGCGAATATGACCTCCAATCGACGCAGGGGCAAGAATCGCCGCGTTTCGTGCGGGGATTAAGGGGGCTGATTCACCGCAAAGCTGGTCACGAAGAGCACGAAGAGGGACAGGCTTTTTATGCAGACAACCAGTAACCGGGTGCGCGGAGGCAATCGAAGCGGGGTGGGTCCCGACACTCGGGGCGTCACGGGTGTTCCCTCAAGTCCTGACACGCGTTTCCCAGAGCCGTCTACGCCGAGCGATGCCGGAGCCAGCCCAGGAGAGGGCTTCTTCCGGGGTTTGACCGGAGGATTTCGCTCACCTGTATACCTCACGCCTGTGCCCGACCTTGATCACAAGGACGACAAGCACGGTGTCCTGAATCTCATACAGGATCCGGCAATTTCCCTGGCGCAGCCGGTAATACTCTTTCCCTGAAAGCTTTAAACTTCCCGGCGGGCGCGGCTCGACCCTCAGCGACTCGAGCCTCTCCAAAATGCGTTGAACATCCTGCCTGGGAATCTGCCTGAAGTCCTTGGAGACGGATTCCTTGAAGACCAAATCAAATTTGGCCACGGCTTTTTAACTCCTTCAGGAAATCCTCGTACGAAAGGGTCTTTTCCCTCTGCCGCTCCTCCACATCCGACAAATCCTCCAAGTCCTCGGCCAGAGTGGTTCGAATGGCGTCATTGACCAAATGCGAAATGGATTGATCGGCTTCGAGCGATTTGAGTTTGAGGGCGCGATGCAGCTCCTCTTCGAGATAGATGGTGGCTCGCTTCATGGCCTGAAAGGTAACGTCACGACGTCATGACGTCAAAATCCGACTTCCCACGGTCCTTGGGCAGCCTTGCCGCATCCAGAATCAGCACCGCGGGACAGGCTTTTTCCTCAGAAAACCACCGGCCGGGCGGGTTCGGACAAGCGAGCCTGGGGTGCGCCTCGTGTTCCGGCAACGCCGCCGAGGGATCAGCCGTGAAGATCTCCCTCCCTCCCGTTCCTTGACGCCTCCGCCCCGCTTGGCGTTTTGTCCCGGCATGGATGTGTTGCCCGCTTATTTGGAACCGTTTCTCGGGGAATACCCGATACTGCGGGAGATTTGTCCCGGCACGGAGAACCGCGGACCGCTCGTGGCCAAGATCCGGGACCTGACCGCCGGAGAACTTTTGAACAACCAACCGTCCGGGGGGGCGGCGGCAGTGGAACGCGTACGGGGCGGCCTTTTTTACGCCGTGGACGCCCTCTCCCCGGCGCACCAGATTTTTCAGGACGACGAATCGGACCTCGGTTCCTACTGGCACGGGATGATGCACCGGCGCGAGGGCGATTTCGGCAACGCCTGCTATTGGTTCCGGCGGGCCGGCCGCATCGAGCCTCTTGGAAAAATGCCCGGATTCGATCCGGTGAAGTTCACCGAGCGCTGTTCGCAACAACGGGAGCCGACTCCCGATCTGCTGGCGCTGCAGTCACAGGAGTGGACCGTGCTGATTTCCCATTGCCTGAGTTTGGCTGTGCGATAACGCCGCCCCCGCCCCCCCACCCCTGAGGGTTTGGCTTGCCCCGGAAACAAAACCGCTGTTCCTCAGCCGCACCACTTTGAACCTCAGCCTCCGCGCCCTCAGCAAAGCGTTTGCCGGAAAAACCGTCCTCGACGCGATCACCGCCGAGTTCCCCCCGCTGCGCAGCCTCGTGCTCATCGGGCCGTCCGGCGGCGGAAAATCCACCCTGCTCCGGATCCTGGCCGGGTTGGAGACGCCCGATTCCGGGACGGTCGCGCTCGACGGCGAACCCGTGGATTTCGCGGGGGGCGAACCCGCCCTGCTCCGATACCGCCGCCAGCTGGGCATCGTTTTCCAGGCGTTCAACCTCTTCCCGCATCTCACCGCGCTGGAGAACCTCACCCTGCCCCTGGTCCAAGCCCACAGCCAGTCCCCGCAGGACGCCCGGGACGTGGCGCAAACCACCCTCGCGCGGTTTGGGCTCGCGGATCACGCCCACAAAAAACCCGCCGAACTCTCCGGCGGCCAAAAACAGCGGGTGGCCATCGCGCGCGCCCTGGCGCACAAACCGCGGCTCCT
Source organism: Chthoniobacter flavus (assembly GCA_945860355.1). Classification (GTDB taxonomy): domain Bacteria; phylum Verrucomicrobiota; class Verrucomicrobiia; order Chthoniobacterales; family Chthoniobacteraceae; genus CAIURC01. The sequence goes on along the minus strand of CAMARB010000018.1, from coordinate 28,465 downwards.
GCTTCTGGACGAACCGACCTCCGCGCTGGACCCGGAGATGACGGCGGAGGTGCTCGACGCCATTGAGGAACTCAAAGCCGAAGGCCGCCATTTCGTGCTGGTCACCCATGAAATGGGTTTCGCCCGGGAGGTCGCCGATGAGGTGGCTTTTCTGGCCAACGGCAAGATTCTCGAGCACGGCCCGGCCGACGCGCTTTTCGCCACTCCACAAACCGCCGAGTGCCGGCGTTTCCTTTCCCGGGTGCTCCGGCACTAAGCCCGGCCCGGACGCCGTGGAACCGCCCCGGGGGAACGCGTCCCCGGCAAATCCCGCGGCGCGGCACCCTCCCCGAAGATGAGGCGGCGCTCGGAGGGCGTCACCTCGCGCCACTGGCCCGCGGCGAGATCACCCAGGCGGAACTCCCCGATCCGTTCCCGGAGCAGCCGCAGCGTGGGATGCCCCACGGCGGCGGTCATCCGACGGACCTGATGGTTCTTGCCCTCCACCAGTTCCAAGGCGATCCACACGTCCTGTACATTCTTGCGGTACCGGACCGGCGGCTCGCGCGGGGGTACCTCGGGCTGGGGCTCCAGCAGCCAGGCCCGGCACGGCAGGGTGCGATGGCCGCCGATCACCAGACCCCGCTCCAATTTTCCGAGCGCCTCCGGGCCGGGCAGGCGTTCCACCAGCGCCCAGTACCGCCGCCAATGGCCCTGGGTGGGATGCAGGAGCCGCGCGTTGAGGGCGGGTTCATCGGCCAGAAGCAGAAGCCCCTCGCTCTCGGCATCCAACCGACCGATGGGATACAGCCCCTTGGGGAAACCGAACTCCGCCAGGGTGCGATGGGCCGAGCCGTCTCCGGTGAACTGGGAGAGGACTCCAAAGGGTTTGTGAAAAGCGACAAGCACCCGGGCACCTTGCACGGAATCAAAGAGGATTCACAGGCCGCAAAGGATGGTGCATTTTACGCCCCCCGCCCGCCAACCCCGACCCACTTTATCCCGCGTTTTGAACCGCCGCGACCTCCCCATTTTTCAACTCGAAGACGCCCTTATCCGCTCGCTCCGGGCCGGTTCCCGGCTGGTGCTCGAAGCGCCCACCGGCTCGGGCAAATCCACCCAGGTCCCGCAGATCCTGCTCGATTCGGGCGTGATCGAGAACGGGGAGATTGTGGTGCTGCAACCCCGGCGCCTGGCCACGCGGATGTTGGCCGCCCGGGTCGCCTCGGAACGCAACGGCCGGCTCGGCGACGAGGTCGGCTACCAGATCCGGCTCGACAGGGTCTGCTCCGCGCGCACCCGGATCCGGTTTGTCACGGAGGGTATTCTCCTGCGGCAGATGCTGGCCGACCCGAGCCTGTCGGGCATTGGGGCGATCATTTTCGACGAATTCCACGAGCGCCATCTCTACGGCGACATCACCCTGGCCCGGGCGCTGGACCTCCAGGAAAACCTCCGGCCCGACCTCAAGCTGGTGGTCATGTCGGCCACACTCGACGCCGGCGCACTCCAGAAATACATGGCCCCGTGCGACCGGCTCACGTCGGCCGGACGGAACTTCCCGGTGGAAATCGAGTATCTGCAAAAGTCTCTGGGCGATTTCCCCGTGTGGGACGCCGCCGCCCAGGAACTCGAACGGCTCGCCGACCACACGGTGGGCGATGTGCTGGTTTTCATGCCGGGCGCCTACGAGATCAACCGCACCCTGCAATCCATCAAGGCGTCCCGGCTCGGCGGCCAGTTTCTGAGCTTCGCGCTGCACGGCGAGTTGTCCGCGGCGGACCAGGACGCGGCGGTGGCCCGGTATGAGCGGCGCAAGGTGATCGTCTCCACCAACGTGGCCGAGACCTCGCTCACCATCGACGGCGTGCGCGTGGTCATCGACGCCGGCCAGGCCAAGATCTCTCGGTTCGATCCCTACCGCGGGATCAACACCCTGCTGGTGGAGAGAATCAGCCGCGCCTCGGCCGATCAACGCGCCGGGCGCGCCGGACGCACCGCCCCGGGCCATTGCATCCGGCTCTGGACGGAGCGCGAACACGGCGACCGTGCTCACCAGGAGCTGCCCGAGATCCGCCGCCTGGACCTGGCCGAGGTGGTGCTCACGCTCAAAGCCAGCGGCGTGCAGGATGTGGCCGGGTTCCGCTGGCTGGAGGCGCCGGAACCCCGGTCCCTGGACCGCGCGCTCACCCTGCTCTCCGATCTCGGCGCACTCGACGCCGGGGGCGCCATCACCTCGCTCGGCCGTCGGATGCTGGCGTTCCCAGCGCATCCCCGGTACGCCCGGATGCTGCTCGCCGCCCACGAGCTGGGCTGCGTGCCGGACATCGCCCTGGTGGCCGCGCTCACCCAGGGACGCAATCTCATGCGGCGGGCCGAGGGCAAACAGATGGAGGCGGACCGCGAACGGGCGCTCGGGGAATGCGTCGACTCGGACTTTTTTGTGCTCATGCGGGCGCACCGGTTCGCCGAGCAAAACAATTTCAACCCGCAACGCTGCCGGCCCCTGGGCATCAACGGACTCGCCGCGCGCGAGGCGGCCGCCTTGGCTGAACAGTTTGTTTTCATCGCAAAAAACGAGGGGCTCGACGTGCGGGGCCGGGACACCTCCAGCGAAGCCATCGCCCGGTGCGTGCTGGCGGGGTTCCCCGACCAGGTGGCGTTGCGGTGCGACAACGGCACGTTGCGCTGCCAACTCGTGCACCAGCGCAAAGGCGTGTTGGCCCGGGAAAGCGTGGTCCACGACTCCCCGCTGCTGGTTGCCTGCGAGGTCCGCGAGATCGAGATCCGGGGCGATGTGGAAACCCTACTCACCCTGGCCACCGGGATCCGCGAGGAATGGCTGCGCGAGCTGTTTCCCGAGGGGTTCCGCGAGGAGACCGAGGTCGCGTTCGACTCCACCCAACGCCGGGTGGTTGCCCGGAGCACCACGCGGTTTCACGACCTGGTGTTGCGCTCGGGTTCCTCCGACAAAGTGCCGCCCGACCAGGCCGCCGCCCTGCTGGCGCGCGAGGTGGCGTCCGGCGCGTGCCCGCTCAAGAACTGGGACAACGCCGTGGAACAATGGATCCTGCGGCTCAACCAACTGGCGGACTGGTGCCCGGAATATGAACTACCCAAACTCCACCCGGAGGATCGCCAGCTTTTAGTGGAGGAAATCTGCCAGGGCGCCACCACCTACAAAGACATCAAGGAGCGGGCCGTTTGGCCGGCGGTGCGTTCCTGGCTCTCGGAGCCCCAGCAGCGGCTGCTCGAGCAATACGCCCCGGAACGGCTCGACCTGCCCAACGGCCGGAAATGCAAAATCCAGTATGCGTCCAATACGCAACCGACCATCGCCGTGCGGATCCAGGATCTTTACGGCGTGACCGGGGATTTGCGGATCGCCGGGGGGCGAATGCCGTTGGTGATCCAGGTGTTGGCGCCCAACCATCGCCCGATCCAGATCACCCAGAACCTGGCCACTTTCTGGAAGGAGTCCTATCCGAAGATCAAACAGGAGCTGCAGCGCAAATACCCGCGCCACGAGTGGCGTTAGCGCTGGGAGGAGTTCAGAGAGAGAGCATTTTCACGCGGAGACGCGGAGATCGCGGAGGGCTTTTTAAAATGACGGAAAGCCCGGGCGTTGCGCTTCCCTACTCGGAGTCATTCTGCTCGGACATGTTTTTTAAGGCGAAAAAAGCGAGAGGCAACGAAACGCGGGGCGCTCCGTTGCGGGAAACCGCGCGCTGTCGCCTGCGGGCCGAAGGTCCCCGGAATCCAGCCCGGGGGATGCGGTAATCACAATGAAACAGGCATGCCCTGACTTCCAAAAAGCGCTCTGCGCATTGGATGAGCCGAGCTTGAAACATTTCCCCACACCACAGCGGAAGTCTGATGCGAAGCCTGCAAGGAAGGCATTTTCATCAGGAGCGGCCAGCGTTTCCGGCGCAGTTTTGGAACAAACCCGGAGCCCCGGTATTCAGTCACTTCCAAAAAACCCTCCGCGTTCTCCGCGTCTCCGCGTGAACATCGCCTTTCCAAGGGTTGCCCTGGGGCGGTAGCCCGGGCGAAGGTGCGCGGGTGCATTCCCCAACCTCATCCCCGTCTCCCGCGTCCTTGAGCGATTTGCTCGCAAGCCAGCCCGGGCGCGACAACGACACGCTGCTGGGGATGTTCCTGGATTTCCTCGAAGCGCGCCGACTCCAGCTCTATCCCGCCCAGGAGGCCGCCATCCTCGAACTTTTCGATGGCAAAAACGTCATCCTCAACACCCCGACCGGCTCGGGCAAATCCCTCGTCGCCACCGCGCTCCATTTCCAGTCCCTGGCCCAAGGACGGCGCTCGGTTTACACCTGCCCGATTAAGGCTTTGGTGAACGAAAAATGGCTCGCGTTATGCCGCGAGTTCGGCCCGGAAAACGTCGGGCTGAGCACCGGCGACGCCACGGTCAACCACGGCGCGCCCATTCTCTGTTGCACGGCGGAGATCCTCGCCAACATCGCCCTGCGCGAGGGCGCCGACGCCCAGGTCCACGACGTGATCATGGACGAGTTCCATTATTACTCCGACCGCGAACGCGGCGTGGCCTGGCAGGTGCCGCTGCTCACCCTGCCCCAAAGCCGGTTCCTGCTCATGTCCGCCACGCTGGGCGACACCCAGTTCTTTGAGGGTGAACTCACCCGGCTCACCGGCCGCACCACGCTCACCGTGCGTTCGCAGGATCGCCCGGTGCCCCTTGAGTTCGCCTACTCGGAGGTGCCGCTCGCCCAGGCTCTGGAGGGATTGGTCAGCCAAGGGAAATGCCCCGTCTATGTGGTGCATTTCACCCAGCTCGAGGCCGCCCAGAGCGCCCAGGATTTCATGAGCATCAACGTGTGCTCCCGCGAGGAAAAGGCCGCCATCGCCGAGGCCATGGAAGGCTTCGCGTTTAGCAGCCCATACGGACCCGAGATCCGGAAATGGCTGAGGCACGGGATCGGCCTGCATCACGCGGGGTTGCTGCCCAAATACCGCGTCCTCGTCGAGCAACTCGCCCAGAAAGGCCTGCTCAAGGTCATCTGCGGCACCGACACCCTCGGCGTGGGCATCAACGTCCCGATCCGTTGCGTGCTTTTCACCCAGCTCTGCAAGTTCAGCGGCCAAAAAACCGGGATCCTCAGTGCCCGGGATTTTCATCAAATCGCCGGACGCGCCGGGAGGAAAGGATTCGACGACTGCGGCTGGGTGGTGGCCCAGGCGCCCGAACACGCGATTGAAAACCTGCAGCTGGAGAAAAAGCAGGCGAGCGGGGGCAAGAAATTCGTGAAGCGCAAGCCGCCGGAGAAGAACTTTGTGAACTGGGACAAACAGACGTTCACCCGGCTCATCGCGGCCGCGCCGGAACGGTTGACCAGCCAGTTCCAAGTCTCGCACGGGATGCTCCTCAACGTGCTCGGCCGCAAGACCGACGGCGGCCAGGCAATGCGCGAGTTGATCCGCTCCAGCCATGAATCCGCGGCCTCAAAAAAAGCGCTGACCAAGCGGGCCTGGCAGTTGTTCCGGGCCCTGGTGGAACACCGGATCGTCGAGGTCATCCCGCGCACGCCCGAAGGCGCGCGGGTCCGGGTGAACGTGGATCTGCAGGAGGATTTCTCCATGAACCAGGCGCTCTCGTTGTACGTGCACGACACCCTGCCCCAGATCGATCCCCAGGCCCCGGATTACGCGCTGGTGGTGCTCAGTCTCGTCGAGGCGATCCTCGAAAACCCGGAGGTCATCCTGCGCAAGCAACTCGACAAGGTGAAATCCCAGGCCCTGGCGGAGATGAAAATGCAGGGCCTCGACTACGACGCCCGCATGGAGGAACTCGAGAAACTCGAGTATCCCAAGCCCAACCGCGACTTCATCTACTCCACATTCAACGCGTTTGCGGACCGGCACCCGTGGGTGGGCCAGGAAAACATCCGCCCCAAATCCATCGTGCGGGAGATGTTCGAGGAGTTCCGGTCGTTTGCGGACTACATCAAAGTCTACGAGCTCCAACGGGCGGAAGGTTTGCTGCTACGGCACGTGTCGAGCGTGCACAAGGTGCTGGCTCAGACGGTGCCCGACTCGGCCAAAAACGAGGCGATCTGGGAGATGGAACTTTATCTCGCCAGCATGATCCGCCAGGTGGACTCCAGTTTGCTCGAGCAATGGGAGAAAATGCGCAACCCGGACGCCGCGCCCGCCGAACAACCCCAGGCCCTGCCCATGCCGGGCGCGGAGGAGGCGGCTCGCGATGTCACCCGCAACACCAAGTCCTTCACGGCGGCCGTCCGGCATCGGATTTTCCTCTTCCTGCGGGCGGCGGTAAACGGGGATCCGGAGGAGGCGCTGGCGAGCCTGGGCCCCCAGCCGGAGGGCATGGCGCAGTCGCCGGCGGATCTGCGGCAGGCTTTGGAGGCGCACGCGGCGGTTCGGGGCAGGATTCGGCTGGATCCCGAGGCGCGCAACGCGCGGCACACGTATGTGGAACCCAAGACCTGGCGGGTGCAACAGATGCTCGTGGATCCCGAGGAAGCCAACGACTGGGTGGCGGAGTTCCGGGTCGACCTGGAGCTGTCGCGGGAGCGCGGCGAACCCGTGTTGCACTTCGTGAGGATCGGCGATTTCCAGGCCGGCCAGTAGAGAAAGACCCGCAGTTCCTGTTGCGCGGGCCCGGGGCGATCCGGCGGGAGAACTCAAAAAATCGGGCCGGCGAGATTCGAACTCGCGACCTCTTGAACCCCATTCAAGCGCACTACCAAGCTGTGCTACGGCCCGTTTTTGAGAGGGCGTGAATGTTGGCCGAGATGCCCGCGTTGGCAAGTGCCTTTTCCGGAAAAAACTCCCGCTCCGGAGCCCTCTTGTGGTCCGCCCCCGCGTGTTTGCGGTTTGCAAAGTGCGCGCTCCGCCCATAATCCGCCCCGATGAATTCCGTGAAAATTGCCGTCGTCGGAGCCAGCGGTTACTCCGGGGAAGAGCTCGTCCGCCTGTTGATCCACCATCCCGGGGTGGATTTGGTGGCGCTCACCTCGCGGCAACAGGCCGGCCAGCGATTGGACGCCGTGTATCCCCGGTTCCGCGGGCAGCGTTACGCCGACCTGCTTTTTGTGGAGTCGTCCATTGAAGCCATCGTGGGCAGCGGCGCGACCGTGGTGTTCCTCGCCCTGCCCCACGGCGTGGCCACGGAATTCGCCAAACCCCTGGTCGCGGCCGGACTGCGCGTGATCGATCTGAGCGCGGATTTCCGGATCAAAAACCCGGCGGTTTACGAGGAGTTCTACGGCGAAACCCATCACGCCCCCGAGCTGGCCGCGTTGAGCGTGTACGGGATGCCGGAGATCTACCGCGAAAAAATCCGCACCGCGCAGCTGGTGGCCTCGCCCGGGTGTTATCCCACGAGCATCATTCTGCCGCTGCATCCCCTGCTCCGGGCGCGCCTGGTGGACCCGGCCACGGTGATCATCAACAGCATGAGCGGCGTGAGCGGCGCCGGGCGCACGGCCAAGACGGAGTATCTCTACGCCGAATGCAACGAGAGCGTCCGGGCATACGGCGTGCCCAAACACCGGCATCTGGCCGAGATCGAGCAGGAGCTGGGGCTGGCCTGGGGAGAGCCTGTCACGGTGAGTTTCCAGCCGCATCTCATCCCCGTCACGCGCGGGATCCACACCACCATCGTCGCCTCGCTGGCGCCGGGCGCGGCCCCGGCCCAGATCGGGGAGACCCTCGCCGAGGCCTACGCAAACGAGCCCTTCGTGCGGCTCGCCCGGGAGCCGCTGTTTGTGGACACCAAACACGTCACCGGCACCAATTTCTGCGATATCGCCTGGCGGATCGACCCCCGCACGGGGCGCGTGGTGATACTCAGCGCCGAGGACAACCTCGTCAAAGGCGCCGCGGGCCAGGCCGTTCAATCCCTCAACATCATGTGCGGCTGGCCAGAGACAACCGCTTTGCTGTAGTTTCACCCCCTTGTCCCGAATCCGCCTTGTTTTTCACGGCGCGGCCTCGTGAAATTGAAGCCCGTTTTTTCCCCATGTCTTACCAACAGATTTCCGGCGGCGTGACCGCACCCCGAGGTTTTCTCGCAGGCAGCGCCTACTGCGGTATCAAAGCCAGCAACACCGGCCGGCCCGACATCGCGCTGATTTATTCACCCTACCCGACCGTGGCCGGGGGAACGTTCACGACGAACAAGGTCAAGGCCGCCCCGGTCCGTATTTCCGCGGTCAACCTGCGTGCGCCGGACGTGCGCGCCATCGTGGCCAACTCCGGCAACGCCAACGCCTGCACGGGGGTCGGCGGGATTGAGACCGCCAAACGCATGACCCGGGCGGCCGCCGCGGCGCTGGGGCTCAAGGACAAGCAGGTGATGGTGTGTTCCACGGGCCGGATCGGGGTGCCGCTGCCCATTGAGAAAATGGAGGCCACCATCGCGCAGATGCCCGAGGCGCTCGGGCCGGAGGGCAGCCAGGCGGCCGCGGAGGCCATCATGACCAGCGACACCTACGCCAAGTCCATCGCCGTGGAGTTCGAGATCGACGGCAAGAGGGTGCGCATCGGGGGCATCGCCAAAGGCGCCGGGATGATCGACCCCAACATGGCCACGATGCTCTGTTTCGTCACCACCGACGCCGTGATCGAAAAACAGGTGCTCCAGCAGGCGCTCAGCGTGTCCGTGGAACAATCCTTCAACCGGATCACCATCGACGGCGATATGAGCACCAACGACAGCGTGATCATTCTCGCCAACGGCCAGGCCGAAAACCCCACGTTGGTGTCGCCCTCCCCCCAGCTCGACACGTTCCAGCGCGCCCTGGATCACGTGACCCAAAGCCTGGCCCGGCTCATCGTGGAAGACGGCGAAGGCGTCACCAAGTTTGTCGAGGTGCACGTGAACGGCGCCGCCAGCTTCAGCGACGCCCGGCGCGCGGCGGAGGCGGTGGCGAAATCCACGCTCACCAAATGCGCGTGGTTCGGCGGCGACCCCAACTGGGGGCGGATCATGGACGCCATCGGTTATTCCGGCGCGAAGATGCGGGAGGAACTCGTGGACATCTACTACGACGGCGTGGTGGCGGTGAAAGGCGGGGTCGCCAGCAGCACCCCCTTCTCCAAGCTTCAGGAGATCGTGGCCGCCAAACGGTTCACCATCACCATCGACCTGCATCTGGGTTCGGCCGAATACACGGTCTACACCACCGACCTGAGCACCGATTACGTGACGCTCAACATGGGCGAGTAAACCGGGCCCTGCCGGTCGTTTTCCGGACGCACTGGCTTTCACCACCCCGCAACCGCCGCCGCATCCTGCCTTCCGCGGGACGAGGCGCCTCCGAACCCTCCCCCCGTCCCCTTTTTGTCCATGGCTCAATCACCCACTCTCCGCGCCGAAGCCCTCATCGAAGCCCTCCCGTTTATCCAGAAATTCCGGGGCGCACTCTTTGTCATCAAGTACGGCGGCAGCGCCATGGAAGACGAGAACGTGGTGGAGCGGTTCCTCAAGGACGTCGTGTTTCTGGAGGCGGTCGGAATCAACCCGGTGCTCATCCACGGGGGCGGCAAGGCGATCACCTCCCGGATGCGCGACGCGGGGCTCAAACCCAAGTTCGTCAACGGGCTGCGGGTCACCGACGCGCAGTCGATCGGGATCGTGGAGGACGTGCTCGACAACCTCATCAACCCGGACATCGTCCGGCAGCTCAACGCGTTTGGCGGCCAGGCCGTGGGCGTTCACGGGAAGAGCTTTCTCAAGGGCAAAAAGCTGCCGCCGCAAACCGAGGGCAAAGCCACCGGGATCGACCTGGGGTTTGTGGGGGAGGTGTTGGACATGGATCTGGCCGCCATTCAAAAGGCCGTGACCGAGGAGAAAGTCCCGGTCATCTCGCCCCTTGCCCGGGACGAGGACGGGGTGGTGCTCAATATCAACGCCGACATCGCGGCGGGGACCATCGCGGGCCGGCTCCGCGCGGCCAAGTTCATTTATTTGAGCGACGTGCCCGGCATCATGCGTGATCCAACGGACAAAGAATCGCTCATCCCGTCGGTGAACCGGGAAAAAATCGAGCAGCTCCTGGAGGAGGAGATCATCACCGGGGGAATGATCCCCAAGGTGGAGTCCGCCGTGCACGCCCTGCAACAAGGCGTGAGCAAGGTGCATTTCATCGACGGCCGCACCCCGCACTCGCTGCTCCTGGAGATCTTCACCAACACCGGCATCGGCACGGAGATCATCGCGTAGCTGGGCCGGCGCTTTCGTTCGTCGACCGGGTCGGGACGGGTCAGGAGGCGCAACCACAAAGGGGCACAGCCATCCTGGCTGTGGCTTGTCACACGTCACAGGCTGGAAGCCTGTGCTCCCTTCTCCCTCCCGCCGCCGCGGTGTCCCGCCTGCGCTGCAATCCGGTCCGAGGCCGGAGATTTTGTCGGCCCCCTGTGCTTCTACGATGGGTCGGGGAAGTTAATCGGAAAGAGTGAGTTCTTTGTTGTGCTAAATCGCGAGGTCGATGCCGGCGGTCATAGACAGGAGGGAAGTTAATCGAGGGAACCAATAGAATTGGTTCAGGGACCCCGTTGAAAAGCGGCAGGAAAACCAGGTTGTCACCAGATTGACATTTTGCCCGTCCCTAACAGCCGTTACGGTGAGAGGGAGAAGCGCGAGGCTATCCGGCGGTTGAACCCGGCTAACGCCTGCGGTGCCCCTCACCCGGCCTCTCCCAAAGGGAGAGGAGGGGCGTGCAACCCGCAAGAAATCCTTGTGGGTTCAAAGCACATCGAAAGGAGCCTGAACCCATGAGCGACGAACCTTTGCCCCAGTCCGAAATTATCCTCTACCAGACGGAGGATGGCCGGACCCGCATCCAATGCCGGTTTGATCATGACACCCTGTGGCTGACGCAGGCACTGATTGCCGAGCTTTTCGAGAAGGATGTGCGGACGATCAACGAGCATCTGGTGAACATTTTCGACGAGCGAGAACTGGCACGGGAGGCAACTATCCGGAAATTCCGGATAGTTCGAACCGAGGGCAAACGGGAAGTGGCGCGGGAGATCGAGCACTACAACCTGGATACCATCCTCGCAGTCGGTTTCCGCGTGCGCAGCCATCGGGGCACACAGTTCCGGCAGTGGGCCATCGGGCGCTTGAACGAGTATCTGGTGAAGGGTTTCACCATGGACGACGAGCGGCTCAAGAATCCGCCAGGCAAGGGCCAGAAGGACTACTTCGACGAGCAACTGGAGCGCATCCGCGACATCCGCTCCTCGGAGCGGCGCTTTTACCAGAAAGTCTTGGATATCTACGCGACGAGCGTGGACTACACGCCAAACACCGAAATGTCGCAGCAGTTCTTCGCCACGGTGCAAAACAAGGTGCATTTTGGGCAGCACACGGGCAGACGGCGGCGGAAGTCATCCACGCGCGGGTGGATGCGGGAAAGCCCTTCATGGGCCTGCAAACCACGCGGCCCGGCGGCATCATCCGCAAGGAGGATGTGTCCATCGCCAAGAACTACCTCGATGGCGAGGAACTCGACACGCTGAACCGGATCGTGACCGCCTACATCGAATTTGCCGAGCTGCGGGCATTGCAACGCAAGGTCATGACCATGCGGGATTGGATCGCGAAGCTGGACGAGTTCCTGAAGCTCTCCGAGCACGAGCTGCTGGATCACGCGGGGAAGATCTCCACCGAGCAAGCAAAGATGAAAGCCGAGCTGGAATACGAACGCTACCGGGCATTTCTCGATTCGCAGCCGCGCACGGTGGATCTGGATTTCGAGAAGGCGGCCTCGGAATTGAAGAAATTGCCGAAACCGAAGAAACCCAAGCCATCGAGGAAATGAGCCTCAACGAATCCCATGTCGAAGAGGCCGCCCTCGAATGCAGTTTCGCTTCGCTCAACCCCTCACCCCGGCCCTCTCCCAGAGGGAGAGGGAGACCTACGGCGACGTGCCGCAAACTCGCTTCGCTCAACCCCTCACCCCGGCCCTCTCCCAGGGGGAGAGGGAGGATGAGCGCGAGGCCATCCGGCGGCTGAATCCGGCCATTCCTGGGGAGGTGGTGTCCGCCTGCGCTGGAATCCGGTCCGAGGCCGGAGATTTTGTGCCCGGCAGATTCCTGCAGATTCTCTGCCGATGAGTTTGCCTCGGCTTTGGGCGCTCCTCAGGCAGGAATTTAACGGAGCAGGACCTCCGCAGGGATTCTCAGCCCATGATGCAGGGCGCGGATCATGCCGATGCTCAGCGGAGGAGCCGATGGGGACGGGGCTTCTACGGAAAATGCGCAGGAAACCGGGTAGCTATTAGTCGCACAGTTTGTCTGTCCCCTGCAGATTCGCTCCTCCGAAATGCATACCTGTTGCACTGATTGCCTGGGAGCCAACTCCCTTCAAAATAATTCCATTTGCCCCAAGTTTAGCCGCCTTCGCGCGGATCTCCCTTGTTGCCGTGTCCAACTTGGCTTGTTCGTCCCATGCCCACGACCAGCAGGAATTTGCGGATATTAGATTGACATTTTGTCTATCCCTAACAGCCGCCTACTCTCTCCTCTGGCCCCAATCCGCTCTCCAACCGTTTCCGGTGATCCGGCCGAAAAAGCGAATTCCTTGAAATTACACGTAGGCAAAAAGGGATTTCCTCATTTACAAGGTGACGCCCCCAAACTTCCGCGATGCGATGGCGGAACTCAAACAACTCAGAAAGGCAAAATGACTAAACCCTCGCTCCTCGCGCTCGTAGCTATCCTCGCCGCGCCCTTCACGGCTTTTGCCGATGGAACGGGCGAGCCGATGACGATGCCCGACTTCACAAAAGGCGACGCGATTCCCGCGCGCGCGAAGCACGACTGGAATCTCGGTGCCACTGGAGCCCGTGGCTGGATGTTTTGCGATACGATGGTGACCACCGACGCCCGCCAGATCGCCATCACCAAAGTCGAAAGCGGCTCGCCCGCCGATCGTATTCTCGCAGTCGGCGATGTGTTGCTCGGCGTGGGCGGCAAGCCGTTTTCCTACGACCCGCGCACGGAGTTGGGAAAGGCGCTCTCGGCGGCTGAATCGGACGCGGGTGGTGGAAGGCTGGCACTTACTCGTTGGCGGGCGGGCAAGTCGGAGGAGGTCGTGATGAAGCTCGCGGTGCTCGGCAATTACAGAGCCACCTCGCCTTTCGCTTGCCCGAAGTCGAAACGCGTTTTCGAGCAGGGATGCAAGTTGCTCGCTGCCAAACTTGCGGCGCCGGGCTACGGGGAAAATCTCGACCCGATTCCCCGTTCGCTCAACGCGCTCGCGCTGCTTTCCAGCGGCGACCCAGCGCATTTACGGCTCGTCAAAAAGGAAGCGCAGTGGGCGGCGCACTTCTCGGCAGGCGCTATGCAGTCTTGGTATTACGGCTACGTGATGATGCTGCTTTCCGAATACGTCATCGCGAGCGGCGACCGATCGGTCATGCCCGGCTTGAAGCGCCTCGCTCTGGAAGCCTCCAAGGGCCAGAGCGCCGTCGGATCGTGGGGACACGGGTTCGCGATTCCCGACGGTCGCCTCGGCAGCTACGGCATGGTGAACTCCCCCGGCATTCCGCTCACCATTTCGCTCGTGCTCGCCCGGGCCGCCGGTGTGAAGGACCCGGCGCTCGACCTCGCCATCGAGCGCAGCCTGCGGCTGCTGCGCTTCTACATTGGCAAAGGCGCGATTCCCTACGGCGACCACGCGCCGTGGACGGAGACGCATGAAGACAACGGCAAGTGCGGAATGGTCGCCGTCCTTTTCAGCCTGCTCGGCGAGGCAAAAGGCGCGGAGTTTTTCTCCCGCATGTGTATCGCGTCCCACGGCGCGGAGCGCGACACCGGCCACACGGGAAACTTCTTCAGCCTGCTCTGGGCCATGCCCGGCATCGCGCAATCCGGCCCGCAGGCCACCGGCGCGTGGATGCAGGAATTTGGCGGCTGGTACTTCGACCTCGCGCGTCGCTGGGACGGCGGCTTCGAGCACCAAGGCCCGCCAGAGCCCGACAACGACAGTTACGCCGGCTGGGATTGTACCGGCGCTTACCTGCTCGCTCACGCCACGCCGCTCAGAAAAATCTACCTCACCGGCAAACGACCCGCCGTAGTCCCGCAACTCACCGCCGCCGACGCGCAATCGCTCATCCTCGACGGGCGCGGCTGGAACAACAAAGACCGCAAAAGTGCCTACGATGCGCTCAGCGAGGAACAACTGCTCACGCGCCTGGCCAGTTGGTCGCCCACCGTGCGGGAGCGTGCTGCGATGGGCCTCGAACGCAAAAAGAGCGGCGCCATTCCCGCGCTGCTGAAAATGCTCGAATCGCCCGACCTCGACGCCCGCTATGGCGCCTGCCAGGGCCTCGGCTCGCTGCGCGGTGCCGCCGGATCCGCAGTCCCCGCACTTCAAAAAGCGCTCCGTCACGAAGACCTCTGGCTGCGCATTCAGGCTGCCGACGCCCTCGCCAAAATCGGCAAACCCGCCATGGTCGCCGTCCCGGAACTCCTTGAGCGCCTGGCCCTCGGGCCCTCCGCGCAAGACCCTCGCGGGATGGAGCAGCGTTACCTTTGCTCTGCGCTTTTCGGCGGGTTGCTCAAAAGATCGCTCGACGGCGTGGATCGCGACCTCCTCCGCAAAGCCGTCGCCGCCGGCCTCCGCAATCAGGACGGACGCGCGCGCGGCGAAGTCGGCGGCATTTACGAGCAACTCAGCTACGACGAGCTCAAGCCTCTCCTGCCCGCCATCCTCGAAGCCATCGTCACGCCCGCGCCGAGCGGCGAAATGTTTGCCGACGGCATCCGCGTGGAAGGCCTCAAGCTTTTGGCAAAACATCGGATCGCGGAAGGAATCGCCGCCTGCGTGAAATACACCCGCGACCAAAACCCGTGGGACAGCCAGGTGCGGACCCCGGATCTGATGAAAATCCTGCTTACCTACGGCACCCATGCGAATGCCGTCATCCCCGAGCTGACAAAGATCGGCAACTATTTCGAAAAGGACGAAAAGGATTTCCCAAAGGAAATGATGCTGATGAAAGCCAAGAGCGTCCGCGAAACAATCGCCGCCATCAAAGCCTCGACCGAAACGCCGGAACTCGTCCGACTGAAATAGGACACCCCGACTCCGCCATCGCGAACCCAATAGGCAGAGCACTCTATGAAACTCACACTCATCCTCAGCGTACTCATAGCTTCCGTTTTTCCTGCGCAAGCGAAGCCGCTCAAGATCTTCATCCTAGCGGGGCAGTCCAACATGGAAGGGCCTGCGAGTATTGCCACCTTCGATTACATCGGCGAGGATCCCGCCATCAGGCCGTTGCTGAAGAAAATGCGCGGTGCCCATGGAAAGCCGACCGTGTGCGCTGGGGCGTGGATTTCGTATCTGACCGGCGCCGACGAAAAGAACTTCGAACTCAACGGCAAACTCACGGCGGGCTATGGCTCACTTTACGGCCAGGACTCCACAAAGCCCGGCGATAAAATCGGCCCGGAGTTCACGTTTGGCCTCACGATGGATGCGGTGTTTGACGAGCCGGTTCTCATTATCAAGGCGGCGTGGGGCGGCAAGAGCCTGCACACGGATTTCCGGCCGCCGAGCGCGGGGCCGTATGAGTTGAGTTCGTTTCAGAAAGAGAACTATCCCAAACAGACGGGACACGGCATCCCGCAGAATTTCGAGCAGTGGAAAATCGAGAAGACCAAGGAGACCGGTCACTACTACCGCCTGATGATCGAGCATGTGAAAAAGGTGCTCGCAGACCCGAAGCGCGTATACCCGAGATACTATGCCGCGCAGGGATTCGAGGTCGCGGGCTTTGTCTGGCTCCAAGGCTGGAATGACATGGTCGATGGCCACGTCTATCCGGACCAAAACAAGCCGGACCGCTTCGCCCTTTACTCGGATCTGCTCGCACACTTCATCCGCGACGTGCGCAAGGATATCAATGTGCCGAAGATGCCATTCGTCATCGGCGTGATGGGTGTCGGCGGGGCAAAGGCGGACGCCGACGTCGTGGCATTCCGCGAAGCCATGACGGCTCCGTCGCTGCTGCCGGAATTCAAAGGCAACGTCGCCGCCGTGCCGACCGCGCCGTTTTGGTCCGAGGAACTCGGCGCCATCAACGGCAAAAGGGATAAGGTGATCCAAATGCGCTACTTCCTCGACTCGCAACACAAGGACCACCCAAACGCCGACGGCCACATGACCGACGAGCAGAAACGCGAGTATGTGAAATCGTTCGAGGCCAAACTCATCTCGCCTGCGGAAGTCGCCTTGTGGAAACGCGGCGCATCGAATGCCGGCTACCACTACCTCGGCTGCGCGAAGACGTTTGCCCTCATGGGTATAGCCTTCGCCGAGGTCAACCTCAAGATGCTGGAGTCCCGGCGCCCCTGACAGCTCATCACAAGCATGAGGCAACCAACTGTCCCACGCCTCGAATCAGTGAACTTTGAGGTGGACCCCATTCTTCGGCCAGAGAGGGTGCAAATTAAGCGAGAGCGGCGGGGACGTTTTTGCGGCTGATGGGGACAGGGCTTCTATGGAAAATGCGCAGGAAAACGGGTGGCTACCAGTCGCACACTTTGTCTCTCCCCTGCAGATTCGCCGGCCGCGAAAACAGCCGTTCACATGCGAAGGCCTGATTTAAAGTCGGCGCCTTGGTCGTAGTTGCTTTTTAGGATGGCGCGGGCGGGGGCGGTGATTTCCCGCTCAACGTCGATCTCTCGACCAAAAAAAAGAGGCCATAGAATCGAGACGTTTTCGGAGAACGCTCTTTCCCCCTCCGCAGGCATATACGCGAGGCTGAACAGATCAGGGGCGTCCCTCAACTCTTGGAGGAGGGCGGTTTCCGTGGGTTCTCCGGTGATTGCGCGAACAAGCTCGAATGCCTTCAGGTCTTTTGGTTCCAGCCGATGGATTTTCCCGATGAGAATGTCGATGGGATGAGCGAATCGAAGCGTCACTGAGTCGCGCCTGTGAACGCATGCGCGGTCTTTCCACTTTGGACTCGTGCGAAATGCGGCCTCCTTGCAGTGCTGCACATACACCGGGGATGCGCCTCTCGCTAAACCGGCCCTGCTGATCGCGCGGTCAAACTCGGGCTCTTTGTTCCACGCGACAGAAGCGTCCACATCGGCGCTCAAAAAGTTGCTGGCGTAGGCTATTTGCAACGGTGCGGAACCGAAAATGTTAACCAACCAATCTCCCCCCTCGGAAAGCAGCTCTTTGAGCAGCGCATCGACGACCCGCCCCGCGTTGCAGTCCCAGTTTAACTCCGGTTCCCAGGGTCGATCAAAGGGCAGTTGTTGCATGGGTCGCCTCCAGCCATGAGGTTGCTTGAGCGATGAGCCGATTCGTGACCGCGGGATCGTCGGCAAGCACGTTGGCCCATCGAATGTCTCGCGCCGAGAGCGGGCGGGAAGTTTGTTTCCGCCTCAGTATTCGAGCGGCGATGCGGGACTTACGCCACATCTCACAGTGTTTTGGAGCGGCCACAGGGTGAAGATGGACGAAAATGGGGTGAGCGGCAACCCACGCCTCAAGGCCTTTGTGTGTGTGCCCGCAGTCGTTCGGTTTGCCCCGATAAGATGGGAGGAGCCGAAGGGGACAGGCAAACCCGCTCCCCCGAGAAAACGCGACCCCGCCGACTGCGGCGCCCCCCGCGGCTTTTCTCGGTGGGCACGGTTGACACGGCCGGCGGAAGGTTACCTCTTACGCCATGCTCACTGTCGTCTCCACCAAGGGGCAGATCGTTTTGCCCGCTGAATTCCGCAGGGAGGACCGCATCCAGCCCGGCCAACAGTTCTCGTTGGAGCGGATTGAGGCGGGGGTTTACCTCCTCAAAAAGGTCGCCCCGGCCCCAAATGAGGGCTTCGTCCAATGGCTCCAGTCCTGTCCCGAGCCGGACTGGTTCCAAAACATCCCCTCCGAATCCACCAACGCGTTATGAGGTTCGTCGTGGACGCAAACGTCCTGAGTGAAGTCATGCGTCCCGATCCCAACCCGCGGGTGTCGGAGTGGCTGGTTCAAAACGAGCCGGCTCTGTGCGTGAATCCGGTGGTGTTAGGGGAGATTGAATACGGCATTCTGCTTCTCCCTGCGGGACCGCGTCGCGCCCGTCTCCAAGCCTGGTTCAAGACGGGCGTAAAAACGATCCGCGTCCTCGATTGGGACGCGCGCACCGCCTCGGTGTGGGCCGCACTGCTCGCCCGGCTCAAGGCTCAAGGGCTTTCAATGCCCGTTAAAGACAGTCTGATCGCCGCCTCCGCTCTTGCCCACGACCTGACGATCATCACCCGCAATCGGTCGGACTTCGAAACGTCCGGGCTTCACGTCCTCAACCCGTTTGACTGAGCCCGGCGCGCCTCTCTCGCTGTTGCCTCAAACCGAACTCCGGAGTTTCAGGGAGAGATGATTTTCACGCGGAGCCGCGGGGAACGCGGAGAACTTTTTAGAACTCACTGAATGCCAGGGTGTTGCGCTTTGGCCGTTTCAGTCGCTCCGCTGGAACTTCCGTTTTTGAGCTCAAACGTGTTGAAGGCCGGGAGCGCGCCTCAACTTGTCCGTCCCTTTCGCCCCCCTCCCCCCTTCGCCCCCCTCAAAGGAGCACAGCCATCCTGGCTGTGATTGTCACAGGTCACAGGCTGGAAGCCTGTGCTCCCTTCGCGCCGCTGACGGGGCTGGATTCCCCCCGGGGCATTCAGAGGACAACCGCTCGGCGGACGATTCGCCTTAACACGGACATTCAAATGTCCTAGTGTGCGGGGAAATCGCCCATTCCCATGCCCACATCCCGTCGTAAACCCACATCCCGCCGCAAACCCGCCCCTGTCAAAACACCCCTCAAGCAAACGGCCGCCGCGAAATCCTACAAACCGGCCCTCTGGCGGATGCTGCAAATCCACGAACAGCTCAACCGGGGAAACCGTGGCAACCACCAGCGAATCAACTGCGCAAGTCTTTCCAAAATATTCGAATGCTCGGACAAAACCATTCACCGGGATCTGCGATACATGAAGGACAGACTCGAGCTCCCGGTTGAATACGACCGACCCACCGGCACCTACATTTACACGAAGCTCGGCGTCGTTTTCCCTGTCGGCCCGAACCTTTCCCGGGACGAGCGGATCGCTCTGACCGTGGCGCGTCAGTCGCTTGCGGTGTTCAAAGGCGTTGCGTTCGGCGAACACCTCGCTAGCGCCTACGACAAGCTCTTCGACGGGTTCCTCAAAGAAAACGGACTCAGTCTTGAGGGAAACATGTCCGATTACCTCTCGGTGCGCACGCCCGGGGCGGGGATCGCGGATCCCGAGGTGTTCCGCGCCGTCATGGACACCCTGATCAACTGCTGCGAGCTGCGGGTGGAGTATCAGGCGAAGGGCCAGCCAGACCACCAACTTCGGAGGCTCGCGCCTTACCATTTGGCGTGCGTCGCATCGCGCTGGGTCCTGGTCGCGCGCGACCTCGAGAAAGACAATGTGCGCACCTATATCCTTGCCCGGTTCCGCAATCCCGTGGTCACGCAAACCCCCATCGAACGACCGGCGCAATTTGACGCCACCTCCCATCTCGGGACGTCGTTCGGGGTGTGGACAGGCCAGGGACAAATCGCGGTGGAACTCCGGATCACCGCGGAAGGCGCGCACCACGTCATCGAACGCAACTGGCATCCGACCCAGAAAATCACGCCCCTGCCCCACGGCGAAGTGCAGGTGCGCTTCGAGCTGAGTGACCTCAACGATGTCACCCGCTGGATCTTGGGGTTCGGCGCCGACTGCGAAGTCCTGAGTCCCCGGGAGCTGCGGTTGGCCGTCGCCGCGGAAGGCCGCAAAATGGCCAAACGCAACGGGTGACCCCGAACTCCGAAGTTTCAGAGACGGAAATTTCCCACGCGGAGACGCGGGGAGCGCGGAGGGATTTTTGGAAATTGCGGAACCCGAAGGCATTGTGGTTTCGCGTGCGCTGCCGTTCGGCTGGGGCTTCCGTTTTCGGGTTGATACCAGCCACCGCGCCGCGCAGCGGGCCGGGAGGGCTCCAGCTTCCTGCAATCAGCGGGGCCCGACGGGGCGCCTGTGGACGGATCCGGCGTCTCACGACGGCCGCCCTCTGGGCAGGCGCGGTGATCCGGCCCGGAGTTCAGCCGCAAAAGCGCGAGCTCAAACAACGCGCTGAACTTTTTTTGAGACACACCCCACCGATGTCCGAGTGGCTCTTGTAAAGTCCCGCCATGACCCGCACCGCACCCACCCGCACCGAACCCACCCCTCTCATCGACACGTTTCGCAGAGAACACGGCTTTGTGTTCATCGGCTCCTACGAACTCGCATCCGACGACAGCGTCTTTGTCGAAACGCCTGTCAAAATCACCGAGCGGCGCCCGCTGGTGTACGTCATCTTCGCGGACGACATCTGCCGCTATGTGGGGAAGAGCGTGCAGGGCTACATCCGTCCGCTGACCTACCACAAAAACGGCGTCATGACCGATGTGCGCGACGGGATTCTCAGCGATCTGAAGGCCGGCCGGAAGGTCACGGTTTATGCCAAAACAACCGGACTCGACGCGAGCCACGAAGGCCTCGATCTCAATCTCATCGAGGCCATCGAACAAAGTCTCATCCGCGAGTACCGGCCGACTTGGAACAACCAGGTGCAATCGTTCGCACTTCAGCCCGCCCAATCAGCTCGCTTGAAGGGGGCGAGCGGTGGAAACGCTTAGAATGCGTTGTTCGCTGGCGGAAGCCGCAGGGAATGATCTGTGGCGCACAACGCGTAGGCCTGCAAAATCAGAGCCTCCAAGAAGGCGGGCGCCGCTGCGGCGGTCGCGTCAAAAAGGAAACAATCCACTTCAAACTGCGCGGCTGGAATATGGGTGCCGTATTCCTCGGTGCTCCGGTTGTAGCCGTAGGAGAAGCCTGCAGCCGAAAAACGATACGGGTCCAAGCGCTGCGGCCTCAAACTCAGGCGGCCCGGCATCGAAATGCTCCTCCTGGATAACTTCCCCGTCATTCCGACGTACAATATCGAGGAGTAAAATCCGTCGGGGGTCGGATTCTCGGAGGCTCTGACGATATAAACGCCGGGATGATTCAGCCAATTTTTCCCTACGTGTGCATCAGCGCCCCGAATCTCGGCAAGCAGCCCCCGTTGCTTAAAAACAGAACGCAACTTCTCGTAGAAATCGTTGAATGAAGCCGGGTCGGGGGCGTGGGAGGCTCCTGAAGCGTGGTTCCTGAACAAATCACTGGCGTCGGAAAGTGTCTTGGGCCAGTTGCATGGGCTTAACGCAGAGCCGGTGTTTTGCTTCCGCTTGCCCGCGGGGGCACCCGTGGGCACCGAGGCACCGCCACACCACACCACATTGAAGTATTGAGCCAGGTAATCGATCGCATCACCAACGCTCAAAAATTGCACTCCGCCGGCGTAATGGACTCCTGTCTCGTCAATGGCTTGACCATTGGTGGAAGCTCGATAACTCGGGTGCCCCGTGAAATCGCCGCCTAGGCTCGCGATCTCCCCGATCAGGTAGCTCGCAGACTCTTCGCTTTCCTTCAGAGAAAGCCACACGGACGTTTTATTCGTGATGATCCCATTGTTTTCGCGGTCACCACATTGCTCAGTGATCTTGATGTAGCTCTTCCTTGTAGTGAGGTAGATCGTTCTCCCCGAGTTGCTAGCTCCCTGAACAGAGTGATTTGTCATTGTGTCTCTTTCTCTTTTACAGAGCGCTGGATAGCCCCCTGCTCCGGAGTTGGCAAACCCCTAATCCGCCGGTTCCGCGACAGGCCCAGCAAGGGCGGCGAGAGAGACGTTTCCCCCGGCAAGCCCCCCCCCCGGCGCGCTACCGCACCCGCCGCATGTAATCATACGCCATCACCATGGCGGCGGAATCCAACTGGCAGTATTGCCGGAACTGCGCATGGATCTCCGGCTGATCGTGTCCGCCAAAGAGCCGGACATAGTGATAATAAACCATGGCCAGCCCGCCGTTGGTGATCGCGTCGGTCTCGCCGCCCTCCCCCGCCAGCGAGGCGACGGCCTCCGGCCCCAACCGCTCTAGAAAATCGCGCGGGAGTCCGGGAAGCGATTGATAGGGGTCCTCGGGATGCGCGTAGTGGTTGGAATCGCCCGGGGCCTGCCCGGGCGCGAACGCGTTGCGCAGCGTGGCGTCCTTCCAGATCACCGGCAGGAAGCGTTTGATGGAATAACTGCCGTGGGTCTCCGGGACAGTCAGGTTCAAACTTGCGATCTCGCAGAGGTCCACCAACCGGTCCTTGAGCTGTTCACATTCCCAGACCAACCCGTTGTCACCGGGCTCGGGCGCTGGGTCCGCCTTCAGCGAGAGCGCAATCTTCTCGAGCACGTCCTGCTCGAAATGACTCCAATGGTAAATCGAGCCGTGGCTGCCGAACTGCGCGCTCAATGCGCGCACGAATGCGCGGCGCGGATCCAAGCTTTCCAGATCGAGAAAACCCTCCAACCGCACCCGGTCCGTCAGCGCCGCGTCCCGACTGGGAAGAGAATGCCCCTCAAACTGAAACGGGATGAGTTCATTGGCGCGCCCTCCCGCGCGGTAGGGCACGGGATAACGCGCGGTCTCGAAGTCCAAGAAATACACAGGGCCATCGTCCGGGGCTTTCAGAATTCTTATCCGATCGCGGAGAAACTCGGGATGCACCTCGTGTGCGCCGCTGTTCACACAGCGCCATTGCGGCTTCTGCGAGGCAATCAATTGGTCCTCACGCAGGTGTGTGATTTTGGCGTCCCTCGGCGCGCCCGAACCGATGGCGTGAACGACCTGATCATCGCGGAGTCGCGCGAGTTTGAGGATGTGATGCGGAATCGCGTCCACGTCGCCCTCCCAGCAGCGGCTCAGCCCGGAGCCAGCCGGGCCCGCCACGCGGTATTCACACCGCTTGCAGCGGCCGCCCAGGCTCTCCATGGCATCCGGCCAATCATCGTCGCGAACCATGGCCAGCATACGCTCCATACATTCGGCAACCCCCAGGCCCGCGAATTTCTTCTCCTTCGCTTGCGCGTTTACGGCCATCAACCGGACTGGCTCCGACGCGTCCACCTCCAAAAGCAACTCGGTGCAACTCACACCCGCCCCATCGTAATCAACGCGGGCGCGAACGCCGCCTCGGAACTCCTCATAACGGGTGCGAAAATTGCCGAGGCAATCCGCCGCCGTGGCCACGCCCTCCGCATTCACGAGAATGAGCTTGGGCACGACGGGGATCTCGCTCGGGAGCCCTAATTCCGCCGCGTGTTGGGTCAGCCAGCGCCGCAGCAGCTCATGCTGAAATGCGAGGTCCTGAAGATACGGCGCCCAAGCGGCACACACTTTTTTCCCATCCTCGTGGACAATCCCCTCAAGGCGCCCACTGGAGACCGATCCCTTCCATGACTTGGACTTGATCTCGACGAGCTCGATCCGATCCGGAAACACGCGCAACAGATCGATCCGGGCGAGAAAATCCCCGTGTGCGAGGGTCACCTCGGAGAGGCGGCTCCCGCCGGGCCTAGGCTGGGCCGCTGCGAGGCGGATCTGTTGGAATGACGCTTCGACCACGGAGGCGCCGCCGGCCGCCCCGACCCAGTCCGGCGGCTCGATGGCGCGTTGGAGCGCCTCGACGGCCGCGCCGCCCTCCGAGAGCAAGCGCATCAGATCGTTTTCGGCAAACGCGGACGGCAGCCCGGCGCGGTAATGCCGCAGCTTCTGGATGCAGTTGAGGCCCAGTTTGAACTGCGATTTTGTGAGAGGCTTCATTGGTGAGGCTGTGACGGGGTCTTGGGTGCCGGGTTAAAAGCGGAGTCGGACGGGAGCGATGCGCCCCCCTGCGAGGTCAACCACGTCAAAGCGTTGGTGCCCATGGCTCACGCATCTAAAAAAGCGCGAGGAACCCGCCGCGGGGCTTGATCCGATGCCGGAGGCATCCCGGAAAGTAGCCGACGGTTGAGCGAAGCGACACCGCCGGAAGGCCGCCCCCCAGGGACCGCACCCCGGCAGGGAGTGCCAGAGACCACCCGGGGAACAAATCCTCTGCCACCCCTCTGCGGGGTGGGCTGTTTTTTGGACCGCGTTCCGGGGGTGTCGCTGCGCTCCACCCCCGGCTACTCTCTCTGTTCCCTCCGGGAACAATGCCTCCGCTTTGCCACGCGCTCTGAGAACTTTTCCTCCGCGAAGCTCAATTTTAGATGCGTGAGCCCTGACGTTGGCGCAGCCAGTCCTTGGCGCCTTCGACGCTCCCGCAATCGGCCCAGCCGCCGTAGCCTGAGCCGCTGTTGATCCGGGTGGCTCCCGTCTGGCTCGGGACAAAAGAGGCCTCCTTTTGGATGACGGTGAGTTCGTTCCCGACTTGGCGTTGATCCAGCCGTCGGGATCGATGATTCCAATGTTCCGACCGCCCACCGCGTCGTCGCAGATCTTTAGGTAGCCTTTGCCGGGGTGAATCCAGATCCGGGGCCGCCTGGAGGGTTGAGAAGGCTTTTGTGGGGTCATGCGCGATTCGGGATTCATCAGGTTTCGGCTCCCATCCTACCGGGGGCACCCGGACATCCGTAGACCGAGTCAAAAACATTTCGCCTCGCCGGGCGATTCGATCCTCCAAGCCGCCGCCAGCGCCTTGGCGTGTTTTTTTTGCGGATTCCGCACACTCCCCCCACGGATGTCCGCCCCCCTGGATCAAGATCGGTCCCGAAATGAAACTCGCCCTTCCATCAGCGGTCCGCGCCGCCCAAAGCCGCCGGCGCCCCCTGACATTCCTTCCGTCCCTCGAAGTCTCCGCACTCACCGAGCGCCCTCGCGCTCAGGAGAGAGCGGCCCGGCGTTGCGCCGGTCCTTCCGGCGCAAACCGGTAGTCACCACGCCCCTTATTTCAATATGAACAAAGCCCAGTTTCTTTATCCGCGAATGTTTGTGCACGGAGCGGGGATCCTTCTCCTCTGTGCTGTTTTAGGCTGCTCCGAAAAGGCGCAGAAAGCCTTGGAGGTCTTGAAGGAGAAATCAGAGGACCGGCTCGTGAAGGCGGCAGGCGAGGGGGAGGTGGCGCTCAAGCTCTCCCAGGAGCAATACGCCGACTACAAGGAGAAGCTCGTGCGCATTAAAACGCTGCGGAGCGGCTTGGAGCGGTTGAGGGACGACGCCGAAACAACCGGCTCGCGGCTCCGGGCCGAGGGCGCCGCGGACAAAGCAGCCATTCATCAGCGCCAGGCGGAAATGTATGCGAAGAACCTCAAGTTCCTCGCCGAGCGCCAGCCTCAGGCGGAAGCCGCCCTGCGGGATTACGGGGTCCTCTACGAGCAACAAAAGGAGCAGATCAAACTGCTGCACGCCGAGATTGCCGCCTACAAGGCAACCGGCGGACTCAACGACGAACTGAGCGTTCGCGGGACGATCGAGCAACGCAAAGAGACCATCGAAAAGTTGATCGAGGGTTTGAGGGCGCAGTCCCACCGCGCCAAGGCACTCTTTGATGTGGGCGAGCTCGAGCACACCTTCCGGTAAAAAAACGCGCCATGGCGAAATCTCATGGGAACCCTCCGCTCCCGGGCAGCCAGCCTCCGGTCAAAAGTGAAACCGGCGGGGGTCTGCCCCGGGCGGACGGGGCTGAACCGCGCCCTGTCGCGAGCCGATCCGCTCCCCGCCACTCCGTGGATCCCGGGTGGCTGATGGGTTGCGCCGCGCTTTGCTGTCTCGCGTTGTTTTCGGGTTGTGATTCCGGGAACAAAAAAGAGATGCGCCGCAAGAAGGAGGACTTCCTTTCAAGCTACGATCCGAAGCTCAAGACCGTGCGCGATCAACTCATCACCGAAGCGCGGACCCTCGAGGAAAAGACCGAGCGACTGCAAAAAACCAAGCGGGGGTTTTCAGTGGAAGAAGTGAAGAACCTGGCTCAGGCAAAGATCGACGAGCTCAAACGCCAACGGGACGAGCTCCTGAAGCGGGTTGCCAGCGTGGAGGAGGTGGCCGAGAGAGGCGTGCTCCTGCGCGAAATGAACTCGATCCACGGAGGCGGCACGGCGCTGCGCAGCAGCCGGGAGATCCTCGAGGAAGCGGAGGCGAGCCTGAAGGCGGCCCGGCAAACGACCCAATTTCTTGAGGAGCATCTCGGGGGCAACTCCGGGATGAAGTCCGCTGCAAAGAGCCAGGCCCAAACGGAGGATTCACCACGCGCACAGCCCAACCGGCCCGGATCCCGGGTTGAACTGGGCAGCCCCGCAATCCCGTCGGCGCTCAACACGGACCGAGGCTCCCTCTTGAGGACCGGCCCGGGTCAACCCATCCCGTTGCCCCAAGAAACCGGGGCCCCGGCGGTGAAACTCAGGATCGAACAAACCAAAGGGCTCCCAGCGGGCGTTGGGAACGTCATTGCAACCCTCGGGGACGGCGCCACCGAATCGTGGACGCTCAAAGGTGGCGCCAAACTGCCGGTGGTCGGGCGCAACGGACTCTGCGGGTGGACTTGGGGCAAAGAGATTCAGGACGGGCGCTGGATGAACCCCCATCTCAGGATTTTTAGGAATCAAACCGTGATCCAAAACTTCGTGGCCAAAAACCCGTTCATTGAAAACTGGGGATTCTTTGGCCCAGACGGATTCACCGTGATTCTCAAGAGCCGAGCGATGGACGGTTCCTCCGTCGTTGAGATGTATGATATTGCCTCGGGTAAAAAGCTCGGGAGCCGAGGGGATAGCAGTTTAGAACTCCCCGCTTGGGCCAAGACTGCATCGGACGAACCCTCATCGGAGCGCCTGCCCTTCTAGCCGAGACAAAAGCCCATCCCGCGCGAGCGCCTATACAATCCACAACCGAAAACAAACCATGACGACCATCACAGCGAAACGCGGGGACCTATTCGAAGAGGCAGTCGGATTCTGCGGTCTTTTCATCTACCACGGGAGGCCCGGAATGTCTTTTTTTCCTGGCTATCGTCGGCTCATGAAAAAATTTCCGATCCTGAATCAACACCCGGATCCATTTAACAAAGGCCCCATCACGTTGGATAACGGATCGCAGTTTCTTTGTATCCTGGCGGACTACATGTCTGACAAGGAGCTGACTGAAAATTTGATCCAATGGCTTACGTACGCAAACGAGGAGGGGCTTAAAACAATTGGCCTCACGGGGGTCAGAGACAGCGCAAAACATAACATCATCGGAAGAGACATCAAAAGCCTTGTCGACTCCGACAATCGGCGGGTGGAGTTGATTGTCGACGTATTAAGACGATGGCTCTTAAGTCAGCCTCATCCAATAACCAAGATTCTTTTGATTTCGATGAGCGACAACTTCACACGGAATTTTCCGAATCCGATTCATGTGCCATAAAAGTTCGGAGCTCACTTCGAGCAGTTTATAAGAGAGCCGCAGAAAACATGGCGGCGGCGGGGCCTAACAAAATGTGTATCTTTTAGATTAAACTGTGCAACCGCCGTTTTCCTATGGCTTTTCAATAAAAGCACCGTCTCTACTGGCGTTTTCTAAGCCAAGCCGTTTTGTGATCAATCCCCGTATCCCCAATCGTATGACTGTCGTGAGTAAAAGCATGTGGGCCGTAGCAGCTTTTGTCGCAGGGTGTGTTGGATTGGCTGTTTTCACTCTTTTCTTTAAAAAGTCAAAAATGAGTGATTGGGCTGTGGAGCTTAATCGGCTCCACGAAATTAACCTGACTCTCTTTGAGGATGCCGTCAAACGTGGCGGAACATTTCAGGGAGGCGGGAATCGCGTTCACGTAGCATCTGCAATGATTGGGAGTAGGAAGTGCTACTATATTTATTTCCCGGGAAAATCTGTCGCGCGACACGGGGAAGGGCAAGTTATCGGTGTGTCTCTACTGTCTTATGACGATCGCGGTCGCATGGTGAGAGCGGCAATGCTTTCCGATGGGTCGGGGAAGTTAATCGAAGAAAGTAATTTCTTTGATTTGCTAAGTCGCGAGGTCGATGCGGGCGGTCATGGACAGGAGGGTATTCAATAATGACGACCAATATAATCGGTTCAGAGAGCCGCTTGAAAAGCGGCAGCAAAACCGGGTTGCCACCAGATTGACATTTTGTCTGTCCCTAACAGCCTACCCCAGTTCTCCGGGCTCCCCAGGGCAGGCAGGCAAGATGCCTGCCGCTCCCATGTTTCCAAAAACATCTTTAAGCGGGAAACCGCATAGGACGGGCGTTTATTTACCTTCGTCGAAACACCGCCGCCTCAAAACGTCCCAAACAGCCCTTATCTTAGCGCCATTTTTGTCTGTCCCCTGCGCCTCCTGCGCCTCCCCGCGGTAAAACCGGGGGCCTATCAGCCGCACAGCTTGCCCGTCCGCTTCGCCCTCACCCTCCTCCTTCGCCCCACCTCAAAGGTAAGCATCCGGGCAACCCATTCACCGAGTTGTTGACTCAGCGGTGCTCGGAGTGGATGCCGGCTTGTGGTTAGGCCGCGGCACTCGCCTTGGCCGCCTGCCACGCGAGGGGTGTCAGCTCTTGGACGCGGTGAGTTGGCCAGTTGGC
>CAMARB010000017.1 GCA_945860355.1 Chthoniobacter flavus | reverse complement strand
AAAAGTTCCCCCCGAACGCCTGCCGCGGCGAGCGGTGCGGGGCTTGGGGGCGCACAGCCCCCATCAATCCAGTTAGAAACCAAAAAAATCCCTTAAATCCCCTTGTAATCCAACACAGTTACTCCGCGTGAAAATGATCTCTCTGAAATTTCTGGTTCAGGTTCAGGCCCCGCATGGAATGGCGCTGACGAGCCAAAGGTCCGATCCATCCCAGCCAGGGGCAGCGCCCTGAGGCGGAATTGCGCGGTGCGTTTAGACCTCCAGCCCCGGGACGCCGAGGCCGTTGCTGGTGCCGAACTCGGTGGTTGGCAGCCCCATTTCCCGGAGGATTTGCACCCAGAGATTACACAGCGGGGGCGGATCCTTCGGGTTGTGGGCGATGTGCTGGCCGTGTTTGAAGCGGCCGCCGCCGACGAGAATGGGCAGGTTGGTCGAGTCGTGGCTTGAGGCGTTGCCCATGCCCGCGCCCATGACCGTGATGGTCTGGTCCAGGAGACGGCGGCTGCCGTCCGGGGTTTCCTTGAGGCGTTGCAGGAACCCGCCCCACTCGAGAATGACGTCGCGCTCCAACACGGCGAGTTGCTCGATTTTCCCGGCGTCCTGGCCGTGATGACTCAGGTCGTGGTGCGCGAACTTCGCCTCCGGTTTGGAGGGCGTTTTGACGGTGCCGGTGTTGCCGATGGTCACGATCCGGGTCAGATCGGTTTGGAGCGCGAGCCGGGCCACCTCCAGCATCAGTCCGAACCGCCGGGTTTCTTCACCGGGCTCGGGATCCTTCAGGGCCGGCACCCCGGGCTTGGGTTTGGGACGTTGCGCGTAGCTCTTTGAGCGCTCCATGCGCTGTTCGAGTTCGCGGACACTGGTGAGGTACTGGTCGAGTTTTTCACTGTCGCGCGCGCCCACGGTGCGGTGGAGTCGTTTTGCTTCCCCGGCCACGCGGTCGAGAATGGACTGGCCTTCCTGCACCCGGGCCACTTCCCGGGCCACCTCCGCCGGGGAACCGTCAATAAAAAGCCGGGCAAACGCGCGGGCCGGGCTGGCCTCGGGTGGGATGGCCACGCCGCTGCTGGTGTAGCTAAAACTGGTGCGGCCGCTGGTGGAGAGGTTGAGCGAGGGGTACCGCGTCTGATCGCCGATGCGCTCGGCCGCGAGTTGGTCGAGCGAGATCGTGTTGCGGAACGCGGCCGCCCCGGGATGCGGCGCCCCGGTGAAGAACGATTTGTCCGAGGCATGGCCGTCGCGCACCTCGGGATGGCTGAGCCCGGAGAGGACGCTAAACGCGTCGCGGACGTTCTGGAGCCCTTCGAGATAAGGCGGTGCCTTGTAATCGCGTCCGGTTTCAGCCGGAAAAAGAAACGGCGTGTGAAAACTCAGGCAATTCAGGATCCCGACAAAACGCATCGGCGCGGCGGGTTCAGCCGCAAACGCCGGGAGCATGGCGTCCAGCCACGGCAGAGCCAGTGCGATCCCCGCTCCGCGTAAAAAGGACCGCCGTGAGAGCGCGGTTTGAGTGGTAAACGAGATGTTTTTCATGGGGGGGACCTATTTCTGAGTAAACAGCCGGCTCTGGATGACGGCGTGAAGCAGCGCGCGCAACCCGTATTGATCCGCTCGGGTCTGTTCAAGAATCTCGTGGACCACTGCCCGGTCCGCAAACTGAAGGGGCGCGCCTGTGAGATAGGTCGCCAGTTTTTCCACGACGCAATGGGCGACCTGCTCGGGGTTTTCCAATGCAAGCGCCTTAAATTCCTGGATGTCCTTGAACCTGCGTCCGTCGCTGAGTGCGTATGAGGAATCCACCGGTCGCCCCTTGGAATAGAACCGCTGGTCGGACCCGGGAATCCGCACCACTTTGTCTCGGGCCGATTCCGGCACGGCCCGGTAATGCGTGCGCCAGCGGCCTGTGACGTCGAAACTTTCCAGGGCGAATCCCGGGGGATCCAGCAGCGCGTGGCATCCGGCGCAGGCGGGCTGGTTGCGGTGTTTTTC
This sequence comes from Chthoniobacter flavus, assembly GCA_945860355.1. Lineage (GTDB taxonomy): Bacteria > Verrucomicrobiota > Verrucomicrobiia > Chthoniobacterales > Chthoniobacteraceae > CAIURC01. The sequence goes on along the minus strand of CAMARB010000017.1, from coordinate 33,117 downwards.
GAGCTGTTCGCGGATGGTCGTGGCCCCTCGAATATCAGGCTCGATCGCCGGGACGTTCTTGGGCGGGGGATCCGGGGGCGTGCCCAGGATGCGGTCGAGGATATAAGCGCCGCGCACGACCGGGGAGGTGGTGGTGCCGTTGGCCGATACTTTGAGCACCGCGCCCTGGGTGATCAACCCGCCCCGGACGGATCCTGGCGGCAGTGTCACCCGGCGGATTTGGTTCCCGGAAACGCCTGGGATTCCGTAATGCTCGGCGAGCCGTTCGTTGAGCATGGCAAAGTCGCTATGGACGATGTTCCGAGTCGGAAGGTTGTGCTGGAGGAGTTCCTCAAAGAACGACGTGGTTTCGGCCACCATCGACTTCTGAAGGTATTCCTCGAACTCGGGGTAAAGCTTCGTGTCGGGCTGGGTGAAATCGATGTCGCGCAGGTTGAGCCAGCTCTCAAGAAGGTGCTGGGTGAACCGTTTGGCCTTGGGCGAGGCCAACATCCGTTCGGTTTGCTGGCGGAGCACAGCCGGCTGTCGGAGGGTTTTCTGCGCGGCCGACGCGAGAAGTTCCTCGTCCGGAGCGCTGCTCCAGAGCCCGTAACTGAGTCGGGAAGCCAGGGCGTGATCGTCCAGGGGGCCGCTGTTTTCGTGCAGGAAAAGGAAATGGGGCGAACAAAGCGCCATTTTGTAAGCCGAACGCAGAGCGTCATCGAACCGGGCGCCCTTTTGGAGCTGCGTCTTGAAGAAGTCCACGTATTCGAGCAGCTCGGCTTGAGTCACCGGACGCCGGAACACTTTGGGTAAAAACGCGGCGAGCAGGCGTTGGGCGTCGGCTTCGGGCGCCTTGGAGACCACGCGCAGATCTTTGAGGGGCGCCTTGGGGTTGGCGGGTTCCAGGGGCAGATCGCCGTAGAGAAGGCGGTGGCCCGGTGGCGGCCAGCTCTCGTGGAGTGGGCCTTCAATATCCACCCATTCCACCACGGCACAGAGCCCGCCGCCCATGGTCCGTTCGTCGGGCAGCTCGGGTACGAGACGGTAGGGGGAGAGCCAGAGGGTTTTGCCCCGAGGCACGCGGGCTTCAAACTCGAACTCCCGGAACTCCGCGGGGCTCATCTCAAAATAATGGTTCAGGGAGGTGCTGCTGTCGTCCCTTGGCCAGCTGGAAAGGCCCGCCTTGAGCATGATCCGGCGGTCGGGCAACTTGGCGTCGGCGGGTTTCGCATTGGGGCTGTCCCGGTCGATCATGGCTTTGACCCGGAACCGGAACCGATAAAGGCCGTCGGGCACTTGCGGACTCCACGCGCCGAGCTCCCCATGGGGGCCGTTGATGCCGTTCCAGCGGACTGCCAGGAACCCCTCGGGGGAATGCGCCCAGCTGTCTTTCTGGAACGGGGGATGATTCCAGTCGTGCCAGGTCTCGTTGTAATCGGTGCGGATCTTTCGGGTCTCAGGGGGCGGGGTGCTGACCGTGGCCTCGCGCAGGGCGAGATCGGCCGCCTGCAAATAGCGTTCCAAATGGACCGGCGAGAGGTCCAGCGCCGCGCCGACGTTGTCGAAGCCGCCGGAGGTGCCGTCTTCAGGCAACAAATCGTGGAGCGGGGTCTGGATCCCGAGAAGGTCGTGCAGGGTGTGCACGGTTTCGTTCCGGTTGAGCCGCCGGTAAACCACCCGGCCGTCCCGGGCCTGCCGGGCGGCGTCCACTGTGTGCAACTCCGAGCCGAGGGTCTTGAGAAAACCGCCTTTGAGATCGGCTGCCGGGCGATCCTTCTTTTTTGGCGGCATCTGGCCGCTCTCCACTTTGTCGAAGATCTTGGTCCAGGCCCGGAAGTTCTCCGGCTGGGTCGGCGCCCAGTCCAGTGTGTCCAGGTTGAGCCCACCCTTTTTGTTGTCCGCGTCGTGGCATTCCACGCAGTGGTTTTCGAACAGGGGCGCCCACTGGGATTTTGGGACAGCCGGGGCGCCGGCGGCGGCGCCCGAAGCCGCCCCGGCGAGTCCGGTAAAAAGGAGGACGGAACTGAAAAGCCGGCGTTTCATTGGGGTTTTGAGGCGGGGGTGGGGGCCGCTGTCCCTGGAACGGGCTCCTGGATGGGCCGGGCCAGGCGGAACCCGGTGTCGGGGTATTTTCTTTCGGGCCGCGCGCTGGAGCGCACATCGGCGCGGAGTTTTTGCACCGTATGCGGGGTGCTGCCCCCGCGCATCCCGCGCTGGGAGTTGAACACGATGGCCTCGTTCCATTCCCAGACGTTGCCGCCTTGGTCGAACGTGCCGTAATAACTGCCTGCGTTGGGAAGGCTGCCCACGGGGATAAAATTGTAGCTGCTGTAGTCCTTTTCGCGGTGGTCTCTCCCGAAACTCGCCGCGTTTTGATCGGGGGCGCCCGCTTCTTTGGCTGCGGGCGGTTCGTTGCTGCGGGTCGGATACCGCCAATACCCCCCCGGCGGGCCGCCTTTGGGTTCCGGTTGGTAATAGGCCGCCTTATACCATTCGTCCTCCGTGGGAATCCAAACCCGGGCCCCGGGTTGATGCACGGCGAGCCCTTTGGCACCCGCAACGCCGTAGGCCCCGGATTCCGTGTCGCCGCTGCCCATGCCGTTGTGGAGCCAGTTGGCAAACCGCATGGCATCAAAAAAACTGATCTCGCTGGCCGGTTGCGAGCTGAACTCGGGAGTCACCACGTAATGGTAAGCGCCGGGTTCGCCCTGCCGATCGATGAGGACCCGCTCCCTCTTCATACTCGCCGTGGGGGCGTTTTTGAGGGCGGGAGACCACAGGCCGTGGGGATCACTCGCCGCGACGGCGTTGAGAAACTCCGCGTATTGGCCGAGGGTGATCTCGGTTTTTGTGATCTCAAAAGCGTAGGCGACCCCGCCGTAGCCTGTGCGGTCCGGCGGATTGCCCGGGTCCGAAACCGCCGCCCATTGCAAGTCCAGCGCCGGAGCGACTCCGGCCAACAAGCTCAGACCGAGGGAGAACAGGGTTCTGATGTGCCTGTTACCGGAGCGCGGGAGGTGTCCAGGGGGGGGGAGTGGGGGCATCGCGTTGAGCCAAACCCGGGAACCGCGGATTTATTAGAGAAACCCGTGCGACTCCAGGGCAGCCACCGTCCGGGAGCGAGTTTCACGCCCAAACCTAAATGGCCTGAACCGCCGGCGGCCTTCTCCTGTTCTTCCCCCTCGCGGAAGGCCAACGCGGCGCGCGTTTTTTGCGCTTGTTTGGGTCTTCCCGGCCTATTCCCGCTAAAAAAGGCCCATTCCTGGGTTTTTCCCGGGGCAGCTTTGCGAGAACCGGTTTAGGAATCGAGTCCGCGCAGGGTGCTGGAGAAGGAGGCGAAGCTGTCGGCTTCGACGCCGAGTCGGTTGAGCATGGTGAGGAAGAGTTTGGCCATGGGTTCGTTCCGGGTTTCGTTAAAGGCGAGATGCCCCGGGTGTTTGAACCCGCCGCCCGCCAGGATGATGGGCAGGTTCTGGTTGGAATGGGAATTGGCGTTGCCCAAACAACTCCCGTAGAGCACCTGGGTTTGGTCCAGCAACGAACCGCCGCCTTCGTTGACGTCGCGCAGGGATTGCAGGAAACCGCCGAAGGCGACGATCTGGGCCTCCTCGATCTTACGGAGCTCGGCGATTTTCTCCGGTTCGTTGCCGTGATGGGTGAGGCCATGGGTCTCGTTTTTGACTCCCGGCACGTGGGGCACCACTGAAAATGTGCTCAGCGACAGCGTCATCACCCGGGTGGAGTCGCTTTGCATCGCGAGCCGCATCATTTCAAACATGAGCTTGGACCTGTCGATGACCCGGTTGGCGTCGGCAATGTCGTCCGGCTCCGGCGCCGGCGCGGCGGGTTTGGGGCGGTTTTCCCATTCCACGGAGCGTTGAAGGCGGCGTTCGAGTTCGCGCACACTCTGGAAATACTGGTCCACCCGAGCCCGGTCGTCGGCGGAGGCGGCTTTTCCCAGCCGGGACGCCTTGTCGAGCACGAGGTCGAGCACACTGCCGCCGGCTTCAATCCGCCGCAGGGTTGCGGCTTTTTCCTCGGGGGTGCCCGCCACGAACATGTTCCGGAACAGCCGTTTGGGGCTGGTTTCGGAGGGGATACTCACCCCGGCCCGGGAAACGGCGAGGGAGTCCGAGTAGTGCTCGGATTTGCGGACCGAGAGCGAGAGGAAAGGAAACCGGGTGTCGGTCCCTATCTCCTCGGCCACGAGTTGGTCCAGCGAGATGGAGTTGCGGAACGTGGGTTGGCCCGGGTGGCGCGCTCCGGTGAGGAAAGAGTGAGAGGCGTGATGGTTGCCGTCCACGTCGGGATGTGACATGCCCGAGAACGTGGTGAAATGCCCGCGGTGCTCCGCCAGCAGATCCAGGTAGGGAGTCGAGAGCGGGGCGCCCGACACCAGAGGGGCGTCGGCGGTCGGTTTGGGGCCGAAGAAGAACTGGGGCATCATGCCCAGGGGCACGTGGATGAGCACCAGGCGTTTGGGCTGCGCGAGAGGCGCCGCCGCGCGCGCCAGCGCCGGACAAAGCGACTGGAGAAAGGGCAGGGCGATGGTGGCGCCGGCGGCGCGCAGGAACTGACGGCGGTTGGTCATGATGGGAGGGGTTGAATTCATGGGTGCGATGCGATGGATCGGCTGGAAGGTCCGAGCAGGAGAGGGCTTTCCGCCAGGGCGTGCAGGAGCGACCGCAGGCCGTAATGGCTGGAGGCGGTGGATTGCACCAGCTCGGCAATGATCCGCCGGTCGGCAAAGGACGGTTCGGTGCCCGTGGCGTATCGCGACAGGTGGGTGAGGAAGGCGCGCGCGAGTCTCTCCGGGTCTTTCGCGAGAAGGGTTTGGAGGTCCTGGATTCCCCCAAATGCCCGGCCGTCCGGCATTTGTCCGGAGGCGTCCACGGCGGGACCGAGCCGGTACTGGATATTCACGAAGCTCTTGTCCTTCTCGGGTGGCATGTCGCCTTTGCCGTTGGAACGGTAGCGGGCGCGCCAGCCGCCGACCGGGTCGAATGATTCGAGGGCGAACCCGGCGGGATCGATTTTGGCGTGGCAGGCGGCGCAACTGGCGTCTTGGCGGTGCCGGTCGAGTTGTTCCCGCACGGTGGTGGCGCCCCGGGTGTCGGGATCGATGAGGGAGATGCCCGGGGGCGGGGGCGGCGCCGGCTCGTTGAGCAGGCGATCCATCACCCAGACGCCGCGTTTGACGGGCGAGGTCGTGGTGCCGTTGGCGGTGAGTTTGAGAATTGCCGCCTGGGTGAGCAGGCCGCCTCGGGGGCTGTCGGCGGGCAGCGTCACCCGTTGCACTTCAGCGCCTTCCACGCCGGGAATCCCGTAGTGTTCGGCCAAGCGCTGGGTGAGCATGGAGAAATCGCTCCGCGCCAGAGAGGTGATGGGCAGGTTATTGTCGAGGAGCTCCCGCAGAAAGGCCCGGGTTTCAGACAGCATCCCTTCGTGCAGGAGGAAGGAGTATTCGGGGTAAAGTTTGGGGTCCGGGGAGGTCTCCTCCAGGCGCTCCAGCTCCAGCCATTGGTTGGCGAAGTCCTCAATGAACCGGTTGCTCCTGGGGTCGGCCAACAGCCTGTCGATCTGGGCATGGAGCACTTCGGGCCGACTCAGGGTGCCGTCGGCGGCGGCAGCCAGCAGGGGTTCGTCCGGGAGCCCGTTCCAGAGCCAGAAAGAGAGGCGCGAGGCCAGGGTGAACGCGGCGGGGTCCCGGGGGACGCCGGGAGGGGCGTCGGCCGGGTGGAAAAGAAACTCCGGCGAGGTGAGCACGGCGATGTAAGCGCGCCGCAGGGCGTCTTCGAAGCAGTCGTCTGCGGCCAGCCGTCTTATCACGAGATTCAGATAAGGCGCGACCTCCCATTGGCTGATGTTTCGCCGAAAGGCGCGGCGCAGGAATCCGGTCAGCAGCGCGTGGGCGTCCGCCTCGGGGTTGGTCGATTGGACGGTTTCAAGCGGCCGGGTCCGTTCCTCTGCGGGAACGTCCTTGTTGAGAGCGGGAAGATACCCCCCCGGGGTCTGGCGTAGGGGGTCGCGCGTTGGGGGAATCACGCCGGTGTTTTCGGGAAGGGGCGCGATGGGCAGGTCGCCAAAGAGTCGCCGGTGGCTTTCGGGCGGCCATGACTCGAAAACCGGGCCCTCAATTTCAAACCAATCCAGCGCCACCCCGGGGCCCACGTGTTGGGCGGTTCGCCCTTTGCGTTGTTCGATCCGGTTGCCTTGGGTGGGGACGGAGACGGGGTCGAACACGATGGACTCATGGGGGTCGAGCCAGGTGGTGAGGGTGTGTTCTTTCGGGGAGAGTGACGCCGCTGTAAACGTGCCCAGGAGTCTTCCTCCCTCTTGCTGATGGCCCTCCGCGTGGGCCCGCAACACGGCGGCTTGCGCGGCGTAGGGTTCCACCGAGCCGGCGTTCCAGAGGAACCCCCAGACGGAGATCCGGAGCCGGTAAGGCCCCTGGTAGATCGGTGCCACGTTCATGGCGGCCTCGAATCCGATAATGTTCGGCATCAGAAGGCCCACGGCGCTTTCACTCTGGGCCACCTTGTTCTCCGCAAAAATCCGTTTCCGCTCCGCCTTTTCGCCTTCCTGCTCTGGATCCGCCGCTTTGTCGGCGGAATCCGGCGATGCGCCTCGGATGGGCAGGAGCGGATCGGGCTGGCGGTCCTTGAGCAGCACGAAGTCACCTAGAGTCAGGTTGGCTCCGAACTTGAACAGGCCGGCGGGATAAATGCGCTGCTTGAAAACCGGAGGCGGGGTGCTCCGGGTGGCGATGGAGATTTCCAACGCCTTTTCAGCGGCCGCCGTATACGCGGAAAGATGGGCGGGCGAGAGCTCCAGCGCCCGCGGGTTTTTTTTGAACCCGGCAACGCTTCCGTCTGCGGGCAAAAGGCCCTGGATGTCGAGCCGGGGAAGGCCAAGCAGGTCTTTAAGCGAGTTTTCGTATTCGCTGCGGGTCATCCGCCGCAGGCGGATTCGGCCGTCTTGGGCGACGCGCGCGTTGTCGGCGGCGGTGAGCTGGGCGTGGATCCAGTCGGTGGTCGCTCGGCGCTCCTCGGGGGCGGGCTGCGTTTTTTTCTTGGGCGGCATCTCCCCCCGGGCCAGGACATCGTAAACCTTGACCCAGGTGGCTGCGGTTTCCGGCTTCTGGAAGTCGCGTGTAAGCGAGTCGAGGTTGATCCCGCCCTTCCGTTTCTCTTCGTCGTGGCACTGGATGCAGTGTTTCTCGAAGAATGCCGTGGAGGGTTGTGCGGCGGCTTTTTGCCAGGGAGCAGTCAACACAAGCGCCAAACCCAGCCCCCTTGAGGCGAGGCTTGAACTGTAAAAGACGCGGGAGAAGCGGGAGAAGGGGGTGGTAGCCTGGGAGTGACTCATGCATCCGACATCTCCAGCCGGGAAGGGAAAGGTTACATTTTTTTTTGGCACAGGCTTTTTTTTTGGGTGGGGGAGCTAAAAGAGCCAGTTGTGTGCCCCTCCACGGCGCCGATCCGGCCGAACCTCGTGGATGGAGCGGGCCCGGGCATCCCTCGGCAAGCCGCCGGAAGGTGGCACAGACTTCCAGCCTTTGACCTGTGGCAGTCACATCCAGGATGGCTGTGCCACTTTGAGGACGCAGGGGAGAGGTAAACGGGGTTCCCGCACTGCGCAGGCGCGCACTGTCATGGGAGGCATCCTTGTCTACCCTCCTCCGGGCGCGTGGTTGGGTTCGCCGGAAAAAACCGGCATCCCCCAATAAAGGCGTCGGTCCCGGGGTTACCCCTCCCATAGACGCATGAAATTGATCTGTTTCCCCCAAATTGTGGCGGCTGGGTTTCTTCCGCTGATCCTGCTCTCCTCGCCCGTTGCCCGTGGGCAAGCGCCTGCCGCAGCGCAACCGGGCCCGGACGCGTCCGCCCAAGCGGCTTACGGAATTGTCCTCAAAAGTCCCGTGGAGCATCAGGTTTTCCAGCGCACGGATGGCGGCGAGGGGGAGCTGCTTCTGGAGGGGAACCTGGTGTACGGGAGCGCCAAAGAGCCGCGCCCCAACCGCTTGGAGGCCCGGGTTTTGGGCGAAGGCGTCGCCCCGCAATGGCAGGCGGTTTTTTTTAGTCCTTCCGTGGCGGCGTTCCGGGGTGTTTTGAAGGCGCCGGCCGGGGGCTGGTATCGGGTCGAGATTCGGGCGAAGGACGGGGCAAAAGTGGGCGCCGAGCAGGCGGTGGAACACGTCGGTGTCGGGGAGGTGTTTGTGGTGGCCGGGCAGTCCAATTCCGCAAATTACGGCGAGGAAAAGCTGGGGACGTCTTCCGGGCGCGTCTCCGCCCGACTCGAAGACGGGCGCTGGCAGATTTGCCGGGATCCCCAGCCGGGGGCTGGGGGACCCGGGGGCAGTTTTGTGCCGCCTCTGGGCGACGCCCTGGCGGCCGAGTTCGGCGTGCCCGTGGGTTTTGTGAGCACGGGGGTGGGCGCCACCAGCGTGCGGGAGTGGTTGCCCAAGGGTATTCAGTTTCCGGTTCTGCCCACAATCACGGGGCGGGTGGTCACCGTCGGCGCGAATCTCTGGGAGTCCAACGGCGGCATTTTCGAATCCTTTGCGGAGAAGTTGCGGGCCTTGGGTAAACGCGGTTTTCGCGCGGTGCTCTGGCATCAGGGGGAGTCGGATGCGAACCAAGCCGATCCGAGCCGGACCCTGCCCGGGCCCGGGTATCGGACGTATTTGGAGAAACTTATCGCCGAGTCCCGGGCTGCGGCGGGTTGGGAAGCCCCCTGGTTTGTGGCGCAGGCCAGCTACCACGTGCCCGGAGACGAGTTTTCACCGGAGATTCGGCTGGCGCAGCGTCATGTGTGGGAGAGCGGCGCGGGGTTGGAGGGGCCGGACACGGACGCGCTGACCGGTGCGCTGCGGGAGCGGGGCGGCAAAGGGGTGCATTTGAGCGGGGCGGGCCAGCGGGAGCATGGGGCGCGTTGGGCCCAGCGCATCACGCCCTGGCTGCGCGGGCAACTGGCGGCGGCGCCGTCCGATCCCCGGAAGGCGGTCAAGGCGGCGGGGCCTGTGCGTCTCGCGCCCAATGGCCTTTTCTCAGACCGGATGGTGCTGCAGCAGGGCCGTCCTGTGCCCGTCTGGGGGATGGCGCCTGCCCAGACGGAGGTGCGTGTGGAGTTTGCCGGTCAGAACAAGACAACCAAGGCCGACGCAAACGGTCTGTGGCGTTTGGATTTGGATCCCCTGCCGGCGAGTCTGGAGCCGCGCACGCTGGTGATTGCAGACGCAACCACGCGCCTGGAATTGCGGGACGTGCTGGTGGGCGAGGTGTGGCTCGCCTCGGGGCAGTCCAACATGCACTGGAGCTTCAGCCATGCGATTTTCAACGGCGACGCCGAGCTGACCGCGGCCGAGGACGACGCCGTGCGCCAATTCACGGTCCGCAAGGGCGGCGCCGCGGCTCAGCCCGTGGCCGTCCAGGGCGGGTGGCATCGGGCCAATCGCAACGAGCTCCTGAGCGGCGGCGTCAATGGCGACTCGGCGCTGGGCTACTTCTTCGCGCGGGAATTGCGGCGCCAGCTCGGGGTGCCCGTGGGCATCCTCAACGCGTCGGTCGGCGGAACACCCATTGAGGCGTGGTCGGACGGGGGCGGGCTTTACAAGGGGATGCTGCATCCCATGGCGCCGTACGCGATTGCCGGGGCGCTCTGGTATCAGGGGGAGAGCAACTGCCTGAAGCTGGCCGGGGCCGGGTACACGGGGATGCTGGAGAAGATGGTCAACACCTGGCGGTCCGTGTGGCAGCAGGGGGATTTCCCGTTTCTTTACGTGCAGATCGCGCCCTGGACCTACTCGGCGCGCAGCACCAAGGAGCTGCCGATCACCCGGGAAACATTGCCGGAGTTTTGGATGGCGCAGACGGCATTTCTCAAACAGCCGAACACGGGCATGGCTGTCATCCACGACACCGTCTCCGATGTGCGCGACATTCATCCCGTGAAAAAACAGGAGGCGGCTCTGCGGCTCGCCGCCATGGCGCTGAGCAGGGTTTACCGGAAGGACGCGGGGATCGTGGAGAGCCCGCTTTTTGACGGGCTCGAGCCGGAGGGGGCGCGTTTGCGGGTGCGTTTCCGGCATGCCGGCAACGGCCTGGCGACGCGGGATGGCAAGGCGCCCACGCACTTGGAGGTGGCCGGAGAGGATGGCGTGTTTCGTCCGGCGACCGGCACGATTGAGGGGGCGGATTTGTGGGTGCATAGCCCCGCGGTGTCCGCGCCCAAACACGTGCGGTTTGCGTGGGACGAGGAAGCGGCGCCGAATCTGATGAATCGCGAGGGGTATCCCGTGGCGCCGTTTCATTCAGGGAAATGGCCATTGGCTCTCGGGGCGCCGGGGCGCTGAGCGGGAGCCGCCTATTGAGGGTCAAAGAACCCTTCTTCCGGGGCGATGACAGAAAGGGATGAGTTCATCCCAAGACCCGCTGAGCTCTCCCGAGCAAAGCTCAACCGGCGCAAACGCAACGCTCATTGAGCCGCACGACAGTAGGATGGATTGCGGCTCAAACGGCTGAAATACAGCACGCGTGCCAAAAAGAAGGAAAGCGTCTTGGGCTGGGGAGCATTGTCCAGGGGGCCGATGACCCTGGATTTCGCGCGCAACCGGCTTTGGTTGGATCGCGTGGAGTGAGCAGCGCATGGCGCGGCTTGTCTGGGGCGGGCGCTCGGAACTCTGGGGGGGGAACGGCGCTAAGCCGCCCCTTGCGCTGGAGCTCCGTTTCGCCTTGGAATGTCGCCATCCGCGCGTCGGCCGACGCGCCGCTCCCGTTGCAATGACGCCCCAAGATCCTCCCTCCTCCCCCGTGGTGCACAGCCCCATGGTTGTGGCCTTGCCGGGGTTCGGGGTGAGCGTTTTTGAAAGTCGGCATGGGCCCGGTTTTTTCGGGCAGCTCCGGGACGAGTTTTCCAAGTTTTTCCTCGTGCTGGCGGGCCGGGCGGTTTGGGAGTCGGAATCGGGCCGGGTGCTGCTCGGGGCGGACAGTTTTGTGCATGTGCCCGCGGGGTTGGAGCATCGGCAGGTGGATGTGGAGGGCAACGCCGTCACCCTTTACGCCATCCATTACCAGCCGGGCCTGCTTCTGGGCGGGGTGGCGGCCCGGCTCAAATCCCTCGGACTTGCGCATTGGCCCGCGTCGGAGGGCGGGGTCACCCGTTTTCTGCGGGGCTGTTTTCAAGAGATGCTTTATGAGCAGCATCTCCAGAGGGAAGGCTGGGAGACGCTTCTCACGGCGCGGTTGCTGGAGATCTCCGCTCGGTTTGTGCGTCTGCTCGAGCGCCACGGGGAGGCGCCGGAACTCGGCTCCCCTCGGGACTGGGGCGCGGCGGAACGCGTCGCCCAGTATGTGCAGCTCCAGAAGACCCGCTTTTTCCGGCAGGATACCCTGGATGACGCCGCGCGTTCCGTCGGGCTGAGCCGCCGGCAGTTTACCGCGCTTTTCCGGGAGGTTGCCGGGCAGAGTTGGCTGGAACAACGCACCCTGCTGCGGCTCCAACACGCGCTGCAACTCCTTGCACGGACGGAAAACTCGGTGATCGCCATCGCATTTGAGGCCGGGTTCGAAGATCTCTCCAATTTCAACCGGGCCTTCAAACAGGCTTACGGCTCTTCGCCCAAGGCCTACCGCGACACGGTGCGGGCGCCGGCGCCGGATTCCCGCGCCTGAATTCCCGGGCGGGTTTGCCCGATTTGCAAAGTGCTCCCGGGCGCTCTGCGGTTGAATCACCGCCATGAACCGCCCCCAATCTCCCGCTTCAGGGCTTCTTGGACGAAGCCAGTGGATCGTGCTTTTTGCCGCCGGCTTGGGCTGGCTTTTTGACGGCTACGAAATCGGCCTTTTCCCGCTGATCGCGCGTCCCGCGCTGCGGCAGATTCTCGGGGCCGGGGGCGACGAGCAGATCGGCGCTTGGATGGGGGTGATCACCGCGTTTTTCCTGGTGGGCGCCGCTTTGGGGGGCGGACTCTTCGGCTGGCTGGGCGACCGGGTGGGTCGGGTCCGTGCCATGGCGCTGAGCATTCTGGTTTATTCCCTGGTGACGGGCCTGGGCTATTTCGCGCAGTCCCCCTGGGAACTGGCTGTGGTGCGCGGGGTGTCGGCCCTGGGCATGGGCGGCCAATGGGCGCTCGGGGTGGCTTTGGTGATGGAGAGTTGGCCCGAGCGCTGGCGGCCGTTGCTGGCGGGGCTGATGGGGGCGGCCGCGAACGTGGGCTTTCTGCTCGTGGGTGTCACCGCCCGGCTCCATCCAGTCACGCCGGAGTCGTGGCGCTGGATGATGATCGTGGCCGCCTTGCCCGCTTTCATCGCCGTCTTTGTGGTGGGCCTCGTCCCGGAGTCCGAACGCTGGAAGGCCTCGGTCCGGGAGGGCGCCCCCAACGTATTGCTTGAGGTGTTCGGTCCCGAGCTGCGCGGCCGCACCCTGCTGGGGATCGCTTTTGCCTCGATCTCGTTGATTGGCACCTGGGGCGCCGTCCAGTGGCTGCCGCTCTGGGCCGATCAGCTGGTCGGCGCTGGCAATCCGGCGGCCAAGGCCGACACGCAGATGATTCAGGCGGTGGGCGCGATTGTGGGGGCGCTCGGCGCACCTTTTCTCGGCACGCGTTTTGGCCGGCGGCCCGCCTATTTCCTCCTCTGTCTGGCGTCGCTGCTCGTGTGCGCTTGGATGTTCCGCGCAGTGACCTCCTACGGCCCGGGCTTTTTGTGCGCCGCGTTCGCAAGCAGCGCGGTGACCGCCTCTTTTTACGGCTGGTTTCCGCTGTATTTCCCGGAGTTGTTTCCCACCCGGATCCGGGCCACGGCCCAGGGCATTTGTTACAACGCGGGCCGCCTTTTCGCCGCGGTCGGAGCGCTCACCCAGGGGCAGTTGGTGGCCGCATTCGGAGGGAGTTATCCGCGGGCCGGCTCGGTCATCACTTTGGTTTACCTTTTGGGAATGGCGCTGGTGTGGTTCGCGCCGGAGACCAAGGGCAAACCCCTCCCTGAATAATCCCTTTGAACCTCCTCCTCCGATGTCCACCTCTCGCTCGATGTCCGTGTGGGGCGCACGGCTTTATTATCTGCCGCTCCGGACGCGCCTGCCCCTGAAGTTTGGAACGGAAACTCTCACCGAAGTGTTTTGCGCCCGCGTGTGTCTGGCGGTCCGCAATGACGCCGGCCAATCGGCTCGGGGCTGGGGCGAGACGCCCCTCAGTGTGCAATGGGTTTGGCCCGGCACGCTTGCTTACGCCCTACGTCTGGAGCGGCTCCAGGAGTTCTGCCGCCGCATCGGTGACGCATTGGCGGATTTTCAATGCCACGGCCATCCGCTGGAGATCAGCCAGGAGTTCCAGGAGCGAATCCTGCCCGGTCTGCTGGCTCAGGCCAATGCCGAGCATCCCGGCTCGGAGCCGATGCCGTGGCTGGCCGCGCTGGTGTGTTTTTCCGCATTCGACCTCGCGTTGCACGACGCGTACGGCGTGCTTTTGCAGAGGCACACTTTCCATACATTCGGCCCGGAGTTCCTCTCCCGGGATCTGGCCCACTGGTTTGAGGGAGATCCCAAATTCCAGGGAAGATTCCCTGCCGATTTCCTGCTCCCCGCTCGCCGGGACCGGATGAAGGCCTGGCATTTGGTGGGCGGGCTCGATGCGCTTGAGGAGTCGGATTTGCCCGAAGTGTTGCCCGGGGACGGGCATCCCGTGCTTTTGAGGGATTGGATCGCCCTGGACGGGCTGGAGTGTCTCAAGGTGAAATTGCGAGGGAACGACGCGGAGTGGGACTTGCGGCGGCTGCTCACGGTGGGGCGCATTGCGATGGAAACGGGGGTGCAATGGCTGAGCGCCGACTTCAACTGCACCGTGCGCGATCCGCGGTATGTGGCGGAGATCCTGGACCAGGCGCGTGATTTGGAGCCGCGGATCTCGGGGATGATCCTGTACGTGGAACAACCCTTTCCGTACGAGTTGGAGGCGTTCCCGCTGGATGTGCTCACTGTGTCGGCCCGCAAACCGCTGTTTCTCGACGAGAGCGCGCACGACTGGAGACACGTCCGGTTGGGGCGAAGCCTGGGGTGGACCGGTGTGGCGCTGAAAACATGCAAAACCCTCACCGGAGCGATTCTCAGCGCGTGCTGGGCCCAGGCCCATGGCATGACCCTCATGGTGCAGGACCTCACCAACCCGATGCTGGCCCAAATCCCGCATCTTTTGTTGGCGTCGCATTTGCCCACGATCATGGGCGTTGAAACCAATTCGATGCAGTATTACCCGGAGGCGTCGGCCCCGGAGGCCCGGGTGCATCCGGGGATCTACCAGCGGCGGGGAGGGGTGGTGGATTTGTCGAGCATCTCCGGGCCGGGGCTGGGCTATCGAATCGAGGAGATCCAGCGGACGCTGCCCCCGTGCGCGGCGGAGTTTGGCCCGGCTGCGCCATGGAAATTGTTTGGGTAGGACGGAGCCGCCAACAACGATAGAAAACGCACAGAGCGCAGAGCCTTTGCTTGGGAAGGCCTTTGCCAATGGCGCTACGACCGACTTTTGCCTGTCCCGAATGTCCGCGATGAATCAGATGGGCTTGCTCCGCTTTTTTAGACAGAGAGAGCGCGGTGTCTTGGGTTGAGTTGTTGAGAGTTTCGAGAGCAACCGGTGAGAGCCTGCCGATGGAGCTACAAGACCAACCGACGATCCTTCGGATGGAGGCAATCTATGATTGCGGCCATAGAGAGTCTGTCCCCAGCGGCACCGTTGACTGCAGGTAAACCGCAGATGACGCAGATAAACGCAGATTCGCAGAGGGACCCAGAGACGTATGCCATCATTGGTGCGGCGATGGAGGTTCATCGTGAGCCCGGGAATGGTTTTCTGGAGGCGGTGTATCAGGACGCTTTGCAGATCGAGTTCAAGCAGCGGAACATTCCTTTTAAGAGGGAGCAGTCCGTGCCTCGACTCCAAGCGCTTCATCCAGTCAGTGAATCATCTGCGGAGATCTGAGCCATCTGCGGTTCACCTGCAGTCAGGAGGCCATTCCCGCCCGCGCGCCGGTCCGCCGGCCGCTGCGCCCAAACTGCTTGCCTGCGGGTGAGAGGGCGGATTTGCTCGGGGCATCCCCATGATCCTCCGCACGCTCCTCCTCTGCCTGGTCGCGCTCACCGCGTCCGCCGCCGACGACCCCAAGCGCAAGGTGCTCTTCTTCACCAAGTCCTCGGGCTACGAGCATGAGGTCATCTCCTACAAGAAGGGACAGCCCAGCTTCGCCGAGAAACAGCTCCTCGAGCTCGGCGCGAAACACGGCATCGAGTTCGTCTTCTCCAAGGACGGGTCGAAGTTCTCGCCGGAATACCTCGCCCAGTTCGACACCGTGATGTTCTACACCACCGGCGACCTCTGCTCCGAAGGCGCCGACGGCAATCCCCCGATGTCCGTGGCCGGCAAGCAGGCGCTCTTCGACTTCGTGAAATCCGGCAAGGGCTTCGTGGGCACGCACTCCGCCGCCGACACCTTCCATACCGACAACGAGTCCTTAAAAGGGCCCGAGCGCTTCGCGAACCACGGCGACAAGGCCGACGCCTACGTCTGCTTCCTCGGCGCCGAGTTCATCCGCCACGGCAAGCAGCAGGCCGGCGTGAACAAGGTCATCGACAAGACCTTCCCCGGGTTCGGGCAGATCGGCGACTCGTTCTCCCTCTTGGAGGAGTGGTATACGCTCAAGGACTTCCGCCCGGAGATCCACGTCCTCACCACGTTCAACGACCCGCCCCTCGAAGGCGACGACTACAAACGCCCGCCGTTCCCGAACTGCTGGGCCAGGCTTGAGGGCAAGGGCCGCGTCTTCTACACCGCCATGGGCCATCGGGAGGACGTCTGGACCCACCCGATTTTCCAGGAGATCCTCGTCGGCGCCCTCAAGTGGGCCAACGGCGACGCCAAGGCGCCGGACATGACTCCGAATCTCCTCAAGGTCGCCCCAGGCGCCCTGACCAACCAGCCGTACACGCCGACGCCGGCCCCCAAACCCAAGGCGCCCGCCAAGCCAGCCGACGCCGAGAAGAGGTAAGTCCTCGCGCAGGGCCGGCCGCAAACCCGGCCTTGCTCATTCTTGGGCGGTTTCAACAGTCCCTCCATGCGCGCCCCTCCCGCCGAAGCGACCCGGCTCTGCGAGCTTTCCTCGCACCAGAAGAAGTCCGGGTTCGCGGCGTGGCTCGGCTGGTTCTTCGACGGACTCGACCTGCATCTCTACACCCTCGTCGCCACGGTTTTTGTGGCCGAGCTCCTGGTGACAAAGGAGTCCGACCCGGACGTCGCGCTCTACGGATCGGTCATCCAGGCGGCGTTCCTGATCGGCTGGGCTCTGGGCGGCGCGTTCTTCGGCATCATCGGCGACCGTCTCGGCCGGAGCCGCACGCTGGTCCTGACGATCCTCACCTACGCGCTCTTCACCGGCTTGTCGTTCTTCGCCCAGACCTGGTGGCAGCTGATGATCTTCCGTTTTCTCGCCGCGCTCGGCATCGGCGGCGAATGGGCCGTCGGCGCATCGCTGCTGTCCGAGACCTGGCCGAAGAAGTGGCGCCCGTGGATCGCCGCCGTGCTCCAGTGCGCGGTTAACTTCGGCATCCTGGCGGCCATCGCCGCGGTCTTCCTGCTGCGGCAGCTCCCGGGCTACGCGCCGCGCTGGGTCTTCCTCATCGGCGTGCTGCCGGCGTTCGTCACGCTCTGGATTCGCAAGGAGGTCCCGGAGACCGCCGAGTGGTCCGCCGAGCAGGGCAAACAGTCCGCCCCGCCGATGTCGGGGTTGTTCGGGAGCGGCATCCGCCGCAAAACGCTCATCGCCTCCGTGCTCTGCGCGATTTCCCTAACGGGCCACTGGTGCTTCATGTTTTGGCAGCAGGCGTTCATCCGAAACCACCCCGAGGTCGTGGCCGGCTCGCTCGAAAAGGCCCAGGTGGTCTCGGTGGCGCTCTTCTGGGTCATCGCGGCTTCGGTTGTCGGCAACTTCGTCTCCGGCTGGGCCGCCCAGCGCTTCGGTTACCGACGCACGCTGGCGGGCTTCTTCGGCGCCTACTTCCTTCTGATGGGCGCGACCTTCGCCTTCCCGTGGAGCCTCGGCGCGACCTACGGCCTCTACGCCGCGATCGGCTTCTGCCAAGGCGTGTTCGGGCTCTTCACGATGGCCCTGCCGCCGCTCTTCCCGACGCTGCTGCGCACGACCGGCGCGGGCTTCAGCTACAACATCGGCCGCGTCTTCGCCGCCGCGGGCACGGTGTTCTTCGGGATCTTCGCCAAGCCGGCCGACTTCAGCTCGGTGCTGCTCTTTGCTTCGTTCCTCTTCCTGCCGGCCGCGATCCTCGCGCTCTGGCTGCCGACCGAAGAAGCTACTTCCTGAGCCCGCCCGGCGCCGCCTTGATGTAATGCGGATTCAACTTCGGAATCACCGCGCCGGTGTCCTCAAGGAAGGCTGCGAGCAGCGATCCCAGTTCGCGGACGATTTCCGGTCGTTCCTTGGCCAGGTTATTGCGTTCCCCCACATCGTTCTTGAGATCGTACAACTCGAGCGCATCCGTCCCATCCTCGTTGCGCGCATAGAAGCGAATGAGCTTCCAGTCTCCCTTCCGCACAGAACTGCCCGGATAGAAGCCGTCCATGACCGAGTCCGAAGTGGCGCTCCCATGGGGAAAGTGACAAAACACGCGATCCCTCGCAGACTCGCCTCCCAGCAAGGCTTGGGACTGATCGATCCCGTCCAGTTTGAGCCCCGACTGAGGCTTCAGCCCCGCCAGAGACAACAGGGTCGGATAGAAGTCCACCGACTGAAACAAAATGTCACGGGTTGCCCCCGGCTTTGTTTTGCCGGGCCATGCGAACAAAAAGGGTTCCCGGGTGCCGCCCTCATAAAGCGAGGCTTTCCCGCTGCGAAAAGGGAGGTTGCTGGTGGCCGGAATGTGCGCGTAACCCTCCGGGTCCGTTTTTTTCGGAGGGTATGCGAAGCCTCCGTTATCCGAAAAGAAAACGATCATCGTGCGTTCAGCCACCCCGGCGTCCTCCACCGCCTTGAGGATCTTACCCACCCCGTCGTCGAGCGACTTCACCATCGCCGCATACAACGGATTGTGCTGGGGATTCTGCGGGTCCGCCTTGGCCTTGAAATGCTCAATATAATCCGGACGGGCGTTCCACGGCGAATGCACGGAGAAGGCCCAGTAGTTGAGATAAAAAGGCTCTCCCTTGTGCGCCGCGATGTATCGCGCCGCTTCCTCCGCCATCCGCTCCTCAATGTGTGCCCCCGGTTCGGCGTTGATCTGGGGGTCTTTGATGAACTTCCACGGAGCCAGATAGCCGCCCCCGGGTCCCGGCGCTTTGGGCGTGTGCGGAAAATCAAAGTCAAACCCTTGATCCCTCGGCTCGTATCGGTCCCCGGCTCCCAGGTTATGTCCAAGGTGCCATTTCCCAAAATGGGCGGTGGCATATCCCGCCTCCTTAAATGCTTCCGCCAGCGTGAAGTATTCCGTCTTCAATCGGGACACGCTCTTGGGCTGAATGACTCGCGCGCCGGGCCCCGCTTTCACCAACTCCTTGTTGAGATCCACCGGATCGAGGTGACACCCCGGCGCCGTGATTCCCGTCCGCGCGGGATACTGCCCGACCAGAATGCTGGAGCGCGTCGGCGAACAGAGCGGACTCGCCGCATAGGCCTGCGTAAAGCGGGTGCCGAGCTGGGCTAAGCGGTCCAGGTTGGGTGTTTCATAAAAGGTGCTTCCAAAACATGCCAGATCCCGCGCCCCAAGATCATCCGCCAGGATGAAGATCACATTGGGACGCTCCGCCGCGGAGGCGGCCAGAGGAGCGAGGAGCAGAGCGAGGGAGGAGACGAGTTGACGCATAGGTTCTGGAGGGTTGAGTGATTGGGCGGTGAAAAAGTCCGGTTAAGGTCGCTGGAAAAGTCGCTCGGGTCCGGCCGGTGTCGCTTGCGTGGGTTCGCCTTGGAGTAGACCGCGCTGAACCAAAAACCGATCCGCCGCGAGGAGCGTCAAAGTCTGCCACGGTTCCTTGTTGAAGAAGCCGTGGCCCTGTCCCTCTGCAAACCATTGTTCGGAGCCGCTGTGGCCGAGATCCTTGAGTTTTTCCGATACTTTCTCCCACCCCTTCATCCATGTGTCGTTGGCGCCAAAAAAGGTGATCGAGGGCGCTTGCTCTTTCCGCAGGGAACGCAACACGTCCACCTCCGAATCTTGATGGTCCTCCGGCGAAAAAGCCGGGTTAAACCACAGATACGCCATCACGCCTGGCACAAAACGAAGGGCTGTTCCGGCTTCACCGCTTGCGGATTCAGGATCGCCGCCGCCTCGGTTTGGACCTCCACGCGATATCTCATATTATTGCGCACTCAAACCCCGGCTTCCGCCGAGGGTTGTGAAGAAAATGCCAGCGGGACGGTGAAATCCCAGCGGGCCTCCCTCGCGTTGCGCGGGGCTCCGCGGGCGCCGGTGCGGATACTCGAAAAGAAGGGAGATGTAGGCTTCGCGTTTTCACCTGAAAACCGAACTTCCAGCGGACTCACCGCGAGTAGGGAAGCGCAACGCATTGGCGTTCCGTCATTTCCAAAAAGCCCTCCGCGCTCCCCGCGCATCCGCGTGAAACTGTCGGAGTTCGGTTTTTAATGGGCGGCGGGGTTCCACGCCGAGTTTTGGAGCGCCTGCAGGCGGCGGACCTCCTCGGGTTTCTGTTGGGAGCGATCGCCGGATTCCATGGGATCTGCGCGGAGGTCAAACAGGGCGGGTGCGTCGGGCACGCCGGCGAAGGCGCGTTTGAGATCCTTTAGGCCGGTGGGGGTGATGAGTTTTGTCCATCCGTGGATGGTGATCGTGGCGAGGAGGCTTTTGGCGGGATCTGCCAGGTCGTGGATGTCGTGGGTGTAGGATTCGACAAACACGGTTTTCCGCGCCTTCATTGCTGCCCGATCAAGGAGATCCAAGCCTGGGAGAGGTTCGGCCGGTTTCGCGCCGCCGGCTTTGAGGAGAGTGGGCACAACGTCGAGGATGGATGCGAGGGTTTCGTCGTCGCGTTCGGGCGCGACTTTGCCCGGCCAGCGCACGAACATGGGGGTGCGGATGCCGAGTTCATACGCGGAAAGTTTGGCGCGATCGCTGCCGTAGCCGCGGTCGGCGTCCCATCCGTTGTCGGTGAGGTAGAGGAGGAGGGTGTTTTCGGCGAGGTGGTTTTGTTGGAGGTAGTCGTCGAGTTGACCGCAGGTTTTGTCGAACCATTCGACCATCCCGTAGTATTTCTCAGCCTTCGGGGTGAGCCCTTTGCCCTCATAATGGGCGAGGATGTCTTTGGGTGGGGTGTGCGGGTCGTGGGGCATCAGGGGGGCGTACCACACGAAGAAGGGTTTGTTCTGCGTGCGCGCTGTTTCGATGAATTCGAAGATGGGCTGCATGGTCTTTCTGCCGATGTCCAAGCCTTCCCCCCCGTGTCTGCCGGTCTTTTCGGTCATGCCGTGTGTGAAGCCGACGTCGTTGTAGACCACGTTCCAAAGTTTGCCGGTTTGCAGGGTGAGATACCCCGCGTTGGCAAGTGTCTTCGGGAGAAGCGTGGGGTTTTCGAGGAGGCGCGTAACCAAGGGGCCGCGGCCTGAGGCGGGAGCGGACTGAGGGGCTGAGTTGGCGAGGTCGTTGCCGGTGATGCCGTTTTGATGGGGGAGTTTGCCGGTGAGCAGGCAGGCGAGGGAGGGGGAACAGACGGGCATGACATAGCCCCGGGTGTAGAGGAGGCTTTGCGAGGCAAGCCGATCCAGGTTCGGAGTGCGGAGCAGGGGGTGCCCCATGAATCCGTAATCGGTGAAGCCGTGATCATCTGAAATAATCAGGATGATATTGGGCGGCCGGTCCGCAGCGGCTGCGCGCGGGGTCAAAACACAGGAAAAGGCGCTCAAGAGGCACAACGATGCCAACCGAGCGAGGGATCTGAGGCGGGTGTTCATGGGAAGCATGCATTCTTATAACCCCGCAGAGCGCTTCAGTTTGGTCTTTTTTTGAGAAAAGGCAGGGTTTGCTCCCCGAAAATGCGCTGGCGACTCCTGGGGGCAATCGAACAGGGGCGGTCTGCGGGGGAACGAGCGGCACGGATGCATCTTATTCCGCGCCCTCATGAGAGGTGGCCGACGGCTTTTGCTGGCGATGCAGCGTTTGCATAAACGGTTCTAATATCTGGCGGCTTGAAGGGTTGCCTGCACGCGGTATTTTGCCCCGCGAATTCCCCAAATATCCTCCTATGATTCTCTCAAGACGTTTCCTCCCCGTGGTGCTCTCTTTTGCGGCCGGTTCGCTGGCGTATGCGGACGTGAAGTTGCCCGCGATTCTCAGCGATCACATGGTGCTCCAGGCGGGCAAACCGGCCTCCATCTGGGGTTGGGCCGATCCGCAGGAGAAAGTGACAGTGAAACTGGGCAAAAGTTCGGCGCAGACGGTGGCCGGAGCCGACGGGCGTTGGGCCCTGAAGGTGGCCTTGCCCAAGGGCGAAGGCCCATTTGAACTCCAAGTCACCGGCAACAATTCCCTCACTGTGACCGACGTGTTGGTTGGGGAAGTGTGGCTGTGTTCGGGTCAATCCAACATGGCATGGACTGTCAAACAGGCGAACCAGCCGGAAACAGAAATCCCGGCGGCGACATTCCCCAAGATCCGCCATTTCAAGGTGCAGAACGCCATCGCCGCGGAACCCCAGGAGGACTTGAAAGGCAGTTGGGTGGTTTGCAGTCCGGAGACGGTGGGTGATTTCACGGCCGTGGGTTACTTTTTTGGACGCCACCTGCATCAGCAACTCAACGCGGTGCCGGTGGGATTGGTGGGCAGCAATTGGGGGGGGACCGTGGCGGAAGCGTGGACGAGCCGCAAAGCGCTCGAAGCTGTGCCGGAGTTGAAGCCGATGTTGGACAATTACGCCGACAAGGTGGCGACGTTCGATCCGGTCAAGGCAAAGGCGGCTTTTGACAAGGCAACGGAGGCCTGGCCTGCGCAGGTGGAAAAGGCCAAGGCGGAGCAGAAACCCGCGCCGCGCAAGCCGGTTCTGGCGGCGGCGCCCGACCGGGGGTCGAATTATCCTGCCAATCTGTATAACAGCATGATTTCGCCGCTGCTGCGGTTCTCGATCCGCGGAGCGATCTGGTACCAGGGCGAATCCAATGTGAGCCGGGCCCACCAGTATCGGACGCTTTTCCCGGCGATGATCGCCAACTGGCGAAAAGACTTTGCGCAGGGGGAATTCCCGTTCCTTTTCGTGCAGATTGCGCCCTTCGGCTACAACCGCGCCAACCCGAACGCGGATCGTTCCCCGTGCGCGGAGCTCTGGGAAGCCCAGCTCCTGACGCTCAAGAATGTGCCCAACACCGGCATGGCCGTGACCACCGACGTGGGCAACATCACCGACATCCATCCCAAGAACAAACAGGACGTCGGCCTGCGTCTGGCGCTCTGGGCATTGAGCAAGACCTACGAGAAGAAGGGCGTGATTTACTCCGGGCCGCTCTACAAAGAGTCGAAAGTCGAGAAGGACAAGGTGCGCATCGCCTTCACCCATTCCAAGGGGATCAAGGCGCGGAACGGCGAGGCGCTCAGCCATTTCACGATCGCCGGGGAGGACCAGAAGTTCGTGCCCGCCGTTGCGACCGTGGACGGAGAGAGCCTGTTGGTGAGCAGCCCTGACGTGGCCAAGCCCGTCGCGGTGCGGTTTGCTTGGAGCGAGGACGCCGAGCCCAACCTGGTCAACGGCGCCGGCCTGCCCGCCAGCCCGTTCCGGACCGACGATTTCCCGGCCGTCACAGCCGCAAACAAGTAACCGGCTTCGCAGCCTTTTCGCGGCGCTCCTGCTTTCGGGCGGGAGCGCCGCTTTTTTTATTTCGCGCCGGGCGGCCCGTTACGGTTTGGCGAGCGGTTGGCGACGCCAGTAGCTTTCGCCCGTGTCGGTGGTTTCGGTCCAAAAAACCGCAAACTCTCCGTCCGCCGCCGCCACCCTGGGATGCGTGGCGGAGGCGCGCCTTGCGAAATGCACGGGCGGGTTCCAAGTCACCCCGTGATCGGACGAGAGCGCCGTCCAGATTCCGTCCCCGGCGCCGTTACCGTGCACGTCCCACACCGCGGCGATCGTGCCGTCCGGGAGCGCGGCCAGATCGGGATGGGATGCTTTTTCCGAGCCGAGCGCCTGCGGTTTTGTCCATTCGGCGCCGAGGTCGGTGGAACGGGTGTAATAGACCCCCGTCTGGCCGGAGCGCCCCGTCCAAACGGCGCTGTGCAAGACGGGCTGTCCGGCTTCGCGGCTGAACGCGAGGCCGCCGCCGGTGTGCGGGCAGCCGTTGAACTGCCAGCCGAAGCTGCCGGCGGGAGCGCCCACCTGCCAGGCGGCGCCGCCGTCTTTGGAAAACGCCACACGCATGTCCCGCGGATCTTTGTCCCGGAAAAGCACGGCCACCTCCCCGGCGCCTCCGGTGGCCAGGGTGTTCCAACAGCACTCGCAGCTGGCTGCTTTGAGGGTCTGGTTCGGCTCCCAGGTTTTGCCGCCGTCGGTGGAGCGCGTGTATCGGACGCCCTGCTGGCCGTCCCGGCTGTCGAGCCATGTGAGATGGAACACACCCGCGGTGTCCGCCGCCAGATCCAGAAAGCTGTGGCCGGCGGTGGACCGGTCGTCCAGCGGGGATGCGGCAGGCGCCCAGGATTTGCCGCCGTCGGTGGAACGCGCCAGGGCGATCGGACCGGAGCCGAACAATCCGGTGCCTTGAATCATCCAAGCGGCCAGGATGACCTCGTGGGTGGCGGCGATCTGGGCGTCCATTCCGCGGTGCGGATTGTGGGGGGCGGCCGAGTCGATGCGCACTCGGGGCAGCCAGGTTCTGCCGGCGTCCTCGGAGCGGAAATAGAACAGGCCGGGGGGCTCGCCACGGAGTGTTCGGGCGAGCAGGAGATGGAGCTGGTTGCCTCGTGCAAACACGTCCAGAGACCCCACGCCGGCGGGCGCCGCGGGGTGATGCCCCTTTGCCGCCGCCGGGTCGGCCGCGCGCGCCCCCCCGGGGCCCGGAAACAAAACACACGCACCCCAGATGATTGCCGCGCCCAGCGCGGAAAAAATGCGGTGTCGGGATGGGGTTACCATTTCCATTCAATGCCTCCAAAGAAGCTGCGGCCGTCTCCGGGAAGAAACTGGGCGCGGTCTTGGCCGCCCGCGTCGGCGATGACACCCGTGACGGCCGCGTATTTTTTGTCCGTGAGATTTTTCGCCTCGAAGAACACGGAGAACCCCTTCGGGCTCCGGTAACCGACCTTGAATCCCAGCAGCGCGTAGGGATCCGCGAACAGGCTCTGGGCGAAGTCCACGTTGTATTTGTTGGGCACCCATTCGAGGTTCGGGCCGCCGTAGAATCCGCAGGGATGTTCGTACATGACCTCCGCTCTGTAGTAGTGCGCGGGGATTCCGGCGAGCTGGTTGTTTCCGTAAAGGCGGTCGTCCTGGAACCGGAAATCGTTCCAGAGATAGGTCTGGCGCAGAAACACCCGGTCGGTCTTGGGGACGGCCACGGTCTTTCCGTCCCGGGAGTCTGACGCGGGCCGGGTGGTCAGGTGCCTGAGCAGGTCCACTTCGAGGGCGGCCTCGACGCCCTGGTGCCGGGTGCGCCCGGCATTGAGCGTCTGGTTGAGCCCCGGCGCCACCTGGGTCTCGAGCAGTTCGTTGTCGATCCATGCGTAATAATACGCGAGATCCCAGGCGACCCGGTCGCGCCGGCCGCGGGTGCCGACCTCGAGGGTGGTGGCCGTCTGCGCGTCGAGCTGGACGAGCCCCCGGCCGCCGTTGGTCGGGTTGGTTAACTCCCCGAAACTCGGTGGTTCAAAGCTGCGGCTCACGTTGAGGAACGCCTGGGCGTTCGGGGCGACATCCCACAGCAGGCCCACCTTCGGGCTGAACCCCCACCAGTCCTGCTGATCGCTGTTGTCCGGGCCGGTGGGGAACTGATCCCGGTTCTCGCGCGAGGCGTAACTGACCTGGGTCCCGACGACGAGCGCCGCCTGGGGCAGGAAATAAAACCGGTCCTGGGCGTAGAAATCCAGGTTCGCGGACCATTGTTCGTTGTCGGAGAACTTCGCGCCGCGATTTCCGAAGACGTTGACGAAACGGTTGTCCTGGACCACGCCCCAGGTGGGCGTGAACCCGAGGGTGAGCTCGTTGCGTTTGCCAAAGAGCTCGTCGGAGCGGTCGTACCGCAGGTCCACGCCGAAGTCGTTGGAGAGCTGGTCGATGAAAAACAGGATCGGGTGATCCAGGTTTTTCCAGGACCAGAAGGAGCTGATCGAGAACCGCTGGTTGTCGTCCTGGTAGGCGGTTTTGTTGGCGATCCGGAACAGTTCAAAATCGCGTTTCCAGTTGCTGGTGACGTAGTCGAACCGTGCCACGGGCTGGAAACCGCGCAGGAACGCCGGAACCCGCTGGGCTTGGCGGGGATCCACCTCCAGCTCGGCCTTGGTGAGGTTGCCCGGCAATTCCGAGTCGGTCTGCGCGTACGTGAGATAAAACCGGGTTTCCCAGCGGGGGCTCAGCCGGTAGCCGAAGTTGGCGAACACGCGTTGGTTGTTCTGCTGGGAATGTTCGCGGAACCCGTCGGTGGAGAAATGGGAGAGGCTCACGTAGCCGTCCAGCGGCCCGGACACGAAGCCGGAGCTGGCCTGGGCGCGATACGTGTCGAAGCTGCCCATTTCAAGGCGCAGTTGAACGGGGGCGCTGTCGCGTCCGTTAAGCGACACGAAATTGACCGCGCCGCCGAGGGTGGTTGCGCCGAACTCCAGGGCGTTGGCCCCGCGGTAAACCTCGATGTACCGGCTGGCCAGCGGTTCCACCGCCTGGAAGTCGAACCCTCCGTCGGCTAGGTTCAGCGGCACGCCGTCGAGCAGGAACTTGATGCCGCGTCCGTGGAATGTGCGTTGGATGCCGGAACCGCGAATGGAGATGCGCGATTCTTCGGCGCCGAACCGCGGCTGGACATAGACGCCGGGCGCGAAATCCAGGGCGTCTTTGAGGGTGGTGGCCCGGCCGCGTTTGTAGGTCTCGGCATCCACCACGGCGGTGGCACCGGGGGTTGCGTTGAGCTCGGCCCGGGCCTCCTCCAGGCTGGGCACGGTGAGCGTGGCGCGAGGGGATTCGGTGACGATGACTTCGGAGACGGCCGGAGCGGGATCGGCGGCCTGTGTGGTCTGGAGAGCGGCGGCGCAGGCTGCGGCCAGAATTGCGGCGGGAGCGGAAGATTTCATGTGTGGAATGAGTGGGTTGCCCGAGGGCGTGGAAATGATGCGATCTGTGATTTGGGTGGGCTTTCCGAACGGAGAAAACCCGGGCGTTTGGAGCCGTTTGGAGGCGGCATCCGGGAAATCCCGGGCCGGACTCCGAATAGGGAGGCGGCGACGGGGGGAGAGAGGTGCGGCAGCCGGGTCTCCCGCGGAAGGGAGACGGATCCTGCGGATCCCTGCGAAGTCCTGCGGATTCGCAGGAGTCGGGTTCACCGAGGCAAAGCGCCGCTGGAGCGGGCTCGCGCCGGGAACGCCGGGAAAATGCCGCTTAAGCGCGCAAAGGCGGCGGAGCGACGGGGGGATAGTTCAGGCGCGGCGCCTGGTCTTCCTTGGTGGAATAATGGAAAGGTTGCGCGGCGGGCAGCGGGAGGACGGCGGTGGATTGCAGGATCGCCTCGAATTTCAAAACGGTTTGGGCGGGGTCCTGCTGCTTTTCCTGGGAGCGCCCCTCGTTCACGGCTTTACACAGCGAACAGGGGTTGCGGCCGTTGAATGTTTTTTCCAGGGCCTCCGGCAGGGAGGATTGTTCCTGGAGATAGGTGGCCACCATCTTCGTCCACGCCACAGTCTGAATGACACCCCAGTGTCCCCCGCAGATCTGCAGGAGGGCGATGAGGGTGAGGATGCGGGCGAGACGAAACATGCCGGGGAAAGGGCCCGCACACTGGGCGAGATGCTTGCGCGTTGTCAAGGGTCGGCGCGCGCGGCGCGGGAGCTCACGCATCTCAAATCGAGCGGACAGGTTCAAGGACCCGGAGGGACGCAGAGGGGCGCAGAGGGGTGAGGGGTGAGGGGTGAGGGGTGAGGGGTGAGGGGTGAGGTGAGGGGTGAGGTGAGGTGGCAGCCCCGAAGGGGCGAAATAAGATAGCCCCGGGCACCGCCCGGGGTCGTGGGCCAAAAAAATGCGATGAGCCCTGAAGGGGCGTCCCAAAACCACGAGGCCCCGTTGATGCTCCGAACCTCCCGATATCCCCCAATCAGGGCCAGAGGCCCGGGCGTATCCCTGCCAGCTCGCTCTGAAACGGCTCTCAGATCTCACCCCGCACCCCTCAACGGGCAGGAGCCCGGAGGGAACATCGGTCGTAGCCGACGGTCGAGCGAAGCGACACCGCCGGAACGCGGTCCCAAAACCGCCCACCCCGCAGAGAGGTGGCAGAGAATTTGTTGCCCGGGTGGTATCTGGCACGCCCTGTCGGGGTGCCGTCCGGGGGGCGTCCATCCGGGCGTGTCGCTTCGCTCAACGCCCGGCTACTTTCTGGGATGCCTCCGGCATCGGATCGAGCCGCGCACGCGGTTCCTCGCGCCTTCATAGATGAGCGAGCCCTGCAGCCTCCGCTGCGCCGGAGCCAAGGTATCGCCCCGCGCTTGAGCCCAAGGGCCGACTCCGGCAACCCCGGTTTGCCCGCCGGTCGAGGAGGAGGTTTAGCCCGGCGCGGGTTTTCTCGGTCCTGCGCGAAGCGCCCGCCGGATCCGGGCCAGCGCGCGGGCCTGGCGGGTTCCGGCGAGGCCGCACTCCCAGATCCGCACGATCCTCCATCCCGCCGCCCGGAGCGCCCGGTTCACCTCCCGGTCGCGGCGCCGGTTGCGGGCGACCTTTTGCCGCCAGAACGCGACCCGCGAGGCCGGTTCCCGGTAGTGCCTCGGGCAGCCGTGCCAGAAGCAGCCGTCCACGAAAACGCAGAGTTTTTCCCGGCGGAAAACGAAGTCGGGCCGTCCCGGCAGGGTTTGCTGGCGTCGCCAGCCCGTGACCCGGTGCGCGCGCAGAAGGGCGGCCAAACGCAGCTCGGTGCTGGCGTTTCCATGGGATCGGACGCGGCGCATCACCTCCGAGCGTTTGCGGCGGCTTATGGTGTCAACCATGGGGAGGGCAAAGCTCGGTCGGGTGTTGCGTCCCGTCAAATCGGCATCCGAGCGGTCGCTTCCGCGCGCTTGCGGGCTCCCGCCGTGCCGCGCAGGAAAGGGCGGCGAAGAGGGCGAAGAGGGACGCACAAGTTCTCTGAGCGTGCAGCAGTGCGGAGGGTGTCGTTCCCGTAGGGAACAGAGGTGGTAGCCGGTGGTCGAGCGAAGCGACACCACCGGAACGCGGTTCCCCCTCGGAAACATTCCACCCCGCCGAGGGGTGGCAGAGGATGCAACCGTGGACCCTTTTCTCTGGCACCCCTTGCCGGGATGCCGCCCAAGATGGGGGCGGTTTTCCGGTGGTGTCGCTGGCGCTCGACACCGGCTACAAACTGCGATGCCTGCGGCATCCGAGCGCGCCACGCCAGACAAGTGACAGGCTAACCCGGCGCATCCTGAAGACCGTTTTTTTGGAGCTCTGCCCCGGGACGCTGCCCCAGGTTGGGACGGGGTGGGCCTTCGGCCAACAACCGTCATTCCGAGGTTGTGCTGAACTGAGCCCCCGGCCAGCGCGTTCCTCACGTCTTTTTCAGACGCGTGAGCGCTGCGGCGCGTGCGTCGCGGGAGATCGGCACAGGGCGGCCCGGCATTACCCGAGGTCCGTCAACGCCGACTCGGCGTCGCCGAACCGGTCCATCCTGACGCCCATGCGTTCCAGAACGGCGAGGTGCAGCCGGCAGAGGTTGCGGTTTTTTTCCTGGCTGTAATCCAGGCAGCGCCCACCCCGCAGGGTGCCGCCGCCGCCGCCGGCGAGGAGCACGGGCAGTTGGCGGGAATCATGGGAGTTGCCGTCCATGAGGCTGGAGCAGAAGAGGATCATGCTGTTGTCGAGCAGGGTGCGTTCGCCCTCCTGGGTTTGCTGCATCTTGGTGAGCGCCTCGGCCCAGAGCTGCACATGGTGTTCGTTGGCCTTCTGATACATCGCCAGGCGCGCGGGATCGTTCGCGTGATGGGAGAGTTCGTGCAGGCCGCCTTTGATCCCGCCCAGGTAACCGAAGTTCATCCCGGAAAGATCGTTGTTGAGCATGAGCGTGGCCACCCGGGTGCGGTCCATCTGGAACGCCAGGACCAGGATGTCCAACATGAGTCTCATGTGTTCGTCGGGATGGGCCGGGATCCCCGCCGCAGGCCGCGCGAACGTGGGCGTTTTGACGCTGGGCTGCCAGCCCGTCCCGCCGGTCTCTTTTTGGCTGAATGCCTCGGCTCGTTCGATGCGTTGTTCGAGTTCGCGCACGGAGCTCAGGTATTCGTCGAGTTTGTGGGCGTCCCGGGCGCTGAGGAATTTGCGGAGCCCTTTGGCGTCGCCCGCCACCAGGTCCAGCACGCTGCGGTCCCGGACCCGTTTGCTGCCGTCGTCAAAGAGCTGGTCGAACGCGAGCTGCGGCGTGATTTCTTTGGGAGCCGGTGTGGTGGGCGAACTCCAGGAGATGTAGGCGGAATAAAGCTGGGTGTACCCGCTGTCGGTGCTGTAGCCGGGGCCTTCTGTCCCAAGCACGAGGCTGGAGACGGGGGTGGCGCGGCCGATTTCCCGGGCCATGATTTGGTCCACGGTCACGCCCACCTGAACGTCGGTGGTGGTCTGTTTTACCTTGAGCCCGGAAAGGAGGTTCATTTTCGGGTAATGCCCCCCGGGCCCCTCCACGGTGCTCGGGTTCCAAAGCCCTTTGAACACGAGGAGCTTGTCCTTGAGGGGTTCCAACGGCCGCAGGGAGTCGGCCAGTTGCATCCCGCCCGGGGTCGAAGTGGCGCCCCAATGGTGCGGGTTGACGCCGTTGCCCATGAACACCACCGCCGCCCGCCGCGGCGCCCCGGTGAGGCCCCCTGACTCCGGGGCCGCCCCAAATACGTTGAGGGATTCCATCCAAGGCAGGCCCAGGGCTACGCCGAGGCCTCGTAGAAAATGCCGACGCGAGAGAAGGTCGCTGTGGGAATTCATAGGAAGGATTATTCGTTGCGGCGGTGGGTGAAGGGTTTGCTTTCCACGATGCTCAGCACTGCGGCTGAAAAGTTGCCCTCGGGTTTTTCAACCCGCTCCCGGATCTCGCCGAGCAACGGTTGATCTGTGGGGAGCACTTTCCGGCCCAGGGCGTATCCGAGCAGTTTCCGGCTGAACACGCTGAAAAACTCCCCCTCGTGGCTTTGCAGGTAGCCGCGGAGCCCGGGCAATCCGACGAATTGTTTGCCATCGCGGGTTTGGGCTGAATCGTCAATGGCCGCCCCGGACTCATCGTTTTTGCGGAACCGACCGATGGGATCGAAGGCTTCGAGCGCGAACCCGAGCGGATCGATTTTGTCGTGGCAGGAGGCGCAGGCTTTGTCGGCCCGATGCCGGGTGAGTCGTTCGCGCACGGTGGTGGCGGCGGCGACACTTTCGTCGAGTTTGGGCACGTCGTTGGGCGGCGGCGGCACCGGGGTGCCGAGCACGTTGTGCAGCAGCCAGTTGCCGCGCAGCACGGGGCTGGTCCGGTGGGGATACGAGGTTTTGGTGAGGACGGCCCCCATGGCGAGAATCCCGCCCCGGCCCGCGCCCGACACCTGCACCTTGCGCAGGGGATCGCCCGTGACGCCCTCGATCCCGTAATGGCGGGCCAGCCGCTCGTTGAGGAATGTGTAGTCGGCCAGCAGAATCTCGCGCACCGGCCGGTCCTCGCGGATCAGGTGGGCGAAAAACGCCTCGGCTTCCCCCGCGAAATCCTGGCGCAGGGCGGGGGTGAACTCCGGGAATTTCTTCTCGTCCACCTTGGTGTGGGCCTCAAACCCGTGGAACTCGAACCATTGTCCCGCAAATTCGCGGGCGAGTGCGGCCGAGCGCGGATCCCGCAGCATCCGGAGCGCCTCGGCTCGGAGGGTTTGAGGTTGGAGCAGGGAACCGTCGGCGGCTTTTGCGCGGAGCGGGGCGTCGGGGAGCGAGGACCAGAGGAAATAACTGAGCCGCGAGGCGAGTTCCCAGGCGTTGAGTTTGTGGACCCCGGGGGCGTCGCCCTGCTCGAGTTTGAAGAGAAAAGCCGGCGCCACCAGAGCGCGGACCAACACCTCGCGCGCGGCGGATTCCCGGTCGAGTCCCCGGGCCAATGAATCCTCGTAGATCCGCCGGTTCTGCCCGGTCTCCTCGGCGGTGAGCGGGCGCCGCCAGGCTTGGGAGATGAACTCGTCGAGCCGAGGCCAAACCGCCTGATCCCACTGGGTTTGCTGTTTGGGGGTGAGCGTTTTGGAACGCACAAAAGTCCAGTCGACAAGGGCCTGATCCAGCCAGCGTTGTTCCTCCGCCGGGATGAGCGCCCGGATCTGGGCGTCGTTGAGGTAGTAAACCCCGGGCCCGGCCCCGCCGCGTCGGAAGTTTTGGGCAACCATCTCCATCCGCCGTTCCAGGGTGTCGGGGAAAAAGTCCCGCATGGCCTGAAACCCCGGGAAAAAGGCGTTCTGCGCGGGGCTGCCCCGTTTGTACATCGTCAGAACCCCCGGCAGGATCCGGGTGGGATCCCCGGGGGCGTCGGGGGTGAAAGTCCACTGGACCGTCGCCCAGTCGAGGTCGGGGGTGTTGAGATCCAGTTTTCCCGAGGCGGAAATTTCCGTGGCGTCCTCCGGGACGGGCAGAGAAAGGATGCGCGGGGCCGCCAGGACGATGGCCCCGGGGTCTACGGGGAGGCCCTGGGGGTGTTTGCCCCGGAGCGCAAGCAGGTGCTCGGCTTCTTCCACCCGCGTTTTGAGACCGGGCGCGGCTTCGGGCGATGCCGTGGCCAGGTCCTTTTGATCGTTGTCCCGGCGCTGGGCCAGCCATTCCCAGTAATCCGACGGCTTGCCACTGCGCTTCAAACTGATCTTGGAAACGTGGATCAAGTCGCCCCGGACGCCGTCTCCAGCGTCGCCGATGACGAGGTGGACCGAGGCGCGTCCCTTGAAGGCGGTCTTGCGGGTTTCTGCCCGTAACGCGTCGGCCTCCTGTTGGGCCCGTTGAACCGAAGCCCAGCCCGCGCCTTTGGGGTGATACCAGGAAAGCCGCTGCGCCTGGATTTCCTGGAGCGTTTTCTGCACTCCCTCGGGAACGGCCTCGGGTTTGGCCGGATCGGGCCCTGGCAGTTCCCGCCAAGGCACCCGGGTCAGGTCTAGAAAGCGGGACTCGGGTTTCTCGGCGTTGAGGAAAGCCCACCAGTTCTCAAGGAACGGCGGGAAAAGCCGATGTTTCTTGGCGAGTTCCTCCAGGGAACCCGCGCCGGTCACCGCCCGGTGCTGGTATTGCCAGCAGGCCAAAAGGTAATCGGCTTCCCGAAGGTCCTCGTCGTCCTTGGGCAGGTAGGGGAGCGCGGTTTTTTGGTACCAGACGTAGAGCGCTTGCTCGACGGCCGCTTTCCATTGGTCCGGTCCGCGGACCCCGATGCGTTGGCTGCCGAATCGCAGGCCGCTCCCGGGCAGAACGCTGGTGTTTTCGGCCACGGCCCGGGCCGCGCTGATGTATTTGTCGAGATGTTGCGGGCTCAGGAAGAGCACGTCGCCCAGGTTGGAAAACCCTTCCCCGCCGCCCCCGTCCCGCACGAACTCGCGGCTCCGGGCGAAATCGACGCCGGTCAGGTCGCGTAGGGTGGCGTCGTATTCGGCATTGCTGAGCCGCCGCAGGGTGACCGGGCCGGGATCGCCCGCGTTGCTCTCAATGACGGCCTGGAGGGAGTTCCCGAGCCAGTGGAGCGCGAGGTCTTTCTCGTTCGAGCTGAGGGCTTTGGCGTCCTCGGGAGGCATGTCCCCCTCGCGGACGGCGGTCTGCACCTTGGCCCAAAGCTCGAACTCCTCCCCCACCTTGGGGTCTGTCCCGAATGGCACTTAGATAAGGGGCTTCTTCGCGCGATGGCGGTGCTGCACTTCTTGGAAGGAAGAGCGTGGCCCGGTGAGGCGCTGGTAGTTCTTTGGACGACGCTTGACCGCGCGTGGTTCGCGCCGGTTGGGACGATC
>CAMARB010000016.1 GCA_945860355.1 Chthoniobacter flavus | reverse complement strand
GTCAACCCGCGCAGCCCGGGAAGAAACACCAAGCCCGACGCCTGATCCCTCACCAGTTTTCTCAGCGCCCCGCACTGATCGGGGGTGATTTGTTCCGTGCCCACGTCGCCCAGAAAAACGACGTCATAATTGGCCAGGTCCTCGGGTTTGGGGAAGGCGTCGAGGTAGCCGCGCCCGGCACCGGGTTTGCCGAGATCGGGGTGAAAGAGCAGGCAATGGACCTGCACCCCGGGGGCGCGTTCCAATGCGTTGCGCAGGTAGCGGAATTCCCAGCGCGGGAACGAATCGATGACCAGCACTTTGAGCTGCTCTTTGCGGACCGAAAGCGAGGCCTCCATGCGGTTGTTGTCGAGGACGCGTTCCTCCCCGGTTTGCGGGGCCTTCAGTGTCAGCGTGAGTTCCCCGGGTTTGTCGGGTTTGACGACCATCACGTCCTGCAGCTTGCCCATGGCGGGAAGCGTCACGGTTTTGGTGAGGGTCTCGCCCGTGCTCAGGGAAAGCTCCAGCGTCAGCGAATGCTCCCGCGGGAGCGAACTCTCCAGGGTAAAGGGGATCCGCAACGGTTTGCCCGCGATGGCGAAGGTGGGCACGTCGAACCCCGTGACCTGAAGGTCGGGTAGCCGACTTTCCGAGCCGATCGGCAGCGCAAACACCGGGATCCCGCGCATCCTCAGTTGCATGGCCGCTTGGCTGGGCGGGTTGCCCGTGTTCCAGTCCCCGTCGGAGAGCAGCACCACCGCGCCGACGCGGGGGTGTTTTTCCAGGGCGCCGCCCAGCCCCAAGTGCAGGTCCGAGCCCTCCTCCGGAGGGTTTTGCGTGGAGGAAAACGGCTCGATTGCCACCTCCATCCGCTCGGCTACCGGTTTCCAAAAGTCCGCCTTTTTGAGCGGCTCAACGAGTTCGGCTCGTGAAACCGGGCCCGTGTCGGGTTGGGCGGGATCCTGCGCGTCCCGGGTTTCCATGGAACGCGAGGTGTCGGGCAGGACGGCGAGGGTGGGCTTGAATTCGGGCTCAAACACCTCGCGCCACTCGGGCTGGTTCAATGTGACGGCCACACTCAGCGCGATCAGCACCCGGAGTGATTCGAGCACGCCTTGGGTGCGGCGGTATCCGCTGCGTTTCCACGCCATGTAGGCGAGCCCGCCCATCACCAGCACCAGGCCGATGCCCGCGCAGAGCGAGGCCGGTGTGTGCGTGAAAACCAGGGACTGACTTGAGGCTGTCATTTTTCGCGCAAGGGTTCCTGAAAGATGCCGCCGACTCGGGGCGTTTCTTGGGTTCGTCGCGGGGGCATGCAGAGAATGGCCTCGCCCAAAAGGGCCAGAGCCATGGCGATGAGGAACGTGCGCCACACCTCCCGGGTGAGGCTCCCGGTGCTTTCGAGCGTGTCGGAGAGCACCTTGAAATCGAGCCCCTCAAACAACTCGCTCACAGACGCCGCCGCAAGCGCGGCAAGGTCGTCTTCCGCCTCCGGTCGGTTGAGCGCGTGGAGCCGCTCGCCTGACTGAAACACCCCCGCGCGCAGTCCCAATTCCCGGGTTTCCCCGGGCCCGTTCTTTTCATCCGCCGCCTTCCAGGGATGCGCCGGGTCCTCCGGCAATGCACCCGCTCCGGCCACTTGTTGCCGCAGATTCCCCAGGGTGCGCGCCCCGTCATTCAGGGCGCGCTGGAGAATGACAAAAAGCACGACGCCTTCCCGGGCAAGGCTGGAGGATCCCGCACCGGGCAGTGTCCCCAGGAAATAGGCGCCCGGCGTCCCCAGCGCCCGCAGCAGGAGCGGGCCGTGTTCCGGAATCCGCGCCAGCGGGATGCCGGGGCCAGTGATTTTGGCGAGCCGACTGAGCTCAAGGGTGCCCACGGGAAGCGCTGCGCCGTCTCGCGTGTTGGCGAGGAGATCGGAGTCGGTGCGCCACCCGTCCGGGCTGAGGGGTTTCTGCGGGTTGCTCCAAGGCCCCCAGCGCACCCCAAAAATTTCCGAGTCGTCCGGAACGTTGGGGGGGAGGAACACGACGGACCGACCGGATGCGGCGTGTTGCTGGAGCTGGCGGAAGAGCGCGTCCTCGGGTTTGGGGATGGGCGCATGCCAGATCAGGAGGGCGGTTTTCTCCCAGGCGATTTCCGCGGCGCGTTTTGCGGGCAACACCGCGCACACGGCTTTGCGCTGGGGGTCGGATGACGCGGTGAGCGCGGAGACGAGCGCGTCGGTCTCCGCTTCGTCCTCGGTGACAATCGCCGACTGCAGCGGCGGCGGGTCGTCAAAGACGAAGTGAAAGACGTTGTTCGCGGGGTAGGCGTCCTCCGGTAGCTCGATCCTGCCCCAGCCCCGGACCAGATTTTTTTCGATCGGGATGGGAAACGCCTGAAGCACGAGTTCGGAGTCTTTGAGTGTCACCTTCGTTGTGGTGGCGACACCGTTGATCACGATGCGCAGGGGGATTTCCTCGGGGTGCGGCGGGGCGGTTTTGCGGGTGATCCGCAGGTCCACGAGCAGTTCGGCGGCGGTTTCGGTCGCCCGTCTTTGGATGTCGCGGATCCGGATGCCGAGATCCTCCTCGGGGGACTGGGGGTAGGTGAGCAGGTGAAACCGCACGCCGGGCAGGTTCTTGAACGCGCTCCGGAGATTTTCCCAGCGGCCGCTGCTTCGGTCCCAGTCGCCCTTCTGGAGATCGCTGAGAATCCAGAGGTCGGTTTGGCCGGTTTTGTTGGCGGTGAGGTAGTCGAGTGCTTTCTGGAGCAGGCCGGGAATGTCCGCGCCGCTTTCCGTGCCGGCGGTCTGCGGCAGGTCGAGCAACGCCTTCGCATCCGGGATCTCCAGCGCGTTGCCCGTGCCGCTCTCAAGCAGCACCAGTTTGGAGCGGGTTCCCACCGCGTCGCTGATCGCCTTGGAAAGGTTCTTCAAACCGGCCTGCCGTTTGCTGAGTTGAATGGCCGGGTTTTGCTGCTCCATGCTCGCGGACCGGTCCAGCAGCACGAGTACGGTGTCTGGAGCGCCCCCGGTCAGGCCCAGCCAGCCTCCGGCCAGCGGCCTGGCGATGGCGAGGAGAATGGCCGCGACGGCCAGCACCCGGAGCCCGAGAATGAGGATCTGTTTGAGCCGGGAAAACCCCTGGCTCATCTTTTGCGCCGCCCGCAGGAACATCATGGCGGCCCAAGGCACCTGTTTGCGCCGGTAAAGGTGGACCAGGTGAATGATCACCGGCAGCGCGGCCACCGGCAGGGCGACTAAAGGGGCGGCTTCCAGGAAGGTCATCGGGAACCGGTCTTTGGGGTGCGCCCGAGGAGAAAACGGGCCAGCGCCGCGTCGTAGGGCTCTTCGGTGTTGATCCGGTAATAATCCATGCCCGTGGAGCGCGCCACTTCGTCCATGTCCCGCAGGTAAACGGCAACGGCTTCCCGGTAGTTCCGGGCCATCAGCGACGGATCCACCTGCATGGCTTCCCCGCCCTCCATATCCACAAAACGGGTGGGCCGTTCGAAATCAAACGCGAGTTCCTGCGCCGCGAGCAGATGAAACGCGGCGACGTCGTGTTTGCGGAATCGGAGATGTTGGACGGCGAATTTGAGCTCCGCCGGAGGCACGAAAAAATCCGACAGCACGAGCACCAGGGCGCGTTGGCGGATTCTTTCCGCCGCGTCGTGCAGTGCGGAAAGAAGGGTGGTCCCGCCGACGGGACGCAAGCCCGCCATTTGGTCGAGCACCAGACCCAGGTGGGTTGCCCCTCGGCGCGCGGGGATCGCCACGGGGGTCTGCGCCACACCCCAGAGGCCCACGGCGTCGCCCTGCTTGGCGGCAAGCCAGGCGAGCGAGCCGGCGAGTTTCCGGGCGTAGTCGAGCCGGGTGGCGCGGGCGGGACCGAACCCCATGGAACCGCTGGTGTCGATCAGCAGGCAGAGCCGGAGGTTGGTGTCGGCCTCGAATTCCTTGATGTAAAACCGG
Organism: Chthoniobacter flavus; assembly: GCA_945860355.1. Taxonomy (GTDB): domain Bacteria; phylum Verrucomicrobiota; class Verrucomicrobiia; order Chthoniobacterales; family Chthoniobacteraceae; genus CAIURC01. The sequence continues at coordinate 33,398 of CAMARB010000016.1, read as the reverse complement.
TCGCTCCGGCCCCAGGTCCGCCAGTCCAAGCGGCGGGTGTCGTCTCCGGGCACGTATTTCCGGTATTGCGCGAACTCCAGGGAGGAACCGCGCACCGGGCTGCGGTGTTTTCCTGAAACGCTCCCGAGCATGGCGTGGCGCGCGTGCAAAGGCAGCGCCATGAGCCGACCCAACACGGCGGGGTCGAGGAATGAACGGGGGCCGTCCATCGGGCTAGGCCTCGCGGCTGAGTTCCTCCACCAGACGTTTGGCGATGTCCCGGCTGCTGATCCCGTCGCTCTCGGCGGTGAACGTGGTCATCACCCGGTGCCTCAAGACCGGGTCGGCCACTTCCATGAGGTCTTCCATCCGCACCACGTAGCTGCCGTGCAGCGCGGCCCGCGCCTTGGCGCCGAGGATGAGGTACTGGACCGCCCGGGGCCCGGCGCCCCAGCTCACCAGAGGTTTGATCCACGCGGGCGATTCCGCGCCGGCGGGCCGGGTCCGTCGCACCAGGTCGACGGCGAATTCGTAAAGATGCTCGGGCACGGGCACGCGTCGGACCAGATCCTGGAATGCCAGCACTTGGGCGCCGTCGAGCACGTGTTCGAGTGAGGGCAGCGCCTGGCCGGTGGTGTTTTTTGCGATGGCGATTTCCTCCGCGCGCGACGGGTAATCCACGCCGATCATGAACATGAACCGGTCGAGCTGGGCTTCGGGCAGGGGATAGGTGCCCTCCTGTTCCACGGGGTTCTGGGTGGCCAGAACGAAAAATGGCGAGTCCAGGGGATACACCCGCCCGGCGATCGTGACCCGGTGCTCCTGCATCGCCTCGAGCATGGCGGCCTGCGTCTTGGAGGGGGCGCGGTTAATTTCGTCCGCGAGCACGATGTTGGCAAACACGGGGCCCTTGGCGAATTCGAACGCGCGCCGGCCCCCGGGGAGTTCCTGGAGGATGTCGGTGCCCGTGATGTCCATCGGCATCAGATCGGGCGTGAACTGGATCCGGCTGAAACTCAGGGAGAGGGTTTCCGCCAGCCGACTGATCAGGAGGGTTTTCGCGAGGCCCGGCACGCCCATGAGCAGCGCGTGGCCCCGGGCGAACAAACAAATCGCGAGCTGCTCAATGACTTTCTCCTGGCCGACGATGATTTTCTTGAGCTCCGCGTTGAGCCGTCCATAGACCTCCCGCATGTGGTTGATGGCGTCGACGTCGTCTTTGGGAAGGGGGATGGCTGTTTGGGACATGTGGGTGTGAGGAATGGGGGCTCTTGAACAAAGAGAGAGGCGCGTGTGCGGGGGCTTGCGCGGCGCGAGCTCGCTCGGAAATCAGGACGCTAAAAGGTGAGGCTTATGGGGAAGTGCCTGAGAAACGCTGCCAAGGGTGGCTGCATCCCGATGGGACCCGGCTGGAGAACCGCTGTCTGCGGTGATGGAAAGGGGGAAGTGAGGAGCTCACGGGGGGGCATGAACAGGCCGCATCTCAGTGTTTCCCTTTTCTGAGGTCAACCGGCGATTTGTTCTGTGTAAAATTTTTGCAAAGGCCCGTCTTGTTGGTTGCGCCGGAGCCGGGCTCCTTTCCAAAGTGCGATCGGATCCTGCGAGTCGAGGAAGTCGGCCGGCCAAGTGCCGGGAAGTCATCTCCAGTCTCGACGTTGGCTTACGGATGTTGTTTTTTCCGGGGTTTTTGTTACGGGCTCGCGCTGTGATGCGCCCCGGAATCTCCCATCCACCTGTTTCCCCCTCGTCCCCCCCGGACGTTCCCCCCCTATGAATGACAAAGTCTCCTTCTTGAAGCCGTTCCGCACTTCGATGAAGCCTGTCCCCATTTCGCGCATGGGGTTCACGTTGGTGGAATTGCTGGTGGTGATCGCAATCATGGGAATCCTGATCGCCCTCTTCGCGGGTTACTCTGGGAACTCCCTGAAGGCTGGCAGACAGGCAACAGCAGTCAGCAACCTGCGGCAAATTTCAACGGCGGCGGTTTCTTTGGCGTCGGACTACGACGGTGTCGTCGACCTGAACGACAGCGAGGGCGGCCAATATAAACAGTATTCCACATTGGGCGGGCTACTCGTGCAAAAGGGATTGATCGGCGAGCGCTCGCTTCTCATCAGCCCGGAGCTGAGCGATTTGCGGAGGCGGGAGTTTATGGACAAAGATTATCAGTGGAAGTGGAAGACTTTCGGGATCGTCGCCGACACGCCAAAGAACCCCGGGCTCTTCAAGCCTGAGGGAACCTCAGGCGGGGCTGTGAAGACCGGTTTGGCCCTGCGGCTGGCTGCCATCGAAAAGCCCGCTTCCTATCCTCTGATGCTCGACACCTGCGGGCTGGTGCCGACGATCGGTGAGTCGGTCAACGAAATCCATTCCTCATGGATTTGTTTCTTCGGCAGCGGCATTACGAATTGGAAACCTGTGTTGCGCGATGGAAAAAACCTCCTGCTCTCGTTCGCGGATGGCCATGCGGAGGCCGCCGGATTGTCTCGGATCCGGGATGTGGTGAAGCCCAATTTCGGCGGCTCAAGTTTCACGGTGATGGGCCCCACAGGCATCTCCATTCCGCTGCCCGATTAGCCCGGGCAGTTCTCTTGCGGCGGCCCTCGTTTCACTGATCAGCCATGCGCGGCGTGAAGAAAGAAAATCTCCCAAGCAAGAACTGCGTGGTTTGCCTCCGGCCCTTCACCTGGCGCAAGAAATGGGAGCGAAACTGGGCGGAGGTACGGTTCTGCTCGGAGCGCTGCCGGCGCGGCGCCAAAGCCGTAGGAATTTAATCTCATGTCCACCGTCCGTCTCCTCCTTGGCGATCAGCTCAATCCCCTCCATCCGTGGCTGCGGGAGGTTTCCGATTCCGTGGTTTATGTGCTCATGGAGCTGCGCGCCGAGACCGATTACGTGCGGCATCACGCGCAGAAGGTCATCGCCATCTTCGCTGGGATGCGCCGGTTCGCGCAGGACCTCCGTGACGCCGGCCACAGGGTCCGCTTTTTCCGCATTGGCGACCCGGACAACGCGCAGAGTTTTGAGTGCAATCTGCGGCGGGTATTCAAAGAATGCGGCGCCACTCGGTTTGAGTTCCAGCAGCCCGATGAATGGCGGTTGGACCAAGTGCTCGCGGGCTTTCGCTCCGATTGCGGGCTGCCCTCGGAGATGGTCTCCTCGGACCACTTCCTCGACCCGCGTGACGGGGTGGCCGCGCACTTCGGTAAGAAGACTTGGCTCATGGAGTCCTACTACCGCGCGATTCGCCGCCGCACGGGTTTGCTCATGGACTCCGAAGGCGCCCCGGAGGGCGGGACATGGAATTTCGACGCCGAGAACCGCAAACCGTGGCGGGGCAGCCCGCCGACGCCCGTTTCCTGGGATTGCGCGCACGATCACTCGGAGCTCTGGGCGGAAATCCGGTCCGCCGGCGTGGACACCTTCGGAGAGCCCGCCGAGGGGAGCTTCCCTTGGCCGTTGAACCGGGCCGAGGCACTGGGGCAGCTCCGAGCGTTCCTGGACCGGGGCCTGCCGTTTTTTGGGGCGTATGAAGACGCGATGCACAGCGGGAGCGACCGGCTGTTTCATTCCCGGCTTTCATTCGCGCTCAACGTCAAAATGCTCTCGCCGATGGAGGTCGCCCAGGCGGCTGTGGAGCGGCATCGCTCGGATCCCGCCACGTATCCCCTGGCCGCAACCGAGGGGTTCGTTCGGCAGATCATCGGATGGCGGGAGTATATCCGTGGGGTGTACTGGGCTCGAATGCCGGGGTACGCCGGGGTCAATGCGCTGGAGCACGAGATGCCTCTGCCTTCGTGGTTTTGGTCGGGCCGTGTGAAGATGAACTGCCTGCGCCACGCCATCGGGCAGTCTCTTGAGACGGCTTACGCGCACCACATTCAGAGGCTCATGGTGATCGGCTCCTTTTGCCTGACCGCGGGGGTCGCACCTTCCCAGGTCGACCGTTGGTTTCTGGGCGTCTACGTGGACGCTTTTGAGTGGGTGGAAATGCCCAATGTGCTCGGCATGAGCCAGTATGCCGACGGCGGTTTTCTGGCGACCAAACCCTACTGCGGCGCTGCCAGCTACGTGTCGAAGATGTCCGACTATTGCCGAGGCTGCGCTTACGATCCCAAAGACCGCCTGGGCCCCAAGGCGTGCCCGCTCAACGCTTTTTATTGGGATTTCTGGCTCCGGCATGCGGAGCGGCTCAAAAAGAATCCGCGCATCGGAATGGCGGTGCGCCAGGCGCTCGCGATGGCGCCCGAGGAGCAGGCCGCGGTGCGGCGCAAGGCGGCGGAACTGCGCGCCCGGATCGAGAGTCTTTAACCCGAACACGGAAGTTTCAGCGGAATAATTGAAGGGGCGAAAGTGCAAAGGCTTTGGGTTCGGTAATTTACAAAAATCCCTCCGCGTTCCCCGCGCCTCCTCGTGAAAATAATCTCTCTCTGAAACTTCGGTTTTCGGGTGTAAACCAAGGGGATACGGCCTCTGGCACTCCTCCCCGGGACGCCGCTGAGAGTGGCGCGGGGGTGTTGTTGGGGTATGCGCATCAAGCGCGGTTTCCTGTATCCCAACGAGTCCGCTCCGGGCACCGTGTTTGCCGGTGTCCGGCCGCGGATTTAAGCCGATGGCCTGTTTGTTTGCCCTGGTGGGTTGGGAGAGGAGGACGGGGCTGTTCGGGGCGCCGTTTTGGCTGATTCCACGGCGGGTGGTGCGCCGCCTCCACACACCGCCGGAAACGGCTCCTGGCTCGATTCCATGGGTGAGAACTCAAGGAGGTTAAAAATATGGCACACACTGAAATGAAGCCGTGGACTAAGCCACGGCGGGAAATTGCGCGGCGCGGGGATTGGAACTTGGATCCGTTCGCCTATCTCCAAGGGCAGATGAATCGCATTTTCGAGGACACCCTGGCGCCCTCCCGTGGCGGGGATTCACTGGGGCGCGCACTGGCTTTTGCTCCCGTGGTGGAAATCACGGATGCGGAGTCGGAGGTGCGTTTGAGTGCGGAGTTGCCTGGAATCGAGGCAAAAGAGATCGATCTTTACGTGAGCCACGACACTCTCACCATCCGCGGCGAAAAACGGCAGGAACGGCGGGTGGAGGAAAAGGGCGGGCAATGGACGGAGCGTGCTTACGGCGCTTTTGAAAGGACGATCCCGCTGCCGACGGAGGTGAAAGAGGAGGAGGTTAAGGCGCACTTCCAGAACGGGGTCTTGGAGGTGGTTTTGCCCAAACGCGAAGGCGCCAAGGCGCGGTTCCACAAGGTTAAAGTGGACTAGAAGAGAGCGGGAGGGGGGCGTTGCCCGGTGTTGATCCAAGCCGGGGTGGAGGCGTCGGTGTCTGGTCAACGCGGCCGCTGCCCGGCTCCTCTTGCCCTCGCTGATTTCTGGTCACGGCGCCCCGGCGCTTTCCAGCTCTGGGAGAGATTGTCTGCAGCGGTTCAATCCTGAGTGGGCGTGGAGAGGAGAGGCTGTTTTCCGCCGCAGCCTTCAGCTTAAGAGCGGTGTCTGTGGTTGTCTGCGTGGCCTGCGCTTGTTTTTTCGCCCAGAGCGGGAAGCGGGAGAACCCGGGGTTGATTCAGGCAGGGTTTGGGCAAAGGTGTCGCGGGAGTGCTTCGGTGTCTGAATAAAGAAGCTTGGAAGCTGGAGCTGGAGCGCCCATCTGGGGGAACCCGGGCGCTCCAAACCCAGCCCCGAACCGCGGGGACGCCGCGAGTCCGGGCCGGAGGGAATGGTGGAATGTGAGAAAACGAGGACGCCCGGTGGAAAACCGGCGTCGGGGCCCGACTTTAGTAGTCCGCCGTGGATCCCGATGCGCCTTTGGGATCGAGGCTCGGGGGCGCAGGCTGACCGGTTTTTACGGCAAGCTCGCGTTGGTGATATTCATCCAGGATCGCGGCGGTGGCGCTTGTGCCGCAACGAGTCGCTCCCAGATCCCGGACTTGGATCAGCCCGTCGAGGTCACGGATTCCCCCGGAGGCCTTGACTTGGACCCGCTCAGACACGCTTTCTCTCATGAGTCGGAGGTCTTGTTCGGTGGCGCCGATGGAGCGGAGGTTGCCGTCGGGTTGCTTGACAAACCCGTAGCCGGTCGAGGTTTTCACCCAGTCCGCCCCGGCGCGTTCGGAGATTTGGCAGAGGTTGCGTTTGAGCTGCTCGGCGCTCAGGCCCGCACCCCCCTGGGCGAGATAATCCGTTTCAAGGATCACTTTGATTTTTGCCCCGTGCCGGTGCGTTTCGTCTGAGACGACGCGGATCTCGTTTTCCACGTAGTTCCAGTCGCCGCTGAGCGCTTTGCCAACGTTGATCACCATATCGATTTCTGCGGCCCCGTTTTGGCATGCCTGCTCGGTTTCGTATCTCTTGGAAGCGGTGGTGGTGTTTCCGTGAGGGAATCCGACAACGCAGCTCACCAGCACATTGGTCTGGGCGAGGATCTGTGACGCGTGGGGCACGGCGTAGGACTTCACGCAGACCGACGCGACTTGGTATCGGATGGCGAGCCGACAGCCGTCCTCCAGCTCCTGATCGGTGAGGGCCGGGCTCAGGAGGGCGTGATCGATCATTTTGGAGAGCTCTAAATAAGAGTATTTCATGGCGGGAAAATTAGGGGTGGCGCCGGAGCGGTTTACAGTCGAGAGCGGGAGCATGCAGAGGCTGAGCTGCGGTGGCGAGATTGCGGGGCGGTTTGATAAGCCGCCTCACGCGAAGAGCGGCGGTGGCGGACCGGGTTGGGACTTGGCTGGCAATGCTCCGGCGGCGCGGTTGGCTGCCGGGGCGGCACTCGGGGGCTTGCTCCCCTCAGAAACGATCATCAAAAGCCTCGAACGGGAAAGAGAAGCTTCTGATTCTGCGCTCCGCATCATTCCTTCCTCCTCCGGCACACAGCGCATCTCAATCCCTCCGTCGTGGTGATCCCCAGCTAGCCCGTGGCAGGTCGCCGCGCTGGGAAACTTTGGGGCAGAGTCTTGAGAAAGCCGTTTTGGGAGACGGCGGCGCCCATCTCTGTCGACTGTTTAAGCACCTATTGCCAAAGGGCTTCCATGTGACTGCGCACTTGTGACTTCGCCTCGCCCCGGATGGCGCTTCAGTCCATCCGCCGGTGTCGATTGGCTTTTGGTCGTGCGCGCAGCTCGTTCCCTTTGGTTTCGAGCCCTTTCGCCCGGTGGGGTGCCTCGAGGATTTCCTCCTGAACGCGGGGTGGCGAGGGAATGATGGTGGTGAGAGCGGACGCGTTGTGCGGGATTGGCGCACCCAAAAAAGGGAGGCTTTGTCCGGGATCTGAAGGCTGAGGGCAATCAAGCCGGGCGGTTCAGACGCCATAAACGCGTGATTTGCAGATAAATAGGCTTCGGGAGATGGGTTCTCGGGCTCAGACAGGGAGGGGATAAAAACAACGGCCCCAATCGGGTGGGATTGAGGCCGGGAAAAAGCTGCCGCGGGGCGCAGCCGAAAGTAAGAAGGGATCTGTTCAACCGAGCCGATACACGATACGGGCTTTGTCGAGGTCGTAGGGGGACATTTCGAGCTTCACCCGGTCGCCTGTGGTTAAGCGGATGAAACGTTTGCGCATGCGGCCCGAGATATGGGCGAGCACCTGATGACGGTTGTCCAGCTCGACCCGGAACATCGTTCCGGCGAGCACTGCGATGATTTTACCTTCGGTTTCGATTGCCTGTTCAGCGGCCATTTGTGGGACAGATCTAATTTTAACGCAGCGAGGGATGGAACATCCGCGAAGCCGCCTGTGAGGGGCTTCTCTCGAGAATCTTCCGCGACAAAACCAGGGTTGGAGTTGTCCGGATGGCGCCCGTTTGCTGCAAAGAAGCGACTGCCTTCTTCAAAGCCGTACCCGGGAGCCGGGTTTAAAAATCACCATTGAGACAAACCCAACTGACGATCTTCCGCGCGAGGAGCAAACAATCGAATCGCGAGGAATATGGGGGCTCCGAATGATCTGGGCAAGGTCAAGTTTTGCTCACGCACCGGGCGGTTGACAGGGCGCAGGGGTCAGGCGTTTGCGGAGCGTTTGCCCCAAGTCCCGCCGTTCCTCGCGTCGTTTCCTCGGTTTGGAACGGCCTCCGTCGGCGGTGTTTACCACCTCCACGGTGAACGCTTCCTCAGAGCGTGCCAAGGCGAAGCTTCAGTCTGCCGGGGCTCACCGCGGGACGCTGAGGGTCGGCGCTTCGGAGATTTTCCCTGAACCGGCGCTTTTCCCACCCAAGCTCCCTCGCTTCGTTTTGCCCGGAGGACCGCCTCCACCTCACGCGCCCGTCTGTGCAAAGCCTTCGCACATCTTTCCCGATCGAGCCGCCACTCGGGACAGTGCCAACGCGCTCGAGCGTTGCCGGTCTCGCTCTATTCCATTGCGCCAGCCAGCTGCGCCCATTTACTCTTCGCGCCCCGCTTCCCAACGGGCCGCATGGCGCGGTCCGCTCCGGAGCTTCCTTATCATGTCGAGCCACTTCGGTCATATTTTTCAAATTACAACTTGGGGCGAATCCCACGGCGGCGGGGTGGGGGTGGTGATTGATGGTTGTCCTCCGCTGGTGGACCTGTGCGAGGCGGATATCCAGCGGGACTTGGATCGGCGTCGGCCGGGACAGAGCGAGATTGTGACTCCCCGGGCTGAAGCCGACCAGTGCAGGATTCTTTCCGGCGTTTTCCAGGGCAAAACCCTCGGCACGCCCCTCTGCGTGGCTGTCATGAATCAGGACGCGCGCCCGGAGGCTTATCAGGAAATGGAGGCGGCATTCCGGCCGTCGCACGCGGACTACACCTACCAGGCCAAATACGGCATTCGCAATGGGCAGGGCGGCGGGCGCTCTTCGGCCCGGGAAACGATCGGCCGGGTGGCGGCCGCCGCGGTTGCGAAAAAGGTCCTGCGCACTCTGGGCTCGGGAGTCGAGGTCGTCGCCTACGTCAAGAGTGTGCACCGGATCGTGGCCTCGGTGGATCCCGAAACCGTCACCCAGGAACAGGTGGAAGCCAACATTGCGCGGTGTCCTGATCCCGCAGCGGCGCAGGAGATGATCGATTTTATCAAGCAGGTGCGCAGCGAGGGCGACTCGGTGGGTGGGGTTGTGGAGTGCGCGATCCGCAACGTGCCCGTGGGCCTGGGGGAGCCGGTGTTCGACAAGTTGGAGGCCGACCTGGCCAAGGCCATGCTCAGTTTGCCCGCCACCAAGGGGTTTGAAATCGGGTCCGGTTTTGATGGCACCCTGCTGAAGGGCTCCGAGCACAACGACGCTTTTGAGATGCGCGACGGCAGGGTGCGGACGCTCTCCAACCGCTCGGGCGGGATCCAGGGTGGGATTAGCAACGGGGAAACCATCTTTTTCAGAGTGGCCTTCAAACCGACGGCGACCATTTTCCGGGAGCAGCAGACGGTGTCGGTTTCCGGGGAAAACACCGCGCTCAAAGCGCGCGGGCGCCATGATCCGTGTGTCCTGCCTCGCGCTGTCCCCATGGTGGAGGCGATGGCGGCATTGGTGCTCTGCGATCACGCGCTGCGCCAGAGGGCCCAGTGCGGTTGGCCCGCGGGCACGCCGCAGGTTTGAGCGGGAGGGATTCCGCCCGGCCGGGCAAAGAGGGGCGCTCCCCAGTGCGCCCGGGAAGTGCCGCCGTATGCGCGGCCGTTTCCCGTAAGCCGGCGCGCCGTCGCCGGGAGAGGGGGATTTTGAAGGGGGCCGTCAAGTGATCCCATGGTGGGATCGCTTTTTGCTCTTGGCATGGGGAGTGCCCCCATCAAGGTCCTCTCCCTGAGTCCGATCCAACGCCCCTGCGCCTTTTACGTCTCCTATGAATATCTACGCCGACCCCGCATTCTCCATGGCCACCGAGCAGTTTCGGGTGATTGCCGATTATCTGGAGATCGATGAGAAGCTGAGGGCTCGCCTGCTTTTGCCCAAGCGCACGATGGCGGTCACGTTGCCCGTGCAGCGCGATGACGGGAGCATCTCGGTGTATCACGGCTACCGGGTCCAGCATCATCTGGCGTTCGGGCCGACCAAGGGCGGTGTCCGTTTTCATCCCGGCGTCACCCTGGGCGAAGTGGCGGCGCTCTCTATCTGGATGAGTTGGAAATGCGCGTTGACGGGGTTGCCTTATGGCGGCGCCAAGGGGGGCGTGACGGTGGATCCCCGGACACTTTCCGCGAGGGAACTCGAATCGCTTTCCCGGCGTTACATGCAGGAAATGATCCCGTTTGTGGGGCCGCGCACCGACATCATCGGTCCGGACATGGGCACCAACGAGCAGGTGATGGCGTGGTTCATGGACACCTACTCGGTGTATCAAGGCCATGCCGTGCCGGAGATCGTCACGGGCAAACCGGTCACGGTGGGAGGCACGGCGGGCCGACGGGAAGCCACGGGGCGGGGCGTGGTGTATCTCGTGGAGCGTGCGTTGGATGTCATGAAACTTCGGCCCGACAAATGCACGGCGGTGGTTCAGGGGTTCGGGAATGTGGGCGGTGTGGCGGCGTTGGGGCTCGCCTTCAAGAGCGGCATGAAAGTCGTCGGCCTGAGCGACGAGAGCGGCGCGTTTTATCGCGAGGGCGGGATTGATGTGGCGGCGGCGGAAACCTACGCCAAAAAACACGGTTCCCTCGCCGGGTTTACCGAGGCGGATCCCATTCCCAGCGAGGATTTGCTCACGTTGCCCTGCGACGTGTTGGTGCCGGCGGCGCTGGAGGCGGTGATCACCGAGAAAAACGCGGGCAAGTTGCGGTGCAGGATTCTGGCCGAGGGCGCCAACGGGCCGACGACGCCGGAGGCGGATCGGATCCTGGCGGAGCGCTGGAACGAGATTTTTGTGATTCCGGATATTCTCTGCAACGCCGGGGGCGTGATTGTTTCGTATTTTGAGTGGGTCCAAGGGCTCCAAAGTTTCTTTTGGAACGAGACCGAGGTGACCGACCGTCTGTTCCGGACCTTGGAACAGGCGTTTTCCAACATGACCCGCAGGGCGCGGGCGGCCAAGATTCCCCATCGGATGGCTGCGATGGCCATCGGCGTGGAGAGAGTGCTGGCGGCAAAGAAAGCGCGCGGCCTCTTCCCGTAGAACTCCGTTGCGGAGTCGGGCGCGCGCCGGAGGCGAGAGAGGACCTGAGCAGGCAGGCTGTCCTGGTGGATGGGCCTCCGGCCGGTTCAGGCGAAGAGTGCGAGCGCGGGTTTGCCCTTGTTGCCGATGCTCATGGGCCGACCGCTGGGGCTTTGGACCTCGGTCTGGAGGGGGAGCCCGGCGGCCCAGGCGACGGTGGCATGGAGGTCTCCGGGCGACACGCCGTCGGAGGCCGGGTTTTTGCCGAGCGCGTCGGTGGATCCGTGGACGTAACCGCGTTTGACTCCACCGCCGGCGAGCACGGTTGAGAAGGCGATGGGATGATGGCCGCGGCCGCTGCCGTCGAAATCGGGTTTGCGTCCAAACTCGGTGGCGACAACCACCAGCGTGCTGTCGAGGAGGCCCCGGCTGTCGAGATCATCGACCAGCGCGGCAAACGCCTTGTCGAGTTCGCCGCCCCGGTCTTCCATGCTGTCCTGGAGATCCTTGTGCATGTCCCAGCCGCCGCTGTGGACTTCGACGAAGCGGACCCCGTTTTCAACGAGGCGCCGGGCCAGAAGGCATCCTTGCCCGAACCGGTTCCGGCCGTAGCGATCCCGGAGATCGGCGGGTTCCGCCGCGAGATCAAACGCCTTGAGGTCTTCGCTCTTCATGAGGCCCAACGTGGAGTCATAGAACTCGTTGTAGGCGCGCACGTTCGGGTCATTGGCCTGTTTGGTGTAGCTGGCGTTGAGCTCGCCCAGCAGAGCCAGGCGTTTGCGGGTCGTTTCCGGGTTCGCCAGCCCCTGCACGTTGGTGAGCCCCGATTCAGGCACGAGAATCGGCAGAGGCGAGTAGGTGGCGGGGAAAAACCCGTTTCCATGATTGGCGTTCTGGTTCACGCAGACCGAGGACGGCAAACTCTGGCTGCTGGCCCCAAGGAAATGCTGCGCCCAGGCGCCCAGTGTCGGGTGGATGATCGTTCCGCGTTTTTCGTATCCCGTCCGCATCAGATACTGAGCGCTGGCGTGCACCCCCACCTTGGCGGTCATGGAGCGGATGACGGCGATCTTTTGCGCGACCTTGGCGGTTTCAGGGAAGAACGAGGTGACTTGGAAATCGGCTTTTGTGGAAATGGCGTCACCCGGTCCTTTCGATGGGCCCGTCTTGGGATCAAACGAGTCGATGTGGCTCAAGCCGCCGTCGAGAAAGAGAACGATGACTCGTTGGGCTTTGCCAAAACCGGGCCGCCCGGTCGCCGAACCGGCGGCGACGGGTGCGGCTCCGGCCGTGTTGTTGAGCCACGGCATGAGGCTCACTCCGAATGCCGTTCTTGCGCAGTGTTCAATGAAGGTGCGCCGGTCTTGAGGATTTTGGAGGGGGAAGGAGTTCATGGGACAAAGAGAAATTCGCGTGAGTTGAGAAGGGTCCAGGCGAGGTCGCCCAGAGTGAGACCGCTTTTGAGTGCCGTTTTCGCGGCGTTGTTTTCCTGGAAGCTCGGTGGCCGTGAATAGAAGCTCAGAAACAACGAGGTGATCTGTTGGTCGGGATCCCGGTTTTTCGCGGCTTCTTGAACTGCGCAAGATCCGGGGTCCGACACCAGTTTGGCGGCGGGTCCGTTCATGAGCATCAGGGCCTGGGGCACGCTGCCATCGCTCGTGCTGCCGTCGGCCACCAGCCGGTCGCTGGAGCCAAAAAGACGCAGGAAATGGCTCTCGGGAGCCGGCTGCGGAAGCTCGCTGGCGCGTGCCAAAACCAAATCGAACCGGCGCAGGGGCGGGGTTCCTTGGTAGTCGGCCGCAAACGTTTCAACGCCCGAGCCTCCCTTCTTGGCGCCTTTCGCCGCGATGGTGCGGATACCCGCTTGTTCGAGTCGGTTCACAACCGCCTGGAAAGACTCCACCGTGGGTTTTTCATCCGGAAGTGAAAGCAGCGGCATCTTTGCTCCTCGGCGCAGGAACGTTTTGTCGATCTGCGGACCGGCTGCCAGTGTGAGGAGGCTGTTCCAAGTCTGTTCAGCCGACAGGCGCCGTGTCACCGGCCCCGGAAAAAGGTAGGGGCCCGTCGCCAAGTCCGGGGTGGGGCTTGCCGCCCGTTGGTAGGTTTGCGAGTTGAGCAGCACCCGCTGGAACTGCTGAAGGTCGAACCGGGCGGTTTTCATGATCTCGGTCAAATGCCCCAGGAGCGCCGGGTTAAAGGCTTTTTTGGGGTCGTCCAGATCATCCACGGGCTCCTGAACGGCGAGTCCGAACACCTTTTTCCAGAGCCGGTTGGCAATGGCCGTGGCAAACCGGGGGTTGTCGGGATGCGTCATCCAACGGGCGAACTCGTCGCGGAGTTTGGTTGGATCACTGGTGTTGATCTTGTAGGCGTCGGACCGCAGGTCGTTCGAGTTCCAGTGGATGAGCTGCGGGACCACGGAACTCTCGGGTTTCGCGTCGTCGTATTTGTAGTCCTTGGGATACTTGAGATTCTGCGCGGGCAAATCCTGCATGCGGAAGATGTTCGCCCCCGTGATCATGATTAATTGGTTCCGCGGCAGGGAGTCCGCCCCCTTCTCTCGCTTCCCGAGCCGATTGGCCGCGCGCAAACCCTTCTCATCAAACCCGTCCGAGGCCCCGAAAAAGGCGGCCATCTGGTAGAAATCTTTCTGACTCCAGTCCGCCAAAGGATGGTCGTGACACTGTGCGCAGGCCACGTTGGCGCCCAAAAACGTGGTTAGCAGGTTGGAGACGCCGTCCAGGGGCATTTGGGCGTCCCGGAGGAGAAAGCCGGTGGCGCCATTTTCGCAAAGTTTGCCGTCGGCTGTGAGAAGCTCGCGGACCAACACGTCCCAGGGCCTGTCGGCGGCGAGTTGGTCTTTGAGCCAGTCTTGGAAAAGGAACGAATAGGCGCCCCGGAAGAACATGTCTTTGATCCGCAGCATGTCCCCCATCCAATCAAACATGTGCATGCTGTATCCGGGGGAGGCGAGCAGGGCGTCGATGAGCTTGGCTCGTTTATCCGGAGAGTTGTCCTTGAGGAAGAGGGCTGCTTCCTCGGCCGAGGGAATCCGGCCGATGGTGTCGAGATAGACCCGGCGCACGAACTGCGAGTCGGTGGCCGGCGGATTAAACTTCAAACCCTTGGCGACCAGGGTGCTGCCGATATGAAAGTCGATCTGGTAGGCGGCTTTTTTGACATAATCGGCCTTGAGTTTTGTCTCGGCCTGTTTTTTGGCGGCCGCGGCGGCAAAAACCCGGTCCTCAACGACCAACTCGCTCAATTGGAGTCGGTGGATCTGGCCGTTTCGGGCCTGGACGGTGCACCAATCGTCCTGTAACGCGCAGAACGCGGCTTCGAGTTGCCTGCCTTGGGTGTCTTTCCAGATCCGCCACTTCGTGCCGACGTCTTTTGCCTCCGACACGGGTTTTTCCGGTGTCGGCACGCTCGCCGGGGTCGATACCGGCGCGGGGGCGGGTTCCCGTTTCTTTCGGTTCTGTCCCGGCGCTGCAATCGCAGAGAGGCTCAGAGCCGCAAGGGAAACGGGAATGGCGACGGAAAGAGTCAATGGGTTCATGCGGCTGGGGTTTGAGGGCGTGGAAAAGCTGCCCCTTTCTGAAAAGTAATAGCGCGGAGGAGCAAATTTCGGACGCGAAATTTTGAAGCGGGCGATGCGAGGCGGCGGAGCCCCCCGCGTCTGCCCCTTTGGGCTCCCATGCCTCCCATTCCTCCCATGTCTCCCATGTCTCCCATGTCTCCCATGTCTCCCATGCTGGGATGTTCCGCGGGATGGACCGCCGATTTCAGGATGGGAACCGCGCGTCGGCCTTGCAACCGACGGGGACTAAAACGCAAGGACCGGTGAGCGCCGGGCCGGGACTTGGGTGTGCAATCGATCCGTGAAGGCGATCCAAAAGATGGGGAGATCGAAAGACCCTTCCAACACTCTTGGCTCCGCGGCGGGGCGGCAAGGAACAGCGCAGGCTCGCGGGGAGGGGATGCGCCCCGGGAAAACGCGGGGAGTCCGTTGCAGCGCCGAAACAAGCAACCTCAACAAGAAATCATCATGAAAACGTCTCTCTGGTTTTCCGCCTCGGTTGCCGCGTGTTGCCTGCCGCAGCTCCTGTTTGCTCAGGATGTTTGGGGGCCGCAACGCACTGCTCAAGGCAACGGGGGCTCTCCAATGCTCGAATCAGGGCCCAAATCCAGTGGGGTCGCCCCCCTCAGAACCCATCCCGGGCGCTGGTGCCGGGTCCCGGTTCTTCTTCCCGATCCGGTGGATTTCGCCCGGGGCGCATGGAAGGAGCCCGGGGGGCATTTGAAGGCCCGGACATTTGCGACGCCCCCGGCTCAGGAACGCCCGGAGGCATCTTCCGGGCGTGCGCCGGTGGATTTTCTCGATGTGCTGGAGGTGGACGCCCCCGCGATTGAGCGGATGGAGATCGACCAGTTGGTGCGGTTGGGGAAGCTGGGGAGCGGTGTGGTGCTGCACTCCAATAACAACCGTCTTTCGATAGACGCATGGAAGGCCATCGGAAGGGCGTTTAAAACCCGCAAGATCCGGGGCGGCGTCGATTGGGTGAGTTCCACGGTGCACACCTGGGATAAAACCGTGGATCCCCCGCAGAAACGGGAGGAACCCATGCACGCCGGGCATTTTAAGGATCTCCTGGAGGCGGGTTTGCGGGTGGTGGTGTATGAGCCGATTGTCTCGGGGCTGCCTGCGGCGCCCCGGCAGGAGGGCGAACCTGCGGTGCGCATCGAGGGATACGACTACAACTACCTCGATAACGACCGGGAGACCGAGCGGACGCGCACGGAATTGGGAAACGCTTGGGCTCGCCTAGCCCAGGAGGCTCTGAGCCGGGAAAACCCGGTGACCTTGAAGATCAGTTCAAACCGGTTCTCTGAGGCCGATATGCTTGAGATCCTGCGCAACGGGGGGCGCATCGAGCTGAATATCGCGGGGGCGACCCGGTTCGATTACCAGCCGTCTCCCGGATACGGCGTGGAGATGGGCTACGACAAAGTCCGGGCCTTCCTCGCGAAGGTCCAGGGTCAGCAGTTGGCGTCGCGGTTTTCCGTCCGGTACAACGGCAAATCCATGGATCTTTTCTTGCGCGATTCCAAGAGGTTGGAGGCACGGTTTGAAGAGTGGATGGGAGGCCAGTCCTCCGGTGCTCGGGGCGCGCTGGCCCCGTAGGTGTCGAGGCCCGTGGACGCCGTCCATCAGTCGAGCGCCGGGAGATCCGGGCCCTCAGGCGGGAACGTGGATCCGGCTTCGGATGTCTTTGAGTTGGGCCACCAGGGTGAAGGTGAGGATCACCAGCAGAGACCATGAGCTCCATTTGCCCAGATGGACGACCGACCATGCGCCGAGTTGGTCGGGATACCGCCAGACCCCAAAAAACGTGCCGAGGTTTTCAGCCAGCCAAATGAAGAACCCGATCAGGATGAAGGACGCGATCAGCGGCATTTTGCGGTCCCGATCCATGGGGCGAAAGACGACGGTGGTCCTGGCGTAGAGGCCCAGGGTGCAGGCGGCGATATACCACCGGAAATCGCCCCAGGCGTGGTGGGTGAAAAAATTGCCGTAAATGGCGAGGGCGACCGCGGAGGCCAGAGGATAGGGCGGGTGATGGGCCACGCGCAGGTCGAGCAGGCGCCAGGCTTGGATCATGTAGCTGCCAACGGCGGCGTACATAAAACCGGAGAACAAAGGCACCCCCAGCAGTTTGGAGTAGGCGAAGTCGGGATAGGCCCAGGACTGGATGTGGGCCGAGGTCTTGAATGCCTCCAGCGCGAACCCGACGGCGTGAAAAACGCAGATGGCTTTGAGTTCGTCGCGCGTTTCGAGTTTGGCCCAAACCATCCACGTCTGGATGCCCAGAGCGAGGATCAGCAGGACATCGTAGCGTGGAACCCCGAGAACCCCCTGGCGCGGAGTGAGAAAAACAGCGGCGAAAAAGAGGCCGACGAAAAGGCAGGCCCGCGCTTCTTTGAGCCCGAAATAGAGGAACTCCAGGAGCCATCGGCGAAAACCTTTGAGCTCGGGCCGGGGCCGGGGATCGAGCAAAAACCGGTCGATCGATCCGATGCCCAGGGATCGCGTGTTGGGCGCAAGACCGGGGCGGTTGGGCTGTTGGAGAGCGCGAGCGGAGTCCAATTGAAAAGGCGGGCTTGTGTTAATCCAAGGGGGCGGCTTGGGGTTCCAGATATTCCCAGCGGTCAAAGGTGGCGGCTTGTCCGCAGAGTCGGCCGTTTTCGGCGATCAGGTTCCAGACGACGGCCTGCTGGATGCGGAACCGGCGGCCCTTGCTCGAGATCCGGATTCCCGCGTAGTTTTCAATGAACCCGTGGGCGGACACTTGCGCCAGGAGCCTGGCCCGTTCCTCGCGGTTGGGCGCTTCTGCCGTGAATCGGGAGGGGGTCTGGGTGAGTTTCTCCCAGCTCATCTCCCAAAGCGCCTGCGCCGCCGCGTTCCCGTAGTTTAAAACCGGGTCGGATTCCGTGCCGTGGGACACCAACACAAACGGGGCATGGTAAACCGCCAGGGCCAACTCGTCGGGATCAGGGATTCCGGGGAGGAGATCTTTCCCCGTGAAATAACGGTAGCTGCGCACGAGGCATTGGGTGTGGGCGACGACAAGAGGGCTCTGCCAGAGGGACGACATTTCCCGGGGGATAACAGGTGTGCGCCGGAAAGACGCGCGGAAAAAATCCGGGCCACCGCCGTGTGAATCCCCGGGAGGCGTAGCGCTTCGTCCTTGTTTCAGCCGTGCTTATGGCTCCGCCGGTGCGGTGCCGTTCCCGGGGGGGCATTACCGCAGAAACACAGCGATCCAGAACCAAGCGACCATCACCACCGCCACGGCCAATTTGCCGATCATGCCCGCCGTGGTCCCCAGGAACGTGCCCCAGGTGGATTTTCCGGCTGGGAGCAGTCCTTTGCCGCCGAGTAATTCGCCGAGGAGCACTCCCAGCAGCGGGCCCAGGACAAGGCCGGGCAGCCCGAAAAAGAGCCCGGCGACGGTTCCGAGAATCCCCCCCAGGGCGCCCCAGCGGGTGGCGCCGAACCATTTCGCACCGAGGGCGCCGCTCAGGAGTTCGATCGCGTAGCTCAGGAGCGTCAGGGTGAGGAGCGCGCCCAGCGTCCAGTAGCCCACGCTTTTTTCCGCGCCGAGAATGACTCGGTGGAGAACGGCGGCGGCCAGGATGATGGTGGTGCCGGGCAGGAGCGGCAGCACGGTGCCGAGCACGCCGAGAACCATTAAAAAAGCGGTGAGAACCCACCAGGCGGTGTTCATAGACGGGTAGGTGAAAGCATTGGGGATTGTCGGCCCGGGAAAGGGCCATTAAGACGGGCGCCTCCAGTCTCATCAACCCTACACATCGATCCTCACATGCCTCTTCCCATCGGCTCCAAAGCTCCCGATTTCACTCTCAAATCCAAAACCGCTGAAGGTCTCGTTGACATCAAACTCAGCGACAACTTTGGCAAAAAGAACACCGTGCTCCTGTTTTTCCCCCTCGCGTTCACCGGGGTCTGCACCCGGGAGTTCTGCGATCTGACCGGCGGCCTGAGCACCTACCTCCAGCTCGACGCCTCCGTGCTCGGCGTGAGCGTGGACAGCCCTTTCGCGCAGGAAGCCTGGGCGCAGAAGGAGAAAATCACGGTGCCGCTCGCCAGCGACCTCAACAAGACCACCGCGCAAGCCTATGACGTCTTGATCGCGGATCTCGCCGGGCTGGGCGCCGCTTCCGGGCGCGCGGCGTTTGTCATCGATAAAAACGGGGTCGTTCAATACAGCGAACAGACGCCGACTCCCTTGGAACTGCCCAATTTCGAGGCGATCCAGGCCAAGCTCGCTGAACTGAAGTAAATTCTCCCGAAGCGGGGGAGGCTGCCGGATTCCTGGCGGTCTCCCCCCTTTTTTTTGCCCATAAACGAGCGCCTGTTGCGGGGTGAGGGGGCGGGCTGAAAAAAGAAAACGCCCCGCTTCCCTTGAAAAGGAGGCGGGGCGTTGAGATCGCTGTGGGTTGGCGGCGCCTTAGAGGACAACCGTCTTGCCGGGGATCGCCCGGGCGTAGAATCCATCCGCGCCGGGTTTCACCGGGGCTTCGGCATCCCATGCCAGGTTTTTGGGCATGAGCTCGATCTTGGAGTTGAGCGCGGCTTCCCAGGTGATTTCCGTGCCGGAATAAGCGGCCATCCGGCCCAAAACGGCCATCATCGTGCTGTTGGCGCCGTAGAAGGCCTCGTTGAACTCCTTGTTGTTGCGGATCGCGTCAAAGAGGGCGTCGTGTTCCTGTTGGTAGGGGTCCTTGGCGCCTTCGGCATTGTAACGCCACTGGTTGTCACCGAAGATTTTCTGGCCGGAGACTTCGGAGCGCCCCTTGGTTCCCACCACGTGTTCACTCACGCTGTTCCAGCATCCGGGCTGTTGGCGGCAGTAGCTGAAGCACACGGCGCCGTCCTCATACTCGAACTCGCAGGCGAAATGGTCGTAGATCTCGCCGTCGTCCGGGCTGTTTGTGATCTCCCGGCCACCCATGGCCCGGGCTTTGACGGGGAGGGCGTTTTTGGCCCAGTTGATCACGTCCAGATTGTGGATGTGCTGCTCGGCGATGTGGTCGCCGCAGATCCATGTGAAGTAGTACCAGTTGCGGAGCTGATACTCCATTTCGGTGAGGGGCCGGCCGTAGATTTTCTCCAGATCCGCCCGTCTCTTCTGCCAAGGCCGGCTGCCGTTCCAGTAGCAACGCGCCGAGACGATGTCCCCGATCGCGCCGTCGTGGAGGCGTTTGATGGTTTCCTGGTAGCCGAGGTGATGGTGGCGCTGCAGGCCCACGCCCACCTTGAGGTTCTTCCTTTTGGCTTCCTCCGCGGCGGCCAAGACTTTGCGAACCCCCGCGGCGTCGGCCGCGACGGGTTTCTCCATGAACACGTGTTTCCCCTGGGCGATAGCTTCCTCGAACTGCATCGGCCGGAACCCCGGAGGCGTCGCAAGGATCGCCACATCGCACTCGGCGAGCGCTTTTTTGTAGCCATCAAACCCCACGAACTGTCTTTCCGGCGGAACGTCCACGCGGTCTGCGTGGGTTTTCTTCAGGTTGTTGAGGGACTCGGTGAGCCGGTCCTCGTGCACGTCGGCCATTGCCACGAGTTTCAAGGGCCCCTGGTTGTAGGTGTTGAGCGCTTGATTGGCCGCGCCTGAGCCGCGTCCGCCGCAGCCGATAAGCGCGACTTTGAGCGGGTCGTTGCCGGACGCGCCGTGGGCGAAACGTTCCGGGGCAAGGGCGCCCAGCAGAGCGCCTCCCGCCACCGCGGCGGAGCCGCGTTTGAGGAAGTTGCGCCGGTTGAGCGGGGTGAGGATTGTGGAGGGGTTGTTCATGATGGTGATTCTCTGCTGCGGAAGGGGCCTTCTTCGGGTGTCCTCCGTCTTGCCGACCTTAAACCGGCCAGAGCGGAAATGCTTAGGAGTCGCGCGCTACTCGGCTTTGCTCAGCTCCGGGTTGTCCTTCTCGACCCCGCTGTTCCAATACGCCTGCATCTCGGCCGCGCTGGGCGTCTTGAGCGGGCGCACGACGCGGAACCCGAGGAACTGGGCGTCGGTGTGATACCAGATGCTTTTGGGCAGCTGCGGGTCCTGAATTTTCCAGTTGGCATTGGACGCACGCCGAGCCGAGGCGCGCAGGGCGTGAGGATCCTCGTCGTCCCACGAACCGCCCCGGGCGACGTGCGGATAGGGTTTGGTGGCTTTATTCCACGGGTTCAGCGCGGGCGCGTTTGCGTAAAAGCCGGGATCGTATTGGTCGAGGCACCATTCCATCACGTTTCCGAGCATGTCATGGAGGCCCCAGGGGTTGGGCTTTTTCTTGCCGACTTTCTGGTACTTGAAGTCCGCATTCTTGCCCCACCAGCAGTATTCGCCCATTTGCTTCGGGTCGTCCCCCCAGTAGTACGCGCTTTGAGTGCCGGCGCGGCATGCGTATTCCCACTCCGCCTCGGTCGGCAGCCGGTAGAAATGGCCGGTCTTGGCGCTGAGCCACTGGCAAAACTTGTTCGCCCCGTGTTGGGTCATCGAGATGGCAGGGAAGCCGTCTTTGCCCATGCCGAAACTCATTTCCACGTAGGGCTGCGTGGGGCGCGTCACGCCGTCCGTGAGAGTGTTGAGGGATTCGGCGACCTGCTTAGCCGCCCGCACTTTTTTCTCCTCGTTGGGATACATGAAGAGATCGTACTCGTTCCACGTCACCTCGTATTTTCCCATCCAGAAGGGCTCGATCTGCACCTCGCGCACGGGGCCTTCGTCGGGTTTGCGGCCGGGCTCGGTTTCCGGGCTGCCCAGCTTAAACTTCCCCCCGGGGATCGGCAGCATTTCGTAGGTGGCGTCGGTGCCGGTGATGGACCCCTTGTAAGCCTGCATGGCTTTTTCATCGGAGACCCGGGGGGCGGCTTGGATGCGCTCGTGGATGCTTGCAACCAGGGCCGCCTCCGCCTCGCCTCTCTTGCCCGCCACTTCTTTTTTCCTCGCAACCAAAGTGATGCCGTCGGGCCACGCGGCGCCTTCGTTGATCCACGTTTTGAGCAGTTCAGCTTCGGCCGCCGAGATCCGCTCCAGCGCGTTGGTGACCTTGTTGCGGGGCGGCATGAGTTTCTTGGCGTCATCGCCAAGCACCGTGGTCGTGTAGAGTTTGCTCTTGGACGCGTCGCCCGGAACGATGGTGGATTTCACCTCGAAAGCCGCCTCCTTGGTCGAGAGATCCACGTCCGTGTCGCCCTTCTCGTAGTCCGTGCCCTTCGGGTTGTGGCACCGCACGCACGAGTTTTCGAGGATGGGTTTGATCTCCTTTTCGAAATCCACTGCGAGGACCTGGGCGGCTCCGATCAGTGTGAGCGCGGCGACGGGAAGGGAATGGGAAACTTTCATTCGTGAGAGCGCGGAGTGTTGTCTTTGGCTTGAAGGGATGTCAACGGGGCCGTTCGGGATGAGACGAGAAAAGCGGTCGTCGCAGTCGGCGTGAGATAAGACAACCGTGCGGAATGGAAAATCTTTGGCTCCATTCTTCGCCATTGCCACGCGCTCGGCTTGAAGCAGAATGCCCGCGTGATCGTTTCCTTCCGCAGAAAATTTCTGGGCCTTGTGGGCTTTTGCCTGCTCGGTGGAGTCGTTTCTTTTCAGTGTTTTTCGGCTCCATCGGCTCCAGATGGAGCGCCCCCTGCGGCCCCGAAAATTCTCTTCGACGGGAGCTCCTTGGAGGGTTGGGTTTCCTCGGATTTTGGCGGGCGCGGGGAGGTTGAGCTCGAGGACGGGGCGATTGTCTTGGGCGCGGGCAATGATCTAACCGGGGTGACTTATCGGGGGGAGCTTCCGAAGGGCGACTACGAGGTGGAGCTCGACGCCAAGCGCCTGGAGGGCGGCGACTTCTTTTGCGGGTTAACGGTGCCGGTCGGTGAGAACCACTGCACGCTCGTTGTGGGCGGCTGGGGCGGCGGACTCGTCGGCATTTCCTGCATCGACGGGTTGGACGCCTCGGAGAACGCGACGACCTCGCACCGCAAATTCGATTCCGGGCGCTGGTACCAAATCCGGCTCCGCGTGACGTCCAAAAAAATCCAGGCCTGGATCGACGGCGACCCGGTGGTGGACGCGGAGATTGGCGGGAAAAAAATCAGCATGCGCCGCGGGGAAATCGAGTTGTCGCAGCCGTTGGGAATCGCCACGTTCCGCACCCGGGCGGCCCTGCGGCGGATTCAGATCAAACCGCTTTGAACAAACGCCTCCAGAGCGCGGGCCGCTTGTTTGAGCGCGGGAGTTTTGGAGGTTTGCAAGGAGCCCCGCGATAGCCGCAATTAGCCGATGGCCCGCCAATACACACTCAACCGTCATGCCGCCCCGGTGGGCGCGGGGATCGATTTTGCCGCCGAGCTCAACCCTCAGCAATGCGCGGCTGTCACGGCCCCGCCCGGTCCGGCCCTGGTGATTGCCGGCGCGGGCAGCGGAAAGACGCGGACCCTGACGTATCGCGTGGCTTACCTGATCCAGAACGGGGTGCTGCCTCAGAACATTCTCCTCCTCACATTCACCAACAAAGCCGCCCGGGAAATGCTCGACCGGGTGGCCAATCTCCTGCCCAACGACATCACCGGGCTTTGGGGCGGCACCTTTCATTCCGTCGGCAACCGGATCCTGCGTCGGCACCCCGAGCTGCTGGGATTTGCTCCCGGCTTTTCGATCATGGATCGGGAGGACCAGAAAGACCTCCTGGATTCGGTCTTGGCCGGCCTGGGGGGAGCCCCGAAAGACAAGCGTTTTCCCAAGGGCGAAGTGCTCGCCGATGTGCTCAGTTACTCGCTCAACACGGGTCGCAGCATCGAGACCGTGCTGTCGGAGAAATACCCGCATTTCCTGGAGTTCAGCGAGCTCATCGAGGACGCGCAGAAACGGTATGAGAAGAAAAAGCGGGAGGCCAACTCGGTGGACTTCGATGATCTGCTTGAGAAACCGCTACGGCTTTTGCAAGCGCACCCGGCGGTGGCGGAGGCCTACCAGCGCCAATTCCAGTTCATCCTCGTCGATGAATACCAGGACACCAACCCCTTGCAGGCGGATTTCATCGAGATCCTCGGGGCCTACCATCGCAACGTGATGGTGGTGGGCGACGACGCCCAGAGCATCTACTCCTGGCGCGGGGCGAACTTCAAAAACATCCTCGATTTCCCCAAGCGCTACGCGAACGCCACGGTTTACAAGATCGAGACCAATTACCGCAGCGTCCCGGACATCCTCAACGTGGCCAACGCGGCGATCGCCGCCAACGAGCGGCAGTTTAAAAAGCAGCTCGTGGCCGTCCGCGAGGAGGCCCCGGTGAAGCCGGGACTCATCCCGCTGGGGGATTCCAACCAGCAGGCGGCTTTTGTCGCCCAACGGGTGCTCGATTTGCGGGAGGAAGGCATCGAACTCAACGAGATCGCCGTGCTTTACCGGGCGCATTACCACTCCATGGAGCTCCAGATGGAGCTCACCCGGCACGGGATCCCGTTTCAAATCACCAGCGGGCTGCGGTTCTTTGAGCAGGCGCACGTCAAGGATGTCGCGGCCTTCCTCAAATACGTGGTCAACCCGCGCGATGAGGTCGCCTTCAAGCGCATGGTGCGGTTGCTGCCGGGGATCGGGGCGCGTTCGGCCGAGCAGATTTGGAGCGAGGTGTCGCGATCCCTTGAGTCGGCCCGGCAGGCGACTGTGCCTGGGGAGCCGTCTTTGGATGCGGCGCCGGAGCCCGTCGTGGTTTCCGACGAGGCTGCGGGCGTGCCGTTTGGCGCGCTGCTGATGCCGCTCAAGGTGCCCGCAAAAACCCGCAAAGCCTGGGAACAACTCGCCCACACCCTCGACGAGATCGCGCCCGGCGGGAAGCCCAGCCTCCCGAGCGAGATGATCTCCAGCGTGATCGAGGCGGTGTATGACGACTACGCAAAGTCCGAGTTCTCCAACTACGATCAGCGCCGGGAGGATCTCAACACGCTGGCCAATTTCGCCCGTCAGTACCAGAACGCGGGGGAGTTCCTGGATCAGCTGGCGCTGTTGACCAGCCTGGACTCCGAGGTGAGCGCCGCCGACGAGGACACGGAGATGCTGACCCTCTCGAGTGTGCACCAAGCCAAAGGCCTCGAATGGCGCGCGGTGTTCGTCATCTGGATGAACGAGGGCATGTTCCCCTCGTCGCGCTCGCTGGAAAGCGAGGAGGCCATCGAGGAGGAGCGCCGCTTGTTTTACGTGGCCGTGACCCGGGCCCGGGACGAGCTCTATCTCACTTATCCCCATCTCCGGCTCAACGCCGGCTACGGTGAGATGTTGCAGCGGCCCTCGCGGTTTCTCTCGGAGATTCCGCCCCAGCTTCTCGAGGAATGGCAGATCAGCGGCGGGTTTTAAAAAGCCGACGCCGGACTCGGGCTCAGGATATTGGAAGGTAGTCGGCGCTGAGCGTCTGGAACCCGCCCGCCTGTTGCTCGGACCAACGCGGATCTTTGCCCAGAATCTCCGCCATCCACCGGGCCACCTGCGGCGCGTAAGCCGCGCTGGCCCTGGCATCCAGCAGCAGCGCGCGACTCCGCCGGGAAAGCACGTCCTCCACGGTCCGCGCCATTTCTTCCGTCACCGCCCGCCGCACTTCCTCCTCGCCGGGGAGAGACTGGGCGGCGGCTTGCCCCTCAATGGGCAGCGTCGCGGTGGCGCACGGACGTTCCGGCAGCTCGCCCACACGCGCCGCCGCGTTGATGCTGTCCTCGGCCATTTTGCGGTACGTGGTCCATTTCCCCCCCGTGATGGTCACAAGACCGCTGCGCGAGATTTCAAGGAAATGATCCCGGGATAACGACGCGGTGGAATTCCCCGGCGCCCGCTGGATCAGCGGCCGCAGCCCCGCAAATGCGCTGAGCACATCGCCGGGTTCCGGCGCGCGGCGCAGGTAGCGGCGCGCGTGATCGAGCAAAAAGGCGATCTCCTCCGGCAACGGCTTTGGGGTCCGCGGCGGGCGTGGCATGGGCGTGTCCGTCGTTCCCAGCAGGGTGCGGCCCTGCCAGGGGATGGCGAAGAGCACCCGCCCGTCCGCCGTGCGCGGGATCATCAACGCGTGGGAACCCGGCAGGAAATCGCGGTCCAACACCACGTGCGCCCCTTGGCTGGGAGCCAGGAGCCGGGGCCGTCGGCGATCGTCCTCAACCCGGAGGTCATCGGCGAGGACGCCAGTGGCGTTCACCACCACCCTGCTGTTCACCACCCATTCGTGCCCGGATTCCTCGTCCCGGAGCCGGACGCCGGTGACGCTGTTGTTGGCTTTTTCGAGCCGGATCACCCGGGCGTAGTTGAGGGGCGCACCGCCCAGCGCGATGAGTTTGCGCATCAACGCGATGGCGAGCCGGGCGTCGTCGAACTGCGCGTCGTGATACAACACGCCGCCGCAGAGGCCCTCGGGAGCGGCGCCCGGCAGCGTCTCAAGGGTTTCGTCCCGGGAGAGCCGGCGGGAACCGCCGATGCCGTGCCGCCCGGCGAGTGCGTCATACACCTTCAATCCGAGCCCGTAATAGAGGGGCTCCCATCGGGCGTAGGCGGGGATCACAAAGGGCAGCGTGTTGACCAGGCCCGGTGCGTTGCGCAGCAACCGGGCGCGTTCGAGCAGGGCTTCACGGACCAGGGAGATGTTTCCCTGGCGCAGGTAACGGACTCCTCCATGGATGAGTTTGGTGCTGCGGCTGGAGGTCGCATGGGCGAAGTCGCCCTGCTCCACGAGCGCCGTGCGATAGCCGCGCGCGGCGCTGTCCACGGCCGCGCCCAGGCCGGTCGCGCCGCCTCCCACGATGAGGACGTCCCAGCGTTCGCCGGATTGGAGAGCTTGAATGCTCAGATCGCGCTGCATCAGCGGGGGGGGGACGGGTTTGAGAAGGGGGACAACGAGGGGTGGCGGGTGACTTTTTATGCAGATTTCGGACCAGCGCCCGAATTCCCGCGAACCATGGCGCGCATCCACCAAGGCGCGGGGGGCGACAGGGGGCGGACCCCGTGTTTTGCGCTGGATTGGCCGGAAAGCTGCCGCCAAAAATGCCGCGCGGGTTCCTTCTCATGAGCGAGTTTGATGTTGTGGTGGTTGGCGGTGGATGCGCCGGTTTGGCGGCAGCGGTTAACGCTGCCCGGACCGGTGCGCGTACGCTTCTGGTGGAACGGGGCTCCTCCCTGGGGGGGACGGCGTCCGCCGCTCTGGTGCATTCGATTTGCGGGCTTTTCCTGCTGCCGGAGTTCACGGGGGTGCCGGTCGCGACGCTGGCAAACGAGGGGTTTGCGGCCGAGTTTTCCCGGCGTCTGGTTGAGTCCGCCGGGGAAGGGACTCCGGAGAGTGCCGCCTCGCGGATGGGGCGGGTGGACGTCCTGCTGCAGCATCCCACCGACATCGCCCGGGTGGCGGACCGTTTTGTGGCGGAAACTCCCCTTCTGTCGGTGCGTTTTCACAGTGAAGTCATCGGAGTCGATGCCGGGTTTCGCATGGTTGAGATTTTCAGCCGGGGCCGCCGGGAAACGGTCGCCGCGCGGACGGTGGTGGATGCCAGCGGCGACGCGCTGGCGGTGAGCTTGGGAGGAGCGGCTTGGGAACAGGCGGCCTCGGAACGGCTTCAGCGCCCGGCCTTCATTTTTGCCCTGCAGGACGTGTCGCAGGGCGTCCTCCAGGAGGAAGGCCGGTTGCGGATCGTGCGTCGGATCGCTTCCGCGGTGCAGGCGGGCACACTGCCCGAGCAAGCTTTGGGCGCGGTTTTCCGCGCCAGTGGCCGGGGTGGGGGCGCGTTTGTCACGATCGACCTGGATGCGCCGGGTTATGATCCGCTCGATGCGCAGTGTTTGACCGGCCTTGAAACACATGGTCGCCAACTCGCCTCCGCGCTCGTCGCATTCCTTCGCCGCGAGATTCCCGGCTTCGAGACCACCTCGATCAGCGCTTTTCCCTCGCGCGTGGGCATTCGGGAGAGCCGCCGGATGGTGGGCCGTTACCGGCTCGAAACGGCGGATTTGGAGGCCGGCGCGGAGTTTGCCGATGCGGTGGCGGTGGCGGCCTGGCCGATGGAACTGCGGGAAACCAACCGGGGCCCGCGGTTGCGGTATCCCAAGGACGGGCGGCCCTGTCAGGTGCCGCTGCGTTCCCTGCAGGCGCGCGATCATGCAAACCTCTTCGCGGCGGGGCGTTGCATCGCGTGCAGTCACGAGGCGCAGGCGTCCATTCGTGTGATTGGGACCTGCCTGGCGACCGGCGAGGCGGCGGGCATCGCCGCCGCGTTGATGGCGAGGGAGGGGCGCGTCGATGCGGCGCAGGTCTGCGAGCAGCGGGCGCTGCTTGCCGGGCGGTTCGGAGGGCGAATCCGTGAGGACGCGGGATTTGGAACAGTCGCGGTTTTGTCGGGCTCGGCCGACGCTCGCCTATGAACCTGGTGGAGGAGATCTTTCGCGGCGCCCGCCGGTCTGCGCAGGCCCTGATCGCGGACGGAGCGGCGCTGAGCTACGGCGACTTGATCGAGCGCGCGGAAAAAATGGCGGTCCGGGTGGCGCAAACGCGAGCGGCCCGGGTGGGGCTGGATTGCCCCAATGGAATCGAACACGTGATCTATGCGCTGGGGATCGTGCGCGCCGGCAAATGTCTGGTGCCGATCGCCAGCGAGCTTGCGCCCCCGGAACGCGCCCGGCTCATCCGCGAAACGGGGCTTGGGGCGGTGGTGGACGCCGCGGGGAACGTGCAAGAGGCGCCGTTGAGCGGTGACCTGGGTTTTCCGGAGGACGCTCTGGCACGACTCAATCCGGCCTTTATCCGGTTCAGCTCCGGCACCACCGGGCGGAGCAAAGGGATCGTGCTTTCCCATGAGCGGCTTCGGGAACGCATCGAGGCGGCCAACGGGGGGCTGTCCATCACGCCGGAAGACCGGGTGGTGTGGGTTTTGCCGATGGCGCATCATTTCGCCGTGTCGCTGATGCTTTATCTGGCAAAAGGCGCATGCACCGTGCTGGTCCGCTCCCATCTGGCGGAGGATGTCCTGGGGTCGGCGCGGGCGCACGGGGGCACGGTGCTCTACGGGGCGCCGTTCCATCACGCGCTGCTTGCCGCCGAAGCCTCGGGGCGGCCCTGGCCGGGTTTGCGCCTGGCGGTTTCAACCGCCGCCGCCCTTCCCTCGGCAACCGCCCAAGGATTCGACAACCGGTTCGGGGTGCCTCTCTCCCAGGGGCTGGGGGTGATCGAGGTCGGGCTGCCTCTTCTCAATCTGCGGGCGGCGCGCGAGAAACCGGGTTCGGTTGGCCGGGCTTTGCCGGGATACGCGGTGCGGTTGCGCGAGGGGGAACTCCATCTGCGCGGACCCGGGATGCTGGATGCTTACCTGAGCCCCTGGCGCACGGCGGCGGAGATTTGCCCGGAGGGATGGTTCGCGACGGGGGACTTGGGCCGGGTCGATGCGGAGGGGGACGTGTTTATCGACGGGCGGGCGCACTCGGTGATCAACGTGGCGGGGCTCAAATGTTTTCCCGAGGAGGTCGAGGCGGTGCTTGGGGAGGTGCCCGGCGTCGCGCAGGCCCGGGTGTTGGGCCGGCCTCATCCCAAGGTGGGCGCCGTGCCGGTGGCGCAGCTGGTGCCCGTGGACCCGCGGTGTCCGCCGAGCGTCGCTGACATCGCCCTCCGATGCCGGGAGCGTTTGGCCCGTTACAAGGTGCCCGTGGAGTTCGCCTTCGTGGAGAGCCTGCCGCTGACCGCCAGCGGAAAGCTGCGCCGCTGACCCGCCGCACAGTTCGGGACGCAGGGGTTCAACCCGCGACGACGGGCGCTCAGTGCACGGTGGTGCCGCCGTTGATATGGAGGTTTTGCCCGGTGATGAATGAGGCGGCCTGACTGGCCAGAAACACCACGGCGCCCGCCACGTCCTCAGGCACGCCCCAGCGGCCGAGCGGGATGAGTTTCCGGTAGTTCTCTTTGATCTCCGCTGGGTCCTGCTCGTGTCGCTCCACCGGGATCCAGCCCGGCGAGATCATGTTGACGGTGATTCCCCAGGGCGCGACCTCCGTCGCCAAGCTGCGGTTGAACCCGTTCTGGCCGCCTTTGGCCGCCACGTAGGCCGTGAACGGCGCCACGCCCTTGGTGAAAACCTCCGAGCCGATGTTGATGATCCGTCCCCAGCGTTGCGTTTTCATGTGGGGGACACAGGCCTTGGAGAGCAGGAACGGGCTTTTGACAAAGAAATCGAGCATCTGCTGGTAGAACGCCCAGTCGTAGTCCTCGATTTGTTTTTGCGGCTGATCGGCCGTGGCGTTGAGCACGAGGATGTCCACCGGACCGAGTTGTGCGCCGATCTCCGCCACCATCCGCGGCACGTCGCTTTCGTGCGTCACGTCGCCCCGGATCAGCGCCGCATCAATCCCCTCGGCCCGGATCTCGGCGAAGGCTTTCTGTGCCCGCTCGGCGTTGTTCTGGTAGTTGATGGCGACTTTCGCCCCGGCTCGACCCAGAGCCAGCGCCATTTCTTTGCCGAGCCCCGTGGTGCTGCCGGTGACCAGGGCGACGCGGTTTTCGAGAGGGCGAAGGGAGGGGGCGATCATGGCGAGCCGGTGGGTGTGGGGACGGGCAATCCGACCCCGAAGGGCCTTCAACCCGAACTCCGAAGTTTCAGAGAAAGATTATTTGCACGCGGAGCCGCGGGGAACGCGGAGGGATTTCTCAAAATTGCCGAACCCAAAGGATTTGCACTTTTGCCCATTCAGTTATTCCGCTGGAACTTCCGCTTTCGGGTTCAAAGTTGCCCGACGACGGGCTCCGCTGTCATTGAGCTCTTGCGTCGATTTCCTGTGGTTTTGCGGCGGCGGCGTTCCGCTAGGGAATCACGGCGACGGCGATTTCTGGAGCGCCTTTGCGGCCCGGCGTCGTGCGGCGAAGCGGCGGGTGAGTTCGTCGGCGACGACCCCCAGGAGGATCACCGCGCCGATGATGGCGAACTCCACGTTGTTATGGGTGGTGACCAAGGTGATGGTGTTGCGGAGCACCTGCATGAGGGTGGCGCCGATGAGCACGCCGAGGATGGAGCCCTCGCCGCCGCGCAAGCTGCAACCGCCGAGCACGGCGGCGGCGATGGCGTAGAGC
Source organism: Chthoniobacter flavus (assembly GCA_945860355.1). Lineage (GTDB taxonomy): Bacteria > Verrucomicrobiota > Verrucomicrobiia > Chthoniobacterales > Chthoniobacteraceae > CAIURC01. The sequence goes on along the minus strand of CAMARB010000016.1, from coordinate 2,751 downwards.
TCATAGAAGTTGCCGAAATCAACCGGCTGCGCGGAGTTGATATCGAGCACAAAAAGCATCCCGCCGAGTCCCGCCAGACCCGAGCTGATCACGTAGGCGAGCACGGTCATCCTCTGGGTTTTGATCCCGCTGTACGCGGCGGCCTGGGGGTTGCTGCCCAACGCCAGGAGGTAGCGTCCGTAGATGGTGCGGTTAAGAAACAACGCCGCGAGGAGCGCCGTCGCCGCCAAAACCAGCACGGGGACGGGCAGGTCGAACCCCGGGAGAAACGCGACTTTTCCCGTGGCCAGTCCCCGCAGGGTTTTGAATCCTGAGCCGAACCCGACGGTTTGATCCTGGGTAAAGCCGCGGGCGATGCCCCGGTAGAGGAGCAGGCCGCAAAGCGTGACGATAAAGGGTTGGATCCGCAGTTTGGTGATCAGCAGGCCGTGCCCCAAGCCGATGGCGAGCGAGGTGGCGGTTGCGGCTAGGAGCGCCAGCGGCAGGGGCCAGTGTTGGACCGTGAGCAGCCAGGGAAGGCCGCAGCCGACCAGGCACACCACCGAGCCGATGGACAGGTCGATGCCTCCGGTGATGATCACAAATGCCACGCCGATGCCCAGAATGCCGAAGAGAGCGGACCGGCGCACCAGGTTCTCGAGGTTGTAGGCGCTCAGGAAACTATCGCTTGCCAGCGCGGTGATGACGCAGACCGCCACGAGCAGTCCGAGAATGCCAAGGAGCTTTTTCATTGGGATGAGAGGGGGGCGGAGCTGCCGCCTGTGGCCAGCCCCATGATGCTTTCTTCGCTGAGGTGTTGCCGGGGTAATTCGCCGGTGATCCGGCCTTCATGCATCACCAGGACCCGGTCCGACATGCCCAGGATTTCTTCCATTTCGCTCGATGCGAAAACAATCGCCACGCCCCGGCCGGCGAGTTCTTCCATGAGCCGGTAAATTTCCTGCTTCGCGCCGATGTCGATGCCGCGGGTGGGTTCATCGAGCAAAAGCACGCGGGGATCCGTGGCCAGCCATTTGCCGATGACCACCTTCTGCTGGTTGCCTCCGGAAAGAAACTGGACGGGCTGGGAAGGGCCGGGCGTTTTAATACGCAGCGCCGCGATCATCGAATCGCAGAGCGCGTTCTCGCGGGGGCCGTCGCGGAATCCGAACCGCTGATCCCGGTGGAGGTTGGCCAGGCTGAGGTTCTCGCGCACTCCCATCTCCAAGGCTAGACCGTGGTGTTTTCTGTCCTCCGGCACCAGGGCCACGCCCGCGGCGATGGATTCCACGGGCGACCGGGGTCTCAGCGTCAAGTCGCCGAGTTCAATGGCGCCGGAGAGCGCCGGGACGACTCCGAAAATCGCCTCCAACAGTTCCGTGCGCCCCGCGCCCACCAACCCCGCCAACCCCACAATCTCCCCGGCCCGCACGCTGAAGCTTACCGATTGCTTGGGGTAAAGGGCGGTGCGGATCTCCCGGGCTTCCATCGCCACGGCCCCGGGCGGATGCGGCTGGTGCGGGTAGAACTGGGAGAGTTCACGGCCCACCATGAGTTTGACCATGGCGTCCCGCCGGATCTGCGGGCGGGGAAGGGCACCGGCGTTTTCGCCGTCGCGCAGCACCTCCACGCGATCCGCCACGGCTTCCACCTCGCCCAGCCGGTGGGAGATATAAACGATGCTCACCCCGCTGGAGCGCAGCTCTTGAATGAGCCGGACGAGCGCCTCGGTTTCATGAACGGAAAGGCTCGATGTGGGTTCATCCATGATGAGAACCCGGGCGCGGATCGAGAGCGCCTTGGCGATTTCAATGAGTTGCTGCTGCCCGATGGTTAATGCGCTCAGGGGCGTGGAGGGCGGCACGTTCAAGCCGACCCGGGCAAGAATGAGGGCGGATTCCCGGGCGATACGCGCCTGGTCCATCCACCCCCAGCGGCTGGGTTCGCGTCCCAGGAAAATGTTGGCACCCACGTCGAGTGTCCGGGCGAGGTTGAGCTCCTGATGGATGAGCGCGATGCCGTGCGCCATGGCGTCCTCGACGGAGCCGATGACGCAGGGTTTGCCGTCGATGAGAATCTGGCCGCTGTCGGGTGTTTGCACCCCGGCCAGGATCTTCATCAACGTGCTTTTTCCCGCGCCGTTTTCGCCGATGACAGCGAGCACTTCGCCGGGGTCGAGCGTGAGGTTGACCCCTTTGAGGGCGCGCACCCCGGGGAACGATTTGACGAGTTGCCGGGCTTCCAGCAGCGGAGGGGTCATGCGCGTCTATTTGACCGCTTGCAGCTTGGATTTGAGGTCGGCGCGAAACTCCGCCACGTCGGCTTTGCGGATCTTGCGGGCCGGCACGTCCACGAACTGGCCGTCGGCGCCGGGCGCATTTTTTCCGTCGATCAGGGCGTTCAAGATTTCCACCGATTTGTAGCCGTAGAGGTAGGGGTTCTGGACCACCGTGCCGTGCACCGTGCCCTTCTCCACGGCGTCGAGCGTGGCGTCGTCCTCGTCAAATGCGACCACCTGGATTTTGCCGAGTTTTTGAGCCTGTTCCAATGCCTCCAGAATCAGGGGCGGGTTGTAGGCGAAGAGTCCGACCAGACAGCCGAGGTCGGGATGTTTGGCCAGGGCATCCTCCACGTTGGCCTTGCCCTGTGCCCGGTCGAATTGATCGGTCAACGTGCCGAGGATTTTGTAGCCGTTGCCCTCGAGCACTTTGGACGGAGGATCGAACCGGGCGCGGTCCTCGGAGCGGCCGAGCAGCACGTCAATCAAGCCTT
>CAMARB010000015.1 GCA_945860355.1 Chthoniobacter flavus | reverse complement strand
TCGGGCGGATCGGGCGGATCGGGCGGATCGGGCGGATCGGGCGGATCGGGCGGATCGGGCGGATCGGGCGGATCGGGCGGATCGGGCGGATCGGGCGGATCGGGCGGATCGGGCGGATCTGACGGATCTGACGGATCTTTTTCTGAAGCCGAAACGGTTCCGGTGCGTGTCATTGACCGGTTCCGGCCGAGGGCTTAGCTTCCCGGCCTTTTCCTCAAATCCCGCCGCGACGATGAGCCAGAATTACAAAGACACCTTGCACCTGCCCAAAACCGAGTTCCCGATGAAAGCGGATTTGGTGAAGAGGGAACCCGAACGCCTCAAGCGCTGGGAGTCGGAGGGTCTTTACCGCAAGATCCAGGACGCCCGGGCCGACGCGCCGGCTTTTGTGCTCCATGACGGGCCTCCTTTCGCCAACGGCGACGTGCACATGGGCACGGCCCTCAACAAGATCCTCAAGGATCTGGTGGTGAAATCCAAATCCATGGCGGGGTTCCGCGCCCCGTTCGTGCCCGGCTGGGACTGCCACGGGTTGCCGATCGAGTTCAAGGTGGTCAAGGAATCGCGCGGGTTGTCGCCGGCCGAGGTGCGTCGGCGCTCGGAGGAATACGCCCGCAAATTCATCGACATCCAGAGGGGCCAGTTCAAGCGACTCGGGGTCCTGGGCGAGTGGGAAAACCCGTATCTGACCCTGGCCCCCGGTTACGAGGCGGAGATTCTCCGCGCGTTTGCCCGGTTCGCGGACCTGGGGCTGGTTTATCAGTCCAAAAAACCCGTCTATTGGAGCACCGGCGCGCAGACCGCCCTCGCCGAGGCCGAGGTCGAATATGCCGACCGGGTGGATCCCGCTATTTTCGTCAAATTCCCGATCGTCAACGGTCCGTTGGGCGGGCTGGCGAGTATGGTGATCTGGACCACCACCCCCTGGACCCTGCCGGCCAACGTGGCGATCGCGGTGCATCCCCGCCAGCGGTATGTGGTCCGCGCGTTTCGCAAGAAACCAACCGTGGCCAACGAGACGCCGGGCGCGGCCCAGTGGTTTGTGATCGCCGAACCGTTGGTGCCGGCTTTTCTGGAGGCGGCCGGATACGAGGCGGCGGCGATGGAGGGCGGTGCGCCGGAGGTCGCCGGGGATTGGGTTTCGGGCGGGATGACCGGGGAACAGTTGGCCGGAAACGAGGCCCGGCATCCGTTCCTGGACCGGACCGCGCGGATCATCACCGCCGAGTTTGTCACCATGGAGAGTGGCACCGGGCAGGTGCATATCGCCCCGGGACACGGCGCGGACGATTACCTGGCGGGCGTTCAAAACGGGTTGCCGATTCTTTCGCCCGTGGACGAACACGGCCGGTTTACCGAGGAGGCCGGCATGCCGCTGTGGTCGGGCAAATACGTGTTCGATGCGAACAAGGAAGTCGTCGAGCACCTCCGGGAGAACGGGACGCTGCTCGGGGAACAGATTTACAAACATTCCTACCCGCACTGCTGGCGTTCGAAGACGCCCATCGTGTTCCGCGCGGTGGAACAGTTTTTTATCCGGATTGAAGCCGTGCGGCAGGCGGCTCTGAGCGCGATTGACGGGGTGCAGTGGATCCCGCACTGGGGCCGCAACCGCATCTACGGAACGGTGGAGTCGCGTCCGGACTGGTGCATCTCGCGGCAGCGTTCGTGGGGGGTGCCTTTGCCCGTGTTTTACGAGGAGAACGGCGCCCCGATTCTCGACGGCGCCCTGGCGCGGAAGGTGGCGGACATTGTGGAAAAAGAGGGGACCAACGTCTGGTTCGAGCGGGACGACGCGTGGTGGGCGGCGGCTGTGGGGTTGGCGGCGGGGGTGACTCGGCGCAACGACACGCTCGACGTGTGGATTGACTCGGGGGTGTCGCACGAGGCGGTGCTGCGCAAACATCCCGAGCTGCAGTGGCCGGCTGACCTCTACTTGGAGGCCACCGACCAACATCGGGGCTGGTTCCAGTCCTCGCTCATCACCTCCGTGGCGCTCAACGGCGCCGCGCCCTACAAGGAGGTGATCACGCACGGGTTTGTGGTGGACAAAGACACGCGGAAGAAAGTGTCCAAGTCCGAGCAGGGCACCTACGTCAAACCGATGAACGCCGAGCATTTTGTCGGCAAATACGGGGCCGACATTGTGCGGCTGTGGGCGGCCAGCGTGGAGTTCACCCACGAGGTGCCGTTCTCGGAGGAATCTTTCGCGCTTCTGACCGACGCTTACCGGCAGTTCCGCAACATCCTCAGGATCCTTCTGGCCAACCTGGACGGCGCGGCGGCGGGGCCGGTGGTCCGGGCCGATCTCACCGACGTGGATCGCTGGGTCATGTCCCGGCTCCAGGAGGTCATCGCCGCGTGCCGCGACGCCTACGCCGGATACGAGTTCCGGAAGGTGTTCCAGGCGCTCAACAACTTCTGCACCGTGGATCTCAGCGCCCTCTACGTGGACATCACCAAGGACCGCATGTATTGCGACGCGGCGGATTCCCCGCGGCGCCGTGCCAGCCAATGGGTCATGCAGCAGGTGTTCGACGCGTTGACCCGGTTGCTCGCGCCGATCCTCGCGTTCACCGCGGACGAAGCCTGGGAGTATTTCGGCAAGACCAGTTCCGTGCATCTGGAGGTGTTTCCCGAGGCGGACGCCTCCTGGCGCGACCCGGAGCTGGAGGCGCACATGGAGGAGTTGCTGGCGCTGCGGGGCGTGATCGGCCAAGCGGTCGAACAGGCCCGCAAAGACAAACTCATCGGCAACGCGCTCGAGGGCGCCGTCACGCTGGAGCTGGCGGATCCCGGGCGCGCGGCGGCGCTCCAGGGCAAGGCCGCCGAGTTGGAGGAGTTTTTCATCCTCAGCGAGTTGAACATCGTTTCCGGGCCGGAAACCCGGGCGCGGATCGTTCGCACAGCCCACCAGAAATGTTCGCGGTGCTGGCGGTTCCGTCCCACGGTCGGGCGGCACGCGGCGCATCCGGAGCTCTGCGAGCGTTGCGCGGAGGTGCTTGGATGAGACGGCGCGCCGCGGCGTTCCGCCGATTGCCGACGACGGGCGGGAGGTTCTGCGCATGAAACTTCTCCTCGCTCTGGCCCTGCCCGCGTACGCGCTGGATCAAGCCACCAAGTGGTGGGTGGTCCGGACGATGGAGCTCAACGGGGAGCTCCGGGCGGTTGTGCCCGATTATTTCTACCTCTGCCACTGGGCCAACACCGGGGCGGCGTTCAGCATGTTTAAGGGGCAGAACGCCGCCTTCATCGCGCTGTCGGCGGTGGCGTTCCTCGGCCTGCTGGTGAGTTATCTGCGGGGCGTTTTCCAGGACACCCCCAGCCGCTGGGGCGTCGGGCTGCTCCTGGGCGGGATCCTCGGCAACGTGACCGACCGGATTGTCCACGGGCATGTCGTGGATTTCCTCCTGGTGGATTTGCATGTGCGTTTTGCCAACCCCTGGCCCGCTTTCAACGTCGCCGACGCCTGTATCTGCGTGGCCGCCGGCCTCTTTGTGCTCGGCGCTTTCCGCGCGGAACGGGCAAAGGCCTAGAGCCCCATGGAGTCCGCGCCGCAGCAGGCCTGGTTATGGGAAGGGGCGGGGTTTGTTCCCTGCTCGGGCGTGCCGTTGTCCGATCGCGGGTTCCGATACGGGATGTCGCTTTTTGAGAGCCTGCGCGTCACCGAATCCGGCCCGGAACATCTGGAGGCGCATTTGGAGAGTTTGCGCGAGGCCTGCGCGAGCCGGGCGTTTCCCGTGTCGGCCGAGGCGCTCGGCGCGGCGGGAGCGCTCCTCAAAGAACAGGCGCCGCTCGGCCGGGAAGAGCATTTCGCGCGGATTTACGTGACCGCCGGAGACGGCGCGCCCACGGCTCCGGCGACCGGTTGCCGGGTGCTGGTGATGAGCGAGCCGCGTCCGCGCCCGGCGCAGTCCGCGTACCGGGTGACCGTGGCGGAGAGCGCGTATTGTCCGCCGTTTGCGGGATTGAAGACGGGCAATTACTGGATGAATTTGGAGGCGTTGCGCCGGGCGCAGGCGGCGGGTTTTGAGGAGGCGCTTTTGTTCAACGAGAACGCGGAGCTCGTCTCGGCCTGTGTGGCCAATGTGTTCCTGGTCCACGGGGGGAGGATCCGCACCCCGTCCCGGGAATGCGGGGCGCGTCCGGGGGTTATCCGCTGGGAGGTGCTGCGCCGGGTGGATGCGCGGGAGTGTTCGCTGTTCCTGGAGGACGTGCTCAGCGCGGATGAGATTTTCCTCACCAACAGCTGGATTGGCGCGATGCCGGTGGAAACTCTGGGCGCGCGTAAGCTGCCCTCAACGGCGGTCAGCGCCGGGCTGCGCCTTTGAGTCCGCCGGGGGTGAAAACGCGCAAAAGGCATTGTCGCGGGCCCGCCCGTTGGAGGAAGCTCCGCCCCTTGTTTTTTTCCCATGGCACACGTTGATCTCCTTGAACTCATTGGCCGTTCCCGCGCGATGGCGGCCAAGCTCAAGGCGGCCGCCCGCGGGGAGGAAGTCGTGTTTGAGCAGGTCCACGAAACCGCCCGGCCGGTGCTGGCGGCTCTGGTGGCGCGTTCCATCAAAAAGCGGCTCTGGATTGTCTGTCCCCATCTCCGGGCCCAGGAGAATTTCCACAACGAACTGGCCAACTGGTTCCCGGACGCGTTGTTTTTCCCGGAGGTCGAGTCGGCTCCCGTGGAGGGCGCGCTGCCGGATCCCGAGTCGTCCGCGGAGCGGCTGTCGATTTTGGAGAAACTCGCCGGAAACGGCCGGGAGATCGTGCTGCTGACCCCGGCGTCGCTCAACAGCCGGGTTCCCTCCGCCGGGGCGTTGAGGAAACTGGAGGTGAAACTGGTTCGGGGGACCCGGCTGGATCGCGCGGAGTTGGTCGAGCGTTTGACGGAGGCGGGTTACGAACACGTGGCGCAGGTGAGCGCGCGCGGTCAGTATGCGGTGCGGGGCGGGATCCTGGACGTGTTTTCGTTTCATCACACGTTGCCGGTGCGCGTGGAGCTCTTCGACGAGGACATCGATTCGCTGCGCCATTTTGATTTGGATTATCAGACCAGCGTCGAGCCGCTCGAAAGCTGCACCCTGCTTCTGGGGGATGTCGGCGACGCGGCAAGGACCGTGCCGGTCCGCTCTTACATCGGCAAAAGCGACGTCACCTTCGACGCGGGCGCGGGGTTCGACTCCGCCCAGGTCCGTGTCCTGGAGCACAGCGAGGGCGTGGATGAGCGGGAGGATTTTGAGACCGCGTTTTTCGACCACGGCCTGGGCGAGTTCGACGCGGGCGACTTTGTGGTGGACGAGGTCAAACGCGAGCGGTTCTTCCGCCAGTTGCGGGAGTGGCGGGAGTCGGGCTGGAGCGTGTGGGTTTTTTGCAACAACGAGGGCGAGGTGGAACGCCTCCGGGATCTGCTGCCCCCCGTGGAGTGTGATGCGCTGACTTTTGTGCTCGGGACGTTGACCCGGGGGTTCACTTATCCGGCCGCCAAAGTGGCTGTGCTCTCGGATGCGGAACTCTTCGGCCGGTACCGCAACAACCGGGCCCGGCGCCTCGCCATCAAACGGGTGCGGGAGCAGTCCGCGCGGGCGCAGATCGATTTCAGCGAGTTATCCGAGGACGACTTGGTGGTGCACCTCGAGCACGGTATCGGCCGGTATGAAGGCATGAAAACCATCCCGCGCGGGGAGGGGGATGGCGCGCCGGAGGAGGTGTTGGTGATCGCGTTTGCCAACGACGCCCGGTTGTACGTGCCGTTGGACCAGAGTTTTCTCATCGCCAAATACGTCGGGGTGGGAAAACGCAATCCGCCGCTCAGCGTTCTCGGGGACGGCAAATGGGCGAAGGCGAAAAAAAGCGCGGAAAAGGCCGTGTTCGACTACGCGTCGCGCCTGCTGGAGGTGCACGCTTCGCGGGAAACGGCGCGCGGGTTTGCGTTTCCTCCGGACAACAAATGGGTGCACGAGTTTGAGAGTTCGTTTCTCTACAAGGAAACGCCCGACCAGCTCACCGCCATCGCCGCCGCCAAGGCGGACATGGAGAGCGAGCGCCCCATGGACCGGTTGATTTGCGGGGACGTGGGGTTCGGCAAAACCGAGGTGGCCATTCGCGCGGCGTTCAAGGCGGTGATGGCGGGCAAACAGGTGGCGGTGTTGGTGCCCACCACCGTGCTGGCCCAGCAGCATTACCAGAATTTCCGGGAACGGATGTCGGACTACCCGGTCACGGTGGAGACCCTCAGCCGGTTTAGGACCCCGGCCCAGCAGCGCAAGACTTTGGAGGGACTGCGGGACGGGTCCGTGGACATTGTGGTGGGGACGCACCGGCTGATTTCAAAGGACATCGCGTTCAAGGACCTGGGGCTGGTGGTGATCGACGAGGAGCAGCGGTTTGGCGTGTTGCACAAGGAGAAGTTCAAGGAACTTTTCAAGCTCGTGGACATGCTCACGCTCAGCGCCACGCCCATTCCCCGCACCCTTTACCTCTCGCTGATGGGCGCCAAGGACATGAGCACCATCGAGACACCCCCGCTCAACCGGATCCCGGTGGAGACGCTCATCTGCCCCTACGACGAGCGGATCATCCGGGACGCCATCGAGCGGGAGCTGGCCCGGCAAGGCCAGGTGTATCTGCTCCATAACCGGGTGCAATCGATTGAAAAACTCCGGCACCGGGTGCAGGAGCTTTGTCCCAAGGCGCGGATTGTGGTGGGGCACGGCCAGATGGAGGAGGGCGAGTTGGAGGAGGTGATGCAGCAGTTCGTGCTCGGGGAAGCGGATGTGTTGATCTCCACGACGATCATCGAGAGCGGGTTGGATATTCCCAACGCGAACACCATCCTCATTGACCGCGCGGACCGGTTCGGGTTGGCGGACCTCTACCAGCTGCGCGGGCGGGTGGGCCGGGCCCAGAGCAAGGCCTACGCGTATCTGCTTCTGCCCCGGGAAATGCTCACCGTGGGCGAGGCCCGCAAACGCATCAACGCCATCAAACAATACAGCTCCCTCGGGGCCGGGTTTAAGATCGCCATGCGCGACCTGGAAATTCGCGGGGCGGGCAACATCCTCGGGACGGCCCAGAGCGGGCACATTGTGACCGTGGGGTTCGACCTGTATTGCGCCCTGTTGCGCCAGGCCATCGCCAAGCTCAAGGGCGAGAAACATCGCCAGCGGGTGGATATGGCGCTGCGTCTGGATTTTGTCGCGAGCCGGGAATCGGACTTGGGCGGCGACAAGGAGCGGCTCCCGGCGTTTCTCCCTCAGACTTACATCGCCGAGCCCAAAACCCGGATCCAGAGTTACCGGCGGCTGGCCGAGGTGGCGTCTGCGGAGCAACTCGCGGCGTTGCGCGAGGATTGGCGGGACCGGTTCGGGCCGTTGCCGACGGCGGCGGAGCATCTGCTGGCTCTGACGGACATCAAGCTCTTGGCGACCGCGCGAAAACTCGCCGGGATCGAGGTGCGCGAATCCAAGGTGATGCTGACCCGCTCGGGGGATTACATCCTGATCGGGGGCAAGTTTCCGCGCCTGACTTCGGGAAGCCTGGAGCGTCGGCTGGAGGAGCTCAAACGCCTGGTGGCGACCCTTTGATCGGGGTCGGCCGGTTAAGAAATTGTCAGTTCCTTGGTGATCCCGAAGCGTTCGATGCGTTTGCGCAGGGTGGCCCGTGTGATCCCGAGAAGTTTTGCGGCGCGGACCTGATTGGCCTTGGTGGCCTTCATTGCGTAGATCGTGAACTCGCGTTCGAGCCAGGGCAGCAGTTGCACGTCGGGATCGCTTTGAGCCGCCTGCAGGAGCACCTCGATGGCGGCCTCGGTCGTCACGGGACCGCCCGCCTCGCTCGTGACTGGAACGGCCGTCTCCAGCGCCTGGGCGATGCCGAGCGGGATGTCCTTCGGCAGCAACAGCTCGGAAGTCGCGAGCACGCAGGCGCGTTGGATCGTGTTTTCTAGCTCCCGCACGTTGCCGGGCCAGGAATGGGCTTCGAGAACGCGCACAGCCTCCTCGCTGAGCTTGAACTGGGGGAGATGCTTTTGCAGGGCGACTTTCTGGAGAAAATACTCCGCCAGCAGCCGGACATCCTCCACGCGCTGGCGCAGGGGCGGCAGTTGGATGCGCACCACGTTGAGCCGGTAAAAAAGGTCCTCCCGGAACCGTTTTTCCTGCACTTCCTGCTCCAGCGTCTTGTTGGTCGCCGTGATGATGCGCACGTCGCTCTTGAGGTTCTCGTTGCCGCCGACCCGTGAAAACTGGCCGTCCTGCAGGACCCGGAGGATTTTGCTCTGGAGGGGGAGCGGCATGTCGCCGATTTCATCGAGGAAAAGGGTGCCGCCGTTGCTCTGTTCGAAGCGGCCGATGCGCTGGCTGGCGGCGCCGGTGAACGCGCCCTTTTCATGGCCAAAAAGCTCGCTCTCAAGGAGCTGGTCGGGGATGGCCGCGCAGTTGATGGCGACGAAACTCTTGGCGCTGCGTTGGCTGTAATGATGGATCGCCCGGGCCACGAGCTCCTTTCCGGAGCCGCTCTCGCCGGTGATCATCACCGGGGCGTCGGAGTGCGACACGCGGCCGATCATTTTGAACACCTGCTGCATGGCGTCGGACTTGCCGACGATGGAATCCTGGCGTTCCTCCACCGTGAGCTGGGGTTTGAACGTGGTGGCGGACTTCATCTCGGCCTGGGCCTTGAGCGCGGCGTCCACGACGACCTTGAGGTTGAAGGGCAGGGTCTCCTTGCGGATGAAATCGAACGCGCCGAGTTTCATCGACTCGATGACCGCCTGGGTGGTCCCGAACTGGCTGGTCAACACGACGATGGCGTTGGGTTCGCGGAGCCGGACTTTGACCAGGAGCTCCTGTCCGCTGAAGGGCGAGAGATGGGTCTCGGTGATGAGCAGGTCCGGGGTTTCCCGGCAGAACACCTTGTACGCATCGTCGGCGTTGCTGCTTGTGATGACCCGGGTCGTGGCGGTGGTGAGCTGGTGCTCTGCCCACTCCAGAAAGTCGGTCTCCGGGTCAACTACAAGAATCGTCTGCACTTTTTCCATGGTGTCTGTTTAAACAAAGAACGTTGTTCGGCGCGGGGTCATGACCGCATCGCGCGGGCCTTTCGAGCTTTCCGCGCTGTTTCGGGAGCGGCGGCAGCCCCGGGGGTCGGGTGGCGCGGCTGGCCCGGGTTTACACGGCGCCAAAACGACGCTCGCGTTTATTGAATTCCCGGACGGCTTCTAGCAAGTCCTCCTTGCCGAAGTCCGGCCACAATTTCTGGGTCACGTGAATCTCGGTGTAGCTCAGCTCCCAGAGCAGAAAGTTGGAGAGCCGCATCTCACCCGACGTCCGCACCAGCAGGTCCGGGTCGGGATACTCGCCCGTGGAGAGTTCCTGGCGGAAAACCTCCTCGTCCAAGGACTCGGGATCGAGTTGGCCGCTTCGGGCCTTGAGGCAGAGGGACTGGGCGGCCCGGAGGATGTCGCTTCGCCCGCTGTAGCTCAGCGCCAGGATCAGCGTGGTGGAGGTGTTGCCCGCCGTCAGGTCGATGGCGCGTTGGAGCGCGTTCCGGCAGCCCAGCGGCAAATCCTCCAGCCGCCCGATCGCCCGGAGCCGGATCTGGTTGCGCATCAACTCTGGCAGCTCCTGTTCGATGAAATGCTCCAAAAGCACCATCAACGCATCGGTCTCCGACCGGGGGCGTTTCCAGTTCTCGGTCGAGAACGCGTAAACCGTGAGGAATTCGACGCCCCATTCCGCGCAGGCCCGGGTGACGGTGCGCACGGAGGCCGCGCCCTGCTGGTGCCCGGCGATTCGCGCCAGCCCCCGCTCCCGCGCCCAGCGTCCGTTGCCATCCATGATGATGGCGATGTGCCTGGGCACCGGGAGCGGGGGGGGAGAGGCGGGTGGAGTGAAAGCCATGAATGGGAGTGCGGCGGGGCTCGGAAGACCCCAGGGACTCAGAGTACGATGGTCTGTTCCCGGTCCGGGCCGACGCTGGCGATGGTGAGTTTGGCGCCGGTGAGCTCGGCGATCTTGCGCAGGTAAGCCCGGGCGTTGGCCGGGAGCTGCGCGAAGGTCTTGGCCTCGTGCGTGGGGCTTTGCCAGCCGGGCATCTCGATGTAAACCGGGGTGCAGGCTTGCAGCTCGCGGGCGTCGGTGGGCGGATATTCGAGGGTTTTGCGGCCCAGTTTGTAGTGGGTGCAAATCTTGAGCGTGGCCAGCGTGTCGAGCCCGTCGAGGTTGGTCACCGCCACGTCGTCGATCCCGTTGACCATGCCCGCGTACCGGGTGGACACCGCGTCAAACCATCCGCAACGCCGGGCCCGGCCCGTGGTGGCGCCGTATTCCCGGCCCATGCCGTGGAGCAGGTCGCCCAGCGCGTCGTTCTCGGTCGGGAACGGCCCTTCGCCGACCCGGGTGGTGTAGGCTTTCATCACCCCCAGCACGCGATCCATGCGATGCGGCGGAACCCCGGAGCCGGTGGACGCGCCGCCCGCCACGGTGTTGGAGGAGGTGACATACGGGTAGGTGCCGTGGTCGATGTCGAGGAAAGTGCCCTGGGCGCCTTCAAAGAGCATCTCTTTGCCCGCCTTGAGCGCCTCGTGCAGGAACACCACGGTGTTGCCCACAAAAGGTCGGAGTTTTTCGCCCGCTTCCAGGTAAGCCGCCTCGACCTCCTTGAATTTCAGGGGCTTGGCGCCGAAGGTCTTGAGCAGGGCGTTGTTTTCTTTGATGCGGACCGCGAGTTTTTCGCTGAAAAGGGCAGGCTGCATCAGGTCGCTCACGCGGAGTCCGACGCGCGCGATTTTGTCGCCGTAAGCCGGGCCGATCCCGCGTTTGGTGGTGCCGATCTTGCCTTTGCCCTTGCTGAGTTCGCGCTGCTCGTCGAGCGCCCGGTGGTAGGGCAGCACCAGGTGCGCGGAGTCGCTGATGAGCAGGTTGTTCTTGCTCACTTTCACCTTCTTCTCAAGCAGCCCCTTGATTTCCTGGGCCACCGCCACGGGATCCAGCACCACGCCGTTGCCGATCACGCATTTCTTGCCCGGACGCAGGATGCCCGAGGGGATGAGGTGGAGGACGTATTTTTTGTCCCCGACAATCACGGTGTGGCCGGCGTTGTTGCCGCCCTGGCTGCGCACGACGATGTCGGCTTTTTCCGTGAGAAAATCGATGATCTTGCCTTTGCCTTCGTCACCCCACTGGGCGCCGACGAGGATGGTGTTAGCCATGAGAAAAAAATGAAGGGATGAAGTTAGAACACAAAAATTCCCGAAGCACCCGGGGCGCATCGGGAAAGCGCACCAGAGTAGCGGGGCGGGAAGGGGCGGCAAGGCGATTTCTCCCTTCGTTCGCAATGCGCCACGCTGCGCCTCGACAAAGCCGCTCCCGGACGGCTAGAAACCGCGCGCCATGTCTGAGCGCTCTCTTCTTTCCGATAAAGCCATCCCGCCGAGGGACCGTCTGATTTTCGCCCTGGATGTGCCCACCCGGGCCGAGGCGTTGCGGGTGGTCGATCAACTCGGGGATTCGATCACGTTCTACAAGGTGGGCATGCAGCTCTTCATGACCGAGGGTTATTTTGAGCTCATCGAGGAGCTCAAGCGCCGGGGCAAAAAGATTTTCGTCGACCTGAAGTTTTTCGACGTGCCGGAGACGGTGAAGAACGCCGTGGCAAACCTCAGCACCCGCGGAGTGGAATGCTGCACGGTGCACGGCAGCCAGGCGATCCTGGAGGCGGCCGTCCAGGCCAAGGGCACGATGAAGCTGCTCGCGGTCACGGTGCTCACCAGCCTCGACCGCGGGGACCTCGATGATCTCGGGTTCCAGTGCGATGTGGAGGAGTTGGTTTATTCCCGCGCCAAACGGGCGCTGGCCATCGGCTGCGACGGCGTCATCTCCAGCGGTCTGGAGGCGGCCCGGCTCCGGAGCGATCTCGGGGAAAAACTCCTCATCATCACCCCCGGGATCCGGCCGGTGGAGAATCGCCCGGTGGACGACCAGAAACGCACGGTCACCATCGCCGACGCGTTTCTGAGCGGAGCGGACTTTGTCGTGATCGGCCGGCCGATCCGCCAGGCACCCGATCCCAAGGCGAAAGCCGAGGAATTGCAGGCGGAGATCGCGCGGCTTTTCCCCGGTTAATGGAGGAAGGCGCGCCGGGGTGTTCTAGGGGACCGATAGAACCGATAGGACCGATCAGTCCGATCAGTCCGATCAGTCCCGATTTGCCTCCCCCATTGGCGGCTCTCGTGGCGTTTTTCGAGGCGTTGCCGGAGGCCGAGCGCCGGGACAACCTCGTGGCGTACGCCGAAAAAGCCCGCAGCATCGCGCCCAGGGCCGGGGAGGGTTTCGCGGTGGAAGATCTGCGCAAAGACGCGCAATGCACGGATTTTGTCGGGGTGTATCTCCGGCTCAAACCGGGCGGAGGCGTCACCCTCCGGATGACCCTCGGCCCGGAGGTGCAGACGCTGACTCGGGCCATGGCGGTGCTTCTCTGCCGTGGGCTGGAGGGCGCGCTGCCCGGCCAGATCGCGGCGTTGGATCCCGCGTTCGTCACGCGGCTGGTCGGATGCGACCTGGTGCGGATCCGGGCCCGGACGGTTTACTACGTTCTGGAGCGAATCCAGGAGTGCTGCCGGGGCCTGGAGAATCGGGAGGGCTAATCGATGTGCCCGACGGGTTCGATGTGGACCAGCACATCGGCCACGGCGGGGTTGGCCTCGCGGATGGCGTCCTTGACCGCGTGCGCGATCTGATGGCCTGCGTGCACCGTGATCTGCGCTTCCACGCCCACGTGCATGTCCACGTAGAAGTCGAGGCCCATCTTGCGGACCCTGCATTTCTCCACTTCCTTCACGCCCGGCACCTCAGCGGCGACGCTCCGCACGCTTTCCTCGAGCTCTTTGGGCGGCGCCGTGTCCATGACCTCGTGGAGCGCCGGGCGCAGCAGGCTCAATCCGTTGAAACCGATGAGTCCGCACGCCAGCAGCGCCGCCCAATCATCGGCGGGTTCCCAGCCCGGGCCGCCCAGCAGCGCGATGGCGATGCCCACAAACGCGGCCGCGGAAGTAATCGCATCCGCGCGGTGATGCCAGGCGTCGGTTTTGACCGCGCCGCTGCCGAGGAGGTCCCCGGCGTGGACGACTCGGCGAAAGAGGGTTTCTTTGACGAGCACCACCAGCACCAAGACCAGCAGGGTGAACGGAGCCGGCGCGTGGTGGGGGGTGAGGATTTCACGGATGCTCTGGATGGCGAGCCCGATGGCGGCGCCGATGACGGCGAGTGAAACGACGACTGCCGCGACCGGCTCGGCCTTGCCGTGGCCGTAGGGATGTTCGTCGTCGGGCGGCGCGGCGGCGACCTTGAGTCCGAACCAAAGGATCAGCGAGCTGAAGATGTCCAGGGCGGATTCAATCCCGTCGGCAATGAGCGCGTAGCAGTTGCCAAAGATCCCGGCCAGGATCTTGGCGAGCGCCAGCACGGTGTTGACGACGACTCCCAGCATTGCGTATCGGGCGCCTGTTTGGAGGCGTTGAAGAGTGCTGTGTCGGGTGCTGGCGGATGCCGGGGGCATTGGGGCGGGCAGTTGAAGGAAATTAGTCGCGGCTCGTCAATCCTGCACGATGCTGATGAGGTCCAGCCCAGAAATCCGCTCAGAGGGCCCTCCTCCCGCCGCCTGTCTCCACCTGTTTGATGATGAAAACCCGATCCATTGTCTTTCGCCAACACGGCCCGCCTCCGGCGGTTGCCCATCTGGAAACGCGCGAGTTGCCGTCGCCGGGCCCCGGGGAGGTGCTCGTGGAGATGCTTTTCGCCCCAATTCACCCGGCCGACCTCAACACGATTGAAGGGACTTACGCCCGGAAGCCGAACCTCGAGAACGGCGCGGTGCCGGGCGGCGAAGGCTTCGGACGCATCACCGAGCTCGGCTCAGCCGTGGAAAATTTCGAGCCGGGCCAGACCGTGCTGATCCCCTCGGGCGTTGGCGCTTGGTCCGAGGCCTGTCTGGTTCCGGCCGACAGCCTGGTTGCCGCGCCTCCGGGGGTTGCCCCGGAACAGGCGGCAATGCTCCGGGTGAATCCGGCAACGGCTTTCCGGATGCTGGCTGATTTTGAGGCCTTGCAGCCGGGTGATTGGGTGCTTCAAAACGCGGCCAACTCCGCGGTGGGCCGGGCGGTGATCCAGATCGCGCGGCATCGGGGCCTGAAGACCCTTAACGTGGTCCGGCGCCCGGAGTTGGCGGATGAACTCCGCGCGATCGGCGCCGATGCGGTGCTTTTGGAGGGCGAGGATCTGGCAAGCCAGATTCCAGCCGCGTGCGGGGGGGCGCCCCTGCGGCTGGCGCTCAACGCGGTCGGCGGAGAAAGCGCGCTGCGTCTCGCCAAGGTTCTCGCGCCCGGAGGAACCCTGGTCACCTACGGCGCCATGGCCCGGCAACCGATGCGGATTCCCAACGGGCTGCTCATCTTCCAGGACCTCCGTTGGCGCGGTTTTTGGATGACACGCTGGTATGAACAGGCGCGCCCGGAAACCGTGGCGGCCATGTTTGCGGAGCTCTTTGAAATGGCCCGCCAAGGCGCGTTGTGGACACCGGTCGAGCAGGTGTTCCCCCTTGAGCAGATCGAGCCGGCGCTGATCCGCGCGGCGGAGGGGCGGCGTTCCGGCAAGATCCTGTTGCGGCCTTAAAGACGCGCAGGGCTCACGCATCTAAAACAGATGAAAGAAGCGCGCTCTCGGATGCCGAAGGCATCCCAGAAAGTAGCCGACCCGCCGCTGGCACCACGCAGTTTTCCCGTGTAGAACCCCGCTCCCATGAATCCGCCGCTGCTCTCTCCCCACCGCCGTCGCGCGCTTCGGAAGTTTTTGCTCTGGGGGCTGCCGCTGCTGCTTCTCGGGGGCGGAGCGGGCTGGCTTTGGCGCGACTGGAATGCGCTCCGGATCCTGGAGCCGAGCGGGGGCTTCTATTTTCCGAGGCGGCTGGAGTTGCCGGTGCCCGCGTTCCGGCAGAACGACGAGCGTTGGGGCCAAGATCCACTGGGGGGAACGCAGGGCACTCTGGGCGCGGAAGGCTGCGCCGTTTCCTCCGCAGCCATGGTGCTGAGCTATTACGGCGTGGACACGGACCCGCAGCGCCTCAACACCTTCCTCACCGGCGCCAGCGGATACACTCCGGAAGGCTGGATTTACTGGGAAGCCGCCGCGGAGCTGGAGCCGGGCAAGGTGCGGCACGCCTATGAGGATCTGCCGTCTTATCGTCTGATCGACTCCAACCTGTGCCGGGGCAACCCGGTGATTGTCCGGTTGCGGATGCCGGGCGGCACCACCCATTTTGTGGTGGTGGCCGGTAAATCCGGGTTCGATTACCTCACACGGGATCCGGGCACCGGCGCGGAGCGTGGGCTTTACCCGTTGCGTGAGTTGGGGAGCCGGATCGAGGCGTTGCGTTTTTACGAGAAGCTCCGGTAACCGCCGCTGATTCCTCCGGGGCGGCGAATTGCTGGCGCTGAGGAGGGAAAGCGGGTTATGTGCTGCACCTCTCATGAGCGATCTCGTTGCCGAGCTTGTTGAAATCCTCTCCCCGGAACGCGTGTTGAGCCGTCCGGAGGACCTGATTCCCTACGGATTTGACGGCACGGCGGCCCTCAATTCCCCGGCCACGGTGGTGGTTTTCCCGGAAACCACGGCCGAGGTGCAGCAGGTCGTTCAGGTCGCGCGGCGCAGGAAAATGCCCGTGGTTTCGCGGGGCTCAGGCACCGGGTTGAGCGGGGGCAGTGTGCCGGTGGCGGGCGGCCTCGTGCTTTGCCTGGTGCGCATGGACCGGATCCTGGAGGTGGACGAAAAAAATCTCACCCTCCTGGCGGAACCGGGTGTTGTCACCCAGCGCATCGCCGAGGCGGCGGACGCCGTCGGGTTGCTTTATCCGCCGGATCCCGGGTCGCTGAAAATCTCGACCATCGGGGGGAACGTGGCGGAGAACTCCGGCGGGTTGCGCGGGTTGAAATACGGGATCACCCGGGATTACGTGATGGGGTTGGAGGTGGTTTTGGCGAACGGGGAGTGCGTCTGGCTGGGGAGCAAATGCGTGAAGGATGTGGCGGGTTACTCGATGAAAGACGTGTTCATCGGGTCGGAGGGCACGCTGGGGATCATCACCCGGGTCCTCTTGAAGCTCGTGCCCAAGCCGGCGGCGAAAAAGACGCTTCTGGCCACGTTCTCACGGATGTCGCACGCCGCCGACACAGTGTCGGCGCTGATCGCAGCCAAGATCATCCCCTGCACCCTGGAGTTTCTGGACCGGGTCACCATCCGCTGCGTGGAAGACTTCGCCAAGATCGGGTTGCCCCTGGACGCCGAGGCGCTTTTGCTCATGGAAACCGACGGGCATCCCGCCGTGGTCGAGGAGCAGGCGCAAGCCATGGAGGCTGTGGCCCGGCAATGCGGGGCGGTTTCGGTGGTGCTTGCGCGGGACGCCGCGCATGCGGCGCAGCTGGCGGCGGCTCGGCGCGCGGCGTTTTCGGCGCTGGCCCGGGTGGCGCCCACGACGATCCTGGAGGACGCCACGGTGCCCCGGAGCGCGCTGACGGCCATGATCGAGTTCATCCAGGAGGTGGGCCAGCGGCACCAGTTGCGGATCGGCACGTTCGGCCACATGGGCGACGGGAACCTGCATCCGACGTTTCTCACCGACGAACGTAATCTCGCCGAGATGGAGCGGGTGGAAACGGCGATGCGCGAGATTTTCGAATACGCCGTTAGCCTGGGCGGCACGATCACCGGGGAACACGGGGTGGGGCTGGCCAAGAAACGCTTTCTGCCCGGAGCGATTGGCGACGCCAGCCTGGAGCTGATGCGTCAACTCAAGCGGGCGTGGGATCCGGAGGGGTTGTTGAATCCGGGCAAAATTTTCGACCGATGAACGCCGCATCGCCGAGTCCGGTTGGGGGCAAGCCGCTGCATCTCGCGCAGCTCGACGCGGCGGTTTTGCAGCAGTGCATGCATTGCGGGATGTGCCTGCCCACCTGTCCCACCTACGACGCCACCAAACTCGAACGGCACAGTCCCCGGGGCCGGATCGCCCTGATGCGCAGCGTGGCCGAGGGCGGCCTGGAATTGGGCCGCGGATTCGGCGAGGAACTCTATTATTGCCTGGGGTGTCTGGCCTGCGAGACGGCGTGTCCGGCCGGGGTGAGTTACGCCACGCTTTTCGAGGAGGCCCGGGCCGATGTGGAGGCGAGCCAGGTGCTGGCCAGCCCGCAACGCACCCTGGTGCGCACGCTCACCCTGCACGGTCTTTTCACCCGGCCCGCTCTGCTCCGGTTTTTGGGACGGCTTTTGTGGGTTTATCAGGCGTCCGGGCTCGAGGGCTGGGTGCGGCGGAACCAGCTCACCCGGTTTCTTCCGGCCAAGCTGCGGGCGCTGGAGCCGCTCACGCCGCGGGTGCGCCGGCGTTTTTCCGACGGATTGATCGCCGAGCGGGAGCGGCCCGCCGTGGCGCGGCACCGGGTGGGGATGCTGACCGGGTGCGTCCAGGACCTGGTTTATTCGGAGGTCAACCGCGACACTGTGGAGGTGTTGCTGGCCAACGGATGCGAGGTGGTGACACCCCCGCTGCAGCCCTGTTGCGGTTCGTTGCACGCCCACAACGGCGAGCTCGAATGCGCCAGGGAAATGGCCCGGCGCAACATCGACCTCTTCGAGGATCAGGCCGGGGGATTGGAGCGCCTCGACGCGATCATCACCAACGCCGCCGGGTGCGGCTCCCACCTCAAGCATTACGACCGCTTGCTGGCGGAGGACCCCGACTACGCCGAACGCGCCCGGCTCTGGTCGGACCGGGTGCAGGATGTGCACGAGTGGCTGGTGCGGATCGGGATCCGGCCCCCGCGCGTCGCGGCTCCGCCCGTGGCGCAGACCGTGACCTATCACGAGGCCTGTCATCTCTGTCACGGACAGCGGATTTCGCAGCAGCCCCGGGAAGTGCTTTCCCACGTGCCCGGCGTGACCCTGGTGGAATTGCCCGAAGCCACGTGGTGCTGCGGGAGCGCGGGTATTTACAACATCACCCAGCCCGAGATGTCCGGGAAACTCCTGGACCGCAAACTTTGCCATATCCAAAAGACCGGGGCGGACGTGGTGGCGGCGGCCAACCCGGGCTGTTGCGTGCAACTGGAGGCGGGCGTGAACCAGGCGGGGCTTGCGGTGAAAGTGGCGCACCCGGTGAGTCTGTTGGCGCAGGCCTACCGGGCCGAGCGGGACTGAAATCTTCTTTTTAAAAATGAGCTTTGATCCGTTGGAGAGTGCAGAGGCCGGGAACGATTCCCGGGAGGCGTGGGGTGCAGGGGAGGGGCCGCAGGTGTTTTCCGTTTCGGAAGTCACCCGGGTGGTGCGGGGGGTGATCGAAAGCGCGCTGGGCGTGGTGTGGGTGGAGGGCGAGGTGAGCAACTACCGCAAACAGGCCAGCGGCCATCAGTATTTCACGCTCAAAGACGCGCAGAGCCAGCTCTCCTGCGTGTTGTTTGCGAGGGGCGGTTCCTGGCGCAAACAGGTGCCGCTGGCCGACGGGATGCAGGTGCAGGTGCGCGGGGCTCTGACCGTTTACGAGGCACGCGGTCAGTATCAGCTCAACGTGCAGCTGGTCCAGGCCGGTGGCGCGGGGCTGCTCCAGGCCAAGTTTGAGGCGCTCAAACGCAAGCTCGACGCCGAGGGGTTGTTCGATCCCGCCCGGAAACGCCCGTTGCCCCGGTTCCCGGCGACGGTGGCGCTGGTGACCTCGCCCACCGGGGCCGCTTTGCGCGATATCCTCAACATCCTCGAGCGCCGCGCCCCCTGGCTGCGTGTGCTGGTCTCGCCCGTGCGGGTTCAGGGCGCGGGCGCGGGCAAGGAACTTGCCGCGGCGGTTGCGGAGCTCAACCAGGCGGAGTCCCTCGGGTTGCCGCGTCCGGACGTCCTGGTGGTGACACGCGGCGGCGGGAGCATGGAGGATCTCTGGGAGTTCAACGACGAGTCGCTCGCCCGGGCCATTGCCGCGTCTCAGATTCCCGTGGTTTCCGCGGTCGGGCATGAGATCGATTTCACGATCGCCGATTTTGTGTCGGATCTGCGGGCGCCGACGCCCAGTGCGGCGGCGGAGCTGGTGGCGCCCGACACGGGGGAACTGCTCCGGCGTCTGGGACAGACCCAGGCGCAGCTGCAGCGGTCCGTGTTGTTGGTGCTCGAGCGGGTGAAAAACCGCGTGGCGTATCTTTCCCGGGCGGCGTTGTTTAGCGAGCCGACCCGGCGCCTGGACGCGGCGGCGCAACGGCTGGATCTGGCCCAGGAGGCGTTGGGGCGGGCGGCGCGAGACCGGGTTTCCCGGGAGGGACGCCGGGTGGGGGATCTGTTTGCAGTGGTCCGCGCGCACCGGCCGGATCAACTCATTGGTCTGCGGCGGCAGCAGCTCGACGCGCTGGAGCGGCGGTTGGCTGGCGCCGTGCGCCAACGGCTCGCCGAGCGTCAGCAACGGCTGCAGCGGGGCGGGGACATGTTGCGGTTGCTGGCGCCGCAGACGGTGTTGGAGCGCGGGTTCAGCATCACGACGCTCGCTGATGGTCGGCTGATTCCGTCCGTGAAAGGGCTGGTCGCGGGAACCCAACTCATCACCCGGCTCAGTGACGGGACGGTGGAGTCGGTGGTGGGGGAGATCCGGTAGGGTCGCACGAGGAGGCTGACTGTGCCGGTGTGTCTCCCTCCGGGCTACACAGGCAAAAAAAAGGCGCGTTGGGTGAGCAACGCGCCTTTCGAACGGGGTAGATGCCTTAATGGCGGATCACTTCGGATTGAGGACGGACGTTCCCGCACCCAGCCAAGCGGGGACGTTGCCGGAGGCTGCCGTATAAACGAAAGCATTCGTCGGGTCGCTGTCACTCCGAGGCACGACCTTGGTGGTGGTCCCCACGAGCTTCTCCACTTTACCGCTGATATCGCAACGGATCACGATGGCTGCCTTGTTTCTCCAAATGCCGCCCTGTGCCGTCTCGTCATCGACATAGGTCCCTGCGGCGGGAGCGGCGAAACCGCTAGCGATCAAAGGCCACTGTGAATTGGACGTGTCGGTGAGGCCCAGAACATAAGCCCACTCGTTTTCGAGGGCGTTGAGGAGCAATGCGTTGGCACCCGTGCTCGCCGTGCCTGCGTTCCTGCAGAAAGCCGATTTGGGGATCGCGAAGATCGATTTGTCCGGGAGGTAATCGGGCATCAAGGTTTGAAGCACTGCGTTGGAATCGCTTCCGTTTGTGGCCAGGGTTTTGTTGGCGACATCGGTGTAGAGCGGGAAGTTTCCGTTGTAGTCGCCGGCGAACAGTTTGCAGGCCATGCCGATCTGTTTGGCGTTGGAAAGGGCCTTGGTCTGGGCGCCTTTGGTCTGCACTGCGGTGAACGCCGGAAGGGCGATGCCGGCCAGGATCGCGATGATGGAGATCACCACGAGCAGTTCGATCAGGGTGAATGCTTTTTGATTGGGGGTTTTCATGGGGAGTTGGGGTCGCTGCATGCAAAAAATAGGACGAATTGATTTTCCGGCAACCTAATATTTGGGGCCGCCCGGGGTTTTAGACGGGTTCGATCCGCCGTTTGAGCCCGGTCACGGAAAGCGGCGGAAGGCGCAGGATCAGGGAATGGCTTTTGCCCTGCCACGCGATGTTTTCCGCGCGGGCGCCCCCGTAATTCCCCACGTTGCTGCCGCCATACACGGCCGCGTCCGAGTTGAGGATTTCCTCGTACCAGCCCTCGCCGTTGACCCCCACCCGGTAAGCCTCGCGGACCACGGGCGTCGCGTTGATGACGAACACCAGGGTTTCGCCGGACCTGGACTTGCGTTTAAACGCCACCACCGAGTTGTCGCTGTCGTGGAAGTCGATCCACTCGAAGCCTTCGTACGTGTCGTCCTGGTCGTAAAGCGCCGGCTCGTTTTTGTAGAGCCAGTTGAGGTGCTGGACGAGCCGGCTGAGCCCCGCGTGTTCGGGCCATTGCGTCAGATGCCAGTCCAACGACTGGTTGTGGTTCCATTCCCGCCACTGGCCGAATTCGCCTCCCATGAACAGCAGCTTCTTGCCCGGGTGCGCGTACATCCATGCGTAGAGCATCCGCAGATTGGCGAACTTCTGCCAGACGTCGCCCGGCATTTTGTCGAGCATCGAGCCTTTGCCGTGCACCACCTCGTCGTGGCTGAGCACGAGCATGAAGTGCTCGTGGAACGCGTAGATCAGCGAGAACGTGATGTCCCCCTGGTGAAACCGGCGGTGGACCGGGTCTTTCTGCATGTAACTCAGAAAGTCGTGCATCCAGCCCATGTTCCATTTGAAGCCGAACCCGAGGCCGCCGAGGTAGGTGGGGCGGGAGACTCCGGGCCAGGCGGTGGATTCCTCGGCGATGGTAAGGATGCCCGGGAAGCGCTCGTAGCAGACTTCGTTGAAGCGTTTGAGGAAGTAGATGGCCTCGAGGTTCTCTCGGCCGCCGTGGATGTTGGGGATCCATTCGCCCGGCTGGCGGGAGTAATCGAGGTAAAGCATCGAGGCCACGGCGTCCACGCGCAGGCCGTCGATGTGGTAGTGGTGGAACCAGAAAAGGGCGTTGGCGATGAGGAAGTTGCGCACCTCGTTGCGGCCGTAGTTGAAGATGAGCGTGCCCCAGTCCATGTGCTCGCCCTGGCGCGGGTCGGAGTGCTCAAAAAGGTCGGTCCCGTCGAACTCCGCGAGGCCGTGGGCGTCTTTCGGGAAATGCCCTGGCACCCAGTCCAGGATCACGCCGACGCCCGCCTCGTGGCAGCGGTCCACGAAATAGCGGAACTCGTCGGGGTTCCCGAACCGGCTGGTGGGCGCGTAGTACCCGGTGACCTGGTAACCCCAGGAGCCCTCAAACGGATGCTCGGCGACCGGCAACAGTTCGATGTGGGTGTAGCCCAGCTCCAGGACGTACGGCAGCAGCGTGTCGGCCAGCTCGCGGTAGCTGAAGAACCGGTTGCCCTCCTCCACCTTCCGCTGCCAGGAGCCGAGGTGGACCTCGTAAATGCTGATCGGGCTGCGGTGCCATTCCTTCTCTTTCCGGGCGGCCATCCAAGCCTCGTCGTTCCAGCGGTAGCGGTGCAGATCAAAAACCAGGGAGGCTGTGGCGGTGCCGTGCTGGCTGTAAAACGCGAACGGATCGCTCTTGAGCGCCACACCGCCGTGCGCCTGGCGAATCTCCAGCTTGTAATGGGCGCCTTCGCCGATCCCGGGCAGGAAAATCTCCCACACGCCGCAGCCCAGAAGTTTGCGCATGGGGTGGACCCGGCCGTCCCAGCGGTTGAAATCGCCCACGATGCTGACGCGCTGCGCGTTGGGCGCCCAGACATGGAAAGACGTGCCCCAGACCCCGTCCACCTCGCGCAGATGCGCGCCGAGTTTGTGGTAGAGCTCCATGTGGTTGCCCTCGGCAAAAAGATGGAGGTCGAGCGGCCCCAGCAGGATCCCGAACGAATACGGATCGCGCTCCGTCCAGGCATGGCCGTCTGCGGACACAAAATGCAGGGTGTAAGGGAACCGCTCGGTGGCGCCTTCAATGAGCGCGACGAAAAAACCCGCCTCGTTGATCCGCACGGCGGGGTGGCGGCTGCCGTCGAGCAGGTTCTCCACCGTCACCGCGGCCGCGTCGGGCCGGAAAACGCGGACCACCAGTTGTTCGTCCACGGAGTGCATCCCCAGGACCGAGAACGGGTCTCCGTGTTCGGCTCGCAGAATCGCTTGGAGGTTGCCCTCGTGGATGGCCGGCACGGAAGTCGTGGTATTCATTCGGGATGAGAGGATGGTTTTTTTAGAAGAAGCGGGGCGAGGAATTTCTCGTAAATTGCAGCCCACGCGTAATCGCGCAAAACACTTTTGCGGGCGTGTGTTTCTCGCGACCCCTGCAAAACCCCGGCGATTTGCGCGGCAACCCGCTCCGGGGTCGCCTCCGGCGGGAAAAAGTGGGCAAACGTTGAGCCCAGGGTTTTGAGGGGCTCGATCCCGGGGCAGAAAACCGGTTTGCCGTGCAGGGCGGCCTCCAGCAGGGGGAGTCCGAAGCCCTCCTGGTGGCTGGGGAAAAAGAGCGCGTCCGCGATCCGGTAAAGGCTGCGTAAGTCCCTCGCCTCCAGAGGGAAATGATCGTGGAGGAAAAACGCGCGCGCCTCCAGGCCGAGGTCCGAACGGAGGGTTCGGAGTTCCCGGGCGTAACTTTCCGAGCCCGGATTGTGGGGGTCGGGCGGGGCGGTCAGTAGCAGAAACGCGGGGTGACCGGCATCCTGGAGCGCGGCTGTGACCCGGAGGCTGATCTCGATGTTTTTGCGGCGCAGCAGGCGGGCGGGATGGAGCAGCGCCCAGCCCTCGGCGAAAAACCCCGATTTCTCGGCCAGAGTGTTCACCGATGGGCTCAGGTCGAGTTCGCCGGGGTGCAGGCCGTTGGGGATGAGCGCGCAGTTGCCTCCAGTCAACGCCTCAAACTGGGCCTTGCGATGAGCGGAAATGGCGACGTGGGTCATCCTCGGATGGGCTTGGCCGAGCAGCGGCGGCAGCGGCCCCGGGTAGTCTGGGTTGCCCACGGCCAGGTCGTGGACCCACGCGACAAACCGGACTCCGGCCAGTTCGTCCGCGAGCCGCCAGAGGATCGCGGTCCAAGCCGGTTCAAACGGCATGGTCAGCACGTTGTGCACGATGACAAAGTCCTGGTCCCAGAGCGCTTCGCGGAGAGCGTCCTCCTGGCCCGGATCCGAGCCGCCGGGCAGCTCCCGAAACCGGATCCGCGGGTCTTGGGAGGCGCCCCGCCGTCCGAGCAGAGTGACTTGGTGCCCGTGGTCCGCGAAGAGGCGCGCATGTTCGGCGACGACAATTTCCACGCCTCCAATCACCGGAAGAAAGGAGTAGTGGACCAGGGTGATTCTCACTGCCCACCGTTTGGCTCAGTGGATCGGGCCACGGCAAGGATGAAATGTGCGTACACGAGCTCCGAGAGGACGGAGAAAGACAGTTTTCACGCGGAGTGGCGGAGAACGCGGAGAGTTTTTTGGGGACACCCTTGAACGGCGCTCACTTGAGCACACTTTGATGCGTTTTGAGGTGGCGCTGTTTTGGTGTGGGAGATTGCCCGTTTTGCTTCGAGGTCGAAAGGTGGCACAGGCTTCCAGCCTGTGGCCTATGGCAGTCACAGCCAGGATGGCTGTGCCACTTTGACGCCTCCCGCCTCACGTTCCCATGAAGGCTTGGAAATCTTCGCTTGAACCCGGAAAGAAACCTGCGTTACCTTCCGCGCCCTTTGGCCAGGGTAGCTCAGTGGCAGAGCGGGGGACTCATAAGCCCTAGGTCGGGAGTTCAATCCTCCCCCCTGGCACTTCTCACCCCCCTGGTCGTTCCCGGAATCCCGCTTCCCGGATTCTCACGTCGGAGAATTCGCCGACTTTCTCCCGAGGCCTCCCCCGGTGCTTGCCCGCGGTTTCCTGCCCGAATTCTTTTCGTTTCGGGAGTCGGATTTAAAAAACAGGCGGGCTGGTATGTTCCGTGCTACGTAGCACGCGCATGCAAAATCGCCCCTCTTCCTCCCAAATGGAGCAGGCTCACCGCTATCACGAGGCGGGGAACCTCGCGGAAGCGGGCAAAATTTGCCGCCAGCTGATCGCGCAAAACCCGCGTCACGCCGAGGCGCTGCATTTGCTCGGGCTGGTGGAACAACGGTTGGGGAACTTGGATGCCGCTCAGGAATTCATCACGGAATCCCTGCGGGTGGACGAAAGCAGCGCGGCGGCGATCAGCAACCTGGCGGGTGTGCTCAAGGAGCAGGGGCGTTTGGAGGAGGCCATCGAGTTTTATCAGCTGGCGCTGGAAGCGGACCCGAAGGCGGATTTTGCGCACTCCAATTTGGGCAACGCGTTGAAGGAACAGGGGCGGTATTCCGAGGCGGCGCAATGTTACCGGCGGGCCTTGGCGCTGAACCCGGGGTCGTATGTTTTTCACAACAACCTGGGGATCGCTCTCAAGGAACTCGGGCGCTACCTGGAGGCGGAGGACTGTTACCGGGAATCGCTGAAGCTCCACGAGCCGAGCGACGTCACATACACGAATCTGGGCGTGGTGCTCCATGCGCAGTCCCGGGGCGGGGACGCGATTGGCGCCTATCTCCGGGCCTTGGAGTTGAACCCGGAATCGGTCACGGCCCTCAACAACCTCGGCAATGTGCTCAAGGATCTGGGGCGGTTTTCGGACTCCTTGACCTGTTACAGCAAGGCGCTTCGGATCCAGCCCGGGTCCGCCCTGCTTCACAACAACCTGGGTGCGGCGCTCAACGAGCTGGGGCGGACGCAGGAGGCGGTGGCGTCTTTCCGTCGCGCGCTGGAACTCAAACCCGATTACCGGCACGCGTTTAGCAATCTGCTCTTTGGTCTGAATTACCTGCCCGGGACCGACCGCGAGCGGTTGTTTGCGGAGCATTGCCGGTTCGGGGAGCGGTTCGCCGAGCCGCTCCGCGCTTCCTGGCGGCCGCACACGGTCCTGCCGGACCCGCTGCGCCCCCTGCGTGTGGGTTTTGTTTCGGGCGATCTGCGGGAGCACCCGGTGGCCTATTTCATGGAGCCCGTTTTCGCGGCGCATCGGATGGAGGACTGTGAGTTTTTTGTGTACGCCAACCAAGCCGAGCGCGATGCCATGAGCCAGCGGTTGGAGGGGTTGGTGGAGCGCTGGCACAACGTGCTGGGAATGAGCGATGACGAGTTGGCCGCGCTCATCCGAGAGGACGCAATCGACATCCTGGTGGATCTCTCCGGGCACACCTCGCGCAACCGGCTCATGGTGTTCGCCCGCAAACCGGCGCCGGTGCAGGTGGGCATGATCGGTTACATGCAGACCACGGGTCTGCGGGCGATGGACTACCGCATCACCGACGAGGCGATGGATCCCCCGGGCGTCTCCGAGCGGTGGAACACCGAGGAACTCGTGCGGCTGGAGCTGGGCGCTTCGACGTTCCGGCCCCCCGCGGATTGCCCGCCGGTCAACGGGTTGCCGGCCGCGGAGAACGGGTTCGTGACGTTCGCCTCTTTTAATAACCTGGCGAAAGTGGGCCCGGACGTGCTCGCGACCTGGGCCCGGGTGCTGGCCGCCGTGCCCGGCTCAAAACTGCTGGTCGTCGGGCGCGCGGGGAACCCGGTCCGGAGCGTTCTGGAGTCGCACGGGATCGCTCCGGAGCGTATCGAGCTCATCGAACGCCAACCGGTGGCCGATTACCTCAAGCTGCATCACCGCGTGGATTTCCTGCTCGACACCTTTCCCTACACGGGCGGCACCACCAACATCCTGGCGGCCTGGATGGGGGTTCCGTTTGTCACGCTGCAGGGGACGGGGAGCGCCGAGCGTTCCGGGGCCGTCTTGCTGACGTCTTTGGGGTTGCCCGAGTTGATCGCGCGCAGCCCGGAGGAGTATGTGGAAAAAGCCGTGGCTGCGGCCGCGGATCTGGAGTTTTTGGGCCGGTGCCGCGCGAGCCTTCGCGGGCGGCTGGATCCCGTGCTGGGCGACGGCAGCGCGTTCACCCGGTGTTTGGAAAAAGCGTTCCGCGGCATGTGGCAGCGTTGGTGCGCCCGGCAGGCGCCCGCCGCGAATGCGCGTCTGCCGGAGCTCGCCCTTCCGGAGCCGGCCCTCGCGGTTGAAAACTGAACACAGCCATGAACCGAATCGCTCATCTCAAACACCGCCTGGAGACAGCCGTCGAGCAGGCTTGCGGCAATCCCGGGTTCGGGCTCCCTGCTTGGGCGGACGAGGATTACCTGGGCCGTGTGCGCGAGGTGCCCGTCGTGTGTTGCGGCACCGGTTACTGGGCGTCCGCGTTTCTCCACTACGCGCGGCAGCTGGGGGACTTGGAGATTTTGGCGGTTGTGGACGATGCGCACGCGGGCAACCACATCATGGGGTATCCCTGCCTGGACACCCGTGGGTTGGTGGAGCTCGTGCAGGACCGTCCGGAAGTGGTGTGCGTGAACACCGGCCAGTCGGACGCCGGATACAGCCACTTTGAGGTGCTCGCATCGGAAAAGGGGCTGAAGATGCTCAACTACCTCCAGATGGTCCGCGCCTTGCGCCTGGAGACCGATATTCAACTCGCCGATTGGCTGCCGTTCATCACCTCCCGCCTGGGGGATTGCCTCGCGCTGGAAAAACTCTGGGTGGATCCGCTCTCCGTGGAGACCTTTTACGCGTTCCTTCTCTCCCACCTCGAAGCGGACCGGGAATATCTTCTCGCCCTGAACCGACCCGCGGATGCCGCGTATTTTCGCTCCGGCGTTCTCGGGGTAGGCTCCGAGGAGGTTTACGTGGATTGCGGCGCGGGTAGCGGCGATCACGTCCGCAGTTTCATCCGGGCCGCGAAAGGGCGGTTCGGGAGGATTCACGCGTTTGAACCCGATCCGGCTGAATTTGAGCGGCTGGAGAAATGGCTTAACCGGCAGTCTTTCTACGACTACTCGCAGAGAATCCACCTGCGGCGGGAGGTGGTGGGGCGCTGCACGGGGACGCTGGATGTGAACCCGTGGCGGGGCGTGGGAGTCTGCATCCCGTCGGCGCTGCCGGACTTGGACGGGTTGGGCGAACCGACCGATGCGCAGTCCGCGGCGGTGGTCTGTCTGGATGAATCGCTGGAGGAGGAGGTCTCTTTTCTGCGGCTGGATATGGCGGGGCAAAGCCTCGGTATCTTGCACGGGGCCAGTCGGCATCTCGCCGCTGAGCGCCCGAAGGTTGCGGCCTGCACCTCGCATCGGCCGTCGGATCTCATTGATTTGCCCCGTTATTTGCAGAGCCTCGACCGCGGATACCGTTTTGGGCTGCGCCATCACAGCAACACCCGCTACGACTCCGTCTTCTACGCATTTGCCGACTGATGAAACCCCTGATCGCTCCCTCCCAATACGTTGACCCCGGCGTGCTCGCGCTCGAGTTGAAGCGTATTTTCGAGCGGGAATGGATTTTCGCCTGCAGCCTTCATGAGCTTTCGAAGGACCAGGACTTTCGTTGCATCGACGTGGGGAACGTCTCGGTGGTGCTCCAGAATTTCGGCGGCGAAATCCGCGCATTTAACAACGTCTGTTCCCACCGGTTCGCCCGGTTGCAGACGGAGCCGTGCGGGAACCGGCAGCTCAAATGCCCCTATCACGGCTGGATCTACAACGCCGAGGGGCTGCCCTACGCGATCCCCCGCAAGCCGCTCATCTCGGAGATCACCCCGCAGACGCTCTGCGACTACCGGCTGGTGCGCTGGCATGTGCGGTTCCTCGGGCCCCTGGTTTTCATCAAGCGGGAGAACCCCGGCGAGACCCTTGCGGAAGACGATTTTGAGCGCCAGTGGGGCGATTTCTGGGCACCCGTTTCGCAGTTGGCGAGCGCCTTTGGCGAGGTGGTCGAGCACACCGAACACCGCGTGAACGCGAACTGGAAGCTGGTGGTGGAGAACACGCTGGAGGGTTACCACGTCGATTGCGTGCATCCGGACACGATCCGGAAACTGGGTATGTCGGGTTTGGCGGGGCCGGCCCCGGAGTCTGCCCAGGGCGCCCCGGAGTCGGACGCCGAGCCGGGGGGGCAGAAGGCGAGTTTCTTCCGGTTTGCGGGCCGGAATTCGGCTGTTTTTTCGCCGTTGAATGCCGAGGTGTCCGCGCGCATGGATCGCGCCTACAAATTCCTTGCGCGGCGGCCCCAACGCATCGAGGGGTATCGGCATTTTTATCTCTACCCCAACTTTGTCCTCGCATCGACCCGGGGCGAATCATTCAGCTTGCAGCGGATCCTGCCGATTGACGAAAAGACCACGGTTTTAACGAGTTACCTCTTTGCGACAAGCGGCCTTGGGGAACTCAGCAAGATGGAGCTGGCGCTCAAAAAGCAGTTCTACCGTTCGGCTGCCGAGTTTGTGCAGGCGATCTTTGCCGAGGACGCCGCGATTTGTGAGCAGGTCCAGCGTTCGGTGGGGTTTGCCCACGGCGCCGGCGTGCTCAGCGATGAAGAGCAGCGGATCTGCGCGTTCCACGAGGCGTACGCCGCGAGCATGAATTTTGATTAAAGAGCTAAACTGCAACCCGTCACCCACCGAACCACCCCTATGGAAGTTGAACAATTCGTCCGCCATTTCGAAAACGCCGTGGAAGGCATCGAACCCGAGTCTTTGACCCCGCAAACCCAGTACCACCGCATTCCGCAGTGGGATTCCCTGGCGCTGCTCTGCCTGCTCGCAATGATCGATTGCGAATACGAAGTGCAGGTCCCGGGCATGGAGCTCAAGCAATGCGACACGTTGGAAGACGTGTACAAATTGGTCGTCGCCAAAAAAGCGCTCAAGGCCGCCTGATTCCATGGCACTGGCCACCCTCCGCCGGGCTCGGATCGCGGGAGTCGCTTCGGCGGTTCCGCGGCAGATTGTTTCCAACTCGGATTACGGTCTGCTCAGCGAGGAACAACGCGAGAAGATCATCAAATACACCGGGATCCGGTTCCGGCGTTGGGCGCCCAAAGAGTTGTGTTGCTCGGATCTTTGCCAGGCATCCGCCGAGCGTCTGCTCAAGGAGCTGGGCTGGGGGCCCGAGGAGATTGGGGCCGTGGTGTTTGTTTCGCAAACGGCGGATTACCCGTTCCCAGCCACGGCGCAGCTCATCCAGGCCCGGATGGGTCTGCCGAAATCGGCGCTGGCTTTCGACGTGAACCTGGGTTGCTCGGGATACACCTACGGATTGTATGTGCTGGGCAGTTTGCTTGAAAACTCCGGCTTGAAGCGGGGCCTGCTCCTGGCCGGAGACGTCTCCAAGATGCACGGCGACTCGGATCCCGCCAGCGCCGTGCTCTTCGGGCATGCGGGCACCGCCACCGCCATGGAGTGCAGCGCCGACGCCAAGCCCATGCAGTTTGAAATGGGCAGCGACGGCGGCGGATTCAAGGTCATCTATGTGCCCGCGGGCGGATGCCGCAATCCGGTGGGCTCCCAGTCCTTTGAGAAGGCGGCGCTCGACGGGGGCGGGTCGCGGGGCGAGACGGACGTGGTGCTGGACGCGGCCGAGATCATGAATTTCACGATGCGGGAGATCCCCGTCTCCATTAAGCGCCTTCTTGAGTACTCCGGGCACACCGTGCCGGACATCGACGCATTTGTGTTTCATCAGGCCAACCTGTTCATCAACAGCCAGGTGGCCCGCAAAATCGGGATCAAGCCCCCGCAACTGCCCTCGACGCTCTACGATTTCGGGAACACGAGCTCGGCCACCGTGCCCCTGACTCTGACCGCACAAATGCGCGAGGCGCTCGCCTCCAAGCCCATGAAGGTGGTGATGTCCGGGTTCGGCGTGGGCCTTTCCTGGGCGTCCGTCTGCTGGGAAAGCGACGGCGTCGTCTGTCCGGAACTCATTGAGGTATGACCCCGTTTCATTTGGTCGGAAAAACCATCCTCGTCACCGGCGCCACGGGAGGCATCGGCCGCCAGACGGCGATCACCGCCTCGCAGATGGGGGCGGAGGTGATCGTCACCGGACGCAGCGAGGCGAAACTCAGCGCCGTGCTCGCGGAGTTGGCCCCGGGGAATCACTCGGCGGTTCCCGCCGACTTGGTCCATGAGCAAAACCGGGACGAGTTCGTGGCGAAACTGCCGCCCCTGGACGGGATCGCCCACTGCGCGGGGGTGACTTTGCTGCACCCCTTCAAATTCAGCGACGAGAAGCGCTACCGGGAGGTGTATGCCATCAACGTCGAAGCGCCGCTTTTCCTCACCCAGCGGCTTTTCAAAACCCGGCGGCTCAAAAACGGCGGTTCCATCGTGTTTATCGCGTCGCTCGGCGCGTTTATCGGGGCGCGCGGCCACTCCATTTACGCCGGCTCCAAAGCGGCGCTGGTGGGCATCGCCCGGGTCCTGGCCCATGAACTCTCCGGTAACGCCATTCGCGCCAACTGCATCTCGCCGGGCATGGTGAAAACGGAGGTGGTGGACGGGTTTGCCAACCAAGTCAGCGCCGAGGTGGTTGCGGCGGACGAGGCCCGGTATCCGCTGGGATACGGGCTTCCCGAGGATGTCGCCAGCACGGTGGTGTTCTACCTGTCCCCGGCCAGCCGCTGGATCACCGGCACCAATCTCATCATGGATGGAGGTTTGACCTAATGCCCACTCTTTCAATTCCCAATGTCCGCATCGCCGGGTTGGCTGCCGCCGTGCCGCCCCTGCGGGACATCCCGCTCGAACAACTCGAACTGAGCGCCGCCCAGCTCGCCTCGGCCCGGCGCCGCAACGTGCGCGCCCTTCAGCGCAGGGCCCGATGGGAACAGTGCCAGTCGGATTTCTGCGTCGACGCCTCGCGGCGCCTACTCGCGGATTTGGGCTGGGAACCGGCTCAAATCGACGTGGTGATCATGACCACGTTGACGCCGGATTATCCCATCCCCGCCACGGCGATTATCGTCCAGGACCGGCTCGGGATTCCGAAGACGGCGGTGGCGTTTGATTTGCCGTCGGGCAGCCTGGGTTTTCTTCACGGGCTCCAGGTGCTGGCGAGTATGCTCGGGGCCGGCCACCTCAAGCGGGGGCTCCTGCTCACCGGCGAGGTGTCCAAGTCGGTCTCGAGTGTGGCCGGCGAAACGTTGTTTTCCACGATTGACGGACACGGCGGGAGCGTTTGCGCGCTGGAATACCAGGCGGACGCCCCGGCCCTGCATTTTGACAGCGGCGGCGACGGCGCCGCTTTTGAGGCCCTTTACATGCCCGTGGGGGGCGTCCGAAACCCGCCCAACCCGGAGATGTTCTCCACCCCGGAGGGGATCGAACGGGCCAGCGGCTACAGTTTGGATTGCCAGGCCGTGGAAGCGGCCGCCCTCCGTGAACTGCCCGGGTCGGTTTCCCGGGTGCTCCAAGCCGCCGGCGTTACTTCCTCGGACCTGGACCGGGGCTACTTTGAGCCGTTGAGCATGGCGGGTGACACGGCTTTGTGCCGGGCGCTGGGGATTCCTTCAGACAAATACTGCGGCCCTGTTTTCGAATACGGCTTGAGCGGATCGGGCACCCTGCCGCTGGCCATGCTCGCCCGGGGACGCTCCGAGCTCCGCGCCGGACGCAGGATTTCGCTTCTGGGCGGGGTCGGCCCGGGTTTGGCCTGGTCCAGCGCTGTCCTGACGACGGAGAACCTCGTCTGTCCGGAAATCCTCGAGGTGTAAGTTTTATGCGCGCGCCTGCCTGTTCCCCCTGCCGGTGTCCCAGAGCCGCATCGTGTTTGGCACGGTGCGTCCCCGGATTGTCGGCGCTTGGTCCGGGAGGCGGCGGGGCGTCGGCGGGGAATCGGGTGCGCCGCCGCCTGGCAGGGGAGGGGGCGTTATGATCGGGTTTCGGCTCGTGGAGTTTGGCGTGGAACGATTGGAGGAATCCGGGTCCACGTTCATCATGCCCTCCGACGAGTTGGGGGCTTGGCAGGAGTTTGAGGCGTGGTGCGCTCTGGGAAACAAGCCCGCCGGAAGCCCCTTCAACCCCGGGAGCAATCCCGGTCCGCGCCCGGTGTTTTCAGGGCCTAAGTCGCTGCTCATCGTCGGGGCGGGTGGCTACGGCCGCGAGATTTTCGGGATGTCGCAAACCGCGCGCGGTTCGGGCCGGGAATGGGTTGTCCGCGGGTTTCTCAACGACATCCCCGATGCGCTGGAGGGTTTTGCGGAATTGCCTCCGATTGTGGGAGGGACAGACCATGCGCCCGGCCCCGAAGAGGTGTTCATCTGCGCCATCGGGGATGTGGCCGGGCGCAAAAAGGTCTGCGACCGGCTGCGCGGCCGCGGCGCCCGTTTTGTGAACCTGGTTCAACCCTCGGCCAGCCTCGCTGCCAGTGTCTGCCTCGGAGAGGGCGTCATCATCGAGGCGTTCACCGGTGTCGGCGTCAACAGCCGGATCGGCGATTTCTCGACGATCCTCAGCCACGTGAGTGTCGCCCACGACGTGCGGATGGGCTCGTTTGTGCAGGTGGCGCCGTTTGCCAGTATCCTGGGTCGCGCGGTGATCGGCGACGAGGTGCAGATCGGCAGTCACGCGGTGGTGTTGCCGGACATCACCGTGGGCGCGGGCGCGACGGTGGGCGCCGGCAGCGTGGTGATCCAGAATGTGCCGGAAGGCGCCACGGTCTTTGGTGTTCCAGCGCGGCAAATCAAGTAACCCCCCTATTCTTATGGCGATCCCTCAAATCAAGGAGTTCCCGGACCCAATGCCCGAATTGGATTTGGTCGAGGCCATCCCAGCCGAGCCGGACTTGGGCGGCGCGCCGCGCCAACTGGCGATCCTGGGGGGGCTCCCCGCATTTCGCGAACCGCTCCATGTGGGGCGGCCCAACATCGGCAACCGGGCGGATCTGCAGCAGCGGATCGACCAGATGCTCGACACGCGTTGGCTCTCCAACGACGGGCCGTATGTGCGGGAGTTTGAGAAACGCATTTCGGATTACATCGGGGTCAAACATTGCCTGGTGACCTGCAACGGAACGACCGCCTTGATGCTCGCCATGCGGGGCCTGGATTTGCAGGGCGAGGTCATCCTGCCCTCCTTCACCTTCGTGGCGACCGCGCACGCGCTGCAATGGCAGCAAACCAAACCCGTGTTTTGCGACGTGGATCCCGAGACGCACACGTTGAATCCGGAGTCCGTGGAGCGGCTCATCAGCCCCCGCACCACGGGCATCATCGGAGTCCATCTCTGGGGGCGCACGTGCGACACGGCGGCCTTGGAGGACATTGCGCGCCGCCACAAGCTCCGTCTGCTTTTTGACGCCAGCCACGCCTTCGGTTGTTCGCACAAGGGCACGTTGGTGGGGCATTTCGGGGACGCTGAAGTCTTTAGTTTTCACGCAACCAAGTTCCTCAACAGCTTTGAGGGCGGGGCGGTGGTCACGGACAACGATGAACTCGCCCAGAAACTGCGGCTCATGCGCAACTTCGGGTTCACGGGCTACGACACGGTCCAATACCTCGGGATGAACGCGAAGATGACCGAGGTGTGCGCGGCCATGGGAATCACCAGCCTGGAGAGCATCGACTCGTTCATCGCCATGAACCGGCGCAACCACGCCGCCTACGCCACCCAGCTCGCGGGCATCCCCGGGTTGACCCTCATTCCCTACGATCCATCCGAGCGCGGCAACTACCAGTACGTCGTTATGGAGGTGGATCCGACGGTGTGCCCGCTGACCCGCGACGAGCTGCTGCGGGTGCTGCACGCGGACAACGTCCTGGCCCGGCGGTATTTTTTCCCCGGATGCCATCGCATGGAACCTTACCGCACCCTTTATCCGGAGGCCGGGGCGAACCTGCCCAACACCGAGCGGCTTTCGGATCGGATCCTGGCCCTGCCCACAGGCACGGCCGTTGGCCCCCGCGAGATTGAACGGGTGGCGGGTGTGATCCGGCAGGCGTTTGCCGAGGCGACCGAGGTGCGCCAGGCATTGGCGCGGGGCTGAAAACGGCGCCCTTTTTTCGCGTGCGAACCCCGACCATTTTCGCGCCGTCCCGGGCGCCCAATTCCCTTCTGACATTCCATTTTACAGGGTCAAAACTTGCCCCCATCTTCTGCGACTTATGATCATGCGTGTCCCGCAGCTTCTGATTGCTCTGGCTTTGACGACGGCATCGGCATGGGCCCAGCCCAACGAGGTGCGCAAGAGTTTGGCGCGGATCACCAACACCGCCCAGGTCCCCAATTACCGGATCCCGTGGTTGCCGGGGCAGACCGGCGGCGGCTCGGGCACGGGTTGGGTGGTGGAAAAGGAACGTTTGCTCACCAACGCGCATGTGGTGAGCAACGCCCGTTTTTTGACGGTGGAAAAAGAGAACGATCCCAAGAAGTACATCGCCACTGTGGAGCACATCGCCCACGACTGTGATCTGGCGCTTCTGAAGGTGGATGACCCCTCTTTCTTCAAGGACACCAAACCGCTGCCCCTGGGCGCGCTGCCCGAGATTGAGTCGACGGTTTCGGTGTTCGGTTACCCGATCGGCGGCGACCGGCTCTCGGTCACCCGCGGCATTGTTTCCCGGGTCGATTTCCGGACCTATTCCCACTCGCTGCTCGACTCGCATCTCTGCATTCAAATCGACGCGGCCATCAATCCGGGCAACAGCGGCGGCCCGGTTTTGCAGGACTCCAAGGTGGTGGGGGTCGCCTTCCAGGGATACAGCGGCGACGTGGCTCAGAACGTGGGTTACATGATTCCGACCCCCGTCATTCAGCGGTTCCTGCAGGACATCGCCGACGGTCGTTATGACCGTTACATGGATCTCTCGTTGAACACGTTTAACCTGCTCAACCCGGCCCACCGGCGCGCCTTGAATCTGCCGGACGACGGGCGCGGGGTGGTGGTCAGCAGCGTGCAATCGGCGGGCGTGTGCGCGGGGGTCTTGAAGGAGGGTGACGTGATTCTCGCCATCGACGGGCATCCGGTGTTCAGCGACGGCATGGTGGAGCTCGACGGGGAACGGGTGCTGATGGCCGAGGTGGCCGAGCGCAAGTTTCTGGGGGATTCGGTCCGGTTCTCGGTGCTGCGCGAGGGCAAAGAGCAGAGTTTGACCGTGAAGTTCGACCGGGCCTGGCCCTACACCCTGCAAGCCAACACCTACGAGCAACAACCCGATTACGTCCTGTTCGGCGGCCTGCTTTTCCAGCCCCTCTCCCGGAACCTGACCGGCGCCTATCAGTTCGCCAACCCGCGGATCGGCTACTTTTTCGACGCGTTCGTTTCCAAGGAACTCTACAAAACGCATCCCAGCGTCATCATCCTCAGCTCGATCCTGCCCGACCCGATCAACACCTATCTGGGCGATTTTAAGGAGGGTATTGTGGACGAGGTGAACGGCAAAAAAATCAACGCCCTCAAGGATCTGGCCGAAGCGTTCGAGGAAAAGACGGAGTTTTACGTCCTCAAATTTGTGGGCGTTGGACGGCCGCTGGTTCTGGAGCGGGCCGCCGTGGAGGCCGCCCGCAGCCGGATCAAGCGGCGCTACAACGTGCTCGAGGAGCAGAACATTTCCGCTTCGTTTTAATCCCAAACGCACATGAACAAGCCCGCTCTCTCTCTTCCCCTCCTGCGTTTGCTCGGTTGCCTGCTGGCGGCCGGGGCGCTGCCGTTGGCCGCCCAGAACTCGGAGGCCCCGGGGAGCAATTCCCCGACCGGCTCGCCGCAGAACCCTTCCGGCGCCCAGCCCGCCCCGGTGCAAACGCCCGGGATTCCGCCCGAGGCGCTCAAAACGCAGAGCAAACCCGCGGTGGTGCGGGTGAACGTGACCAATCAACCCTGGGATTTCATGCGGCCCTGGGCGAAACGCGCCCCGTTTTCCCGGAGGGCGGTCGGCGCGGTGCTTTCCGACAAACGGGTGCTGGTGACCGGGGAACTCGTGGCCAACGCCAATTTCATCGAGCTGGAGGCGCCCGAGGGTGGCCAGAAGGTTTCCGCCTCGGTCGAGGTGGTGGACTACGAAGCCAACCTAGCGCTGCTCAAGGCGGAGGACCCCACGTTCATGAAAAACTTCGAGGCCCTCGCGTTCACCGAGGGGACGGTGGGCGACACCCTCTCGGTCTGGCAGCTGGAAAACACCGGGACGGTGCTCGTAACCAAGGGATCCCTGACAACGGCCGAGGTGGCCCGGTATCCCATCGATGAATCCGCGCTGCTGGTCTACCGCGCCACGGTGTCGCTTCAGTTCCGCGACAGCAGTTTCACGCTGCCCGTGGTGAAAGACGGCAAACTCGCCGGCTTGATCATGCGCTACGACAACACCACCAAAAGCGCTGAAATCGTGCCCACCCCCGTGATCGAACATTTTCTCAAGGACGCCGCCCGGGCGCCCTACGAAGGGTTCCCGCGCGCGGGTTTGGCTTACTCCAACACGCGCGATCCCCAGTTCCGC
Organism: Chthoniobacter flavus; assembly: GCA_945860355.1. GTDB lineage: Bacteria > Verrucomicrobiota > Verrucomicrobiia > Chthoniobacterales > Chthoniobacteraceae > CAIURC01. The sequence goes on along the minus strand of CAMARB010000015.1, from coordinate 1,428 downwards.
CGGTATATCGGCCTCAACGGCGACACTTCGGGCGGTATCTACGTGACCGACGTGCTCAAGGGCGGGCCGACCGAGAAAGCCGGCATCGAGCCCGGGGACGTGATTGCCGAGATCAACGGCGAGGCCATCGATCAGGACGGGAATTACAACGACCCCGCCTACGGCAAACTCTCTCTGACCCATCTCATGGGCACCCGGCATTTTGACGGCGACACTGTTCAGGTGACCGTGCTCCGCAAGGGACAACGCAAAAAGATGGGACTCACCCTCGCCCGCCGCAGCCCGGGCCAGTTTGTGAGCGAGCCTTACGTCATCGATCGAGCCCCGCGGTTTTACATCCTCGGCGGACTGGTGCTTCAGGAGCTCTCACGGCAGTTGCTCAAGGAGTGGGGGGCCGATTGGTCCAAAAAAGCCCCGGAAGACTTCGTGTATCTCGACCGCCATCAGACGGAGCTCTTCAAGGACGGCGACCGCAAAATCGTGGTGCTGAGCGGGATGCTGCCCTCCGCCCTGACGGTGGGATACGAGGAGCTGCGTCAGATGGTCGTCAAACGCATCAACGGCGTCGAACTCAGCAAACTCGGGGATGTGCCCGTGGCCCTCGCCAACCCCGTCCAGGGTCTGCACAAGATCGAGTTCGAGGGAGACCCCTCCTGCATCTATCTCGACGCCGCGTCCCTGGCGGAGGCCGATGCGATGCTGATGCAGAACTACCGGATTCCCGTCCTCAAACGCCTGGAGTAAACCCGCCGGGAATGAGCCGCCCGGCGTGTTCGGTCCCGGGACGCGCCCCGCGCCGTCTTTTCCTAGTATGTCTCAGTGGCCCGCAGAAAACCTCTTCTTGAACCCCGAACTCGCTCTCTGGGCGCGTTCGTCGAACCCGGATGCCGAGGCGCGTTGTGAACTCTGGAGGCAAAATTTCGCGGCCGATCGCTGGAAAATCCGCTACGCCGCCCCCAGCGGTGCCACGGTCACGCAGTGCCGGGTAGGTCACGTTCCCGAGGAATCCCCGGCCGTTTGGAGTCTGGAGATTCGCGGCGCGTCCGGAGTCACCCAGAACGTGTTTTTCGGGCAGCGCTTGGAATCGGCGGACGCGCCTCGTTACCGGCGGCGTCTGAGGTTTTCCGTCGATCTCTGGCTGGAAACGCCCTCCGGCGCCGGGTCCTCCGTGAATCTCGTCCTGGGCACGGCAAAACAGGGGGATCGGTTCGGCGGCCCTTGGAACGACCAAGTCGAGCCTCTGCCGACGCTGACTTTGGGCGAGTTGTCCTCGGGACGATGGGTGCGGCTGGAAGCCGAGCTCGATTTGAGGGCGGTGAACGGCAACGGGCTCTCCGTGGAACTGGAATTCCCCTCCGCTGTGCTCTCCCAGTCCGGGGCGGTTGTGCGCATCGCGAACCCTTTTCTCGGCGATGCTTCCGGGGGAGG
>CAMARB010000014.1 GCA_945860355.1 Chthoniobacter flavus | reverse complement strand
ACCGGCGCGAACCACGCGCGGTCAAGCGTCGTCCAAAGAACTACCAGCGCCTCACCGGGCCACGCTCTTCCTTCCAAGAAGTGCAGCACCGCCATCGCGCGAAGAAGCCCCTTATCTAAGTGCCATTCGGGACAGACCCGAATGGCGCTAACTTAACCCGAACTCCGAAGTTTCAGAGACGGAACTTTCCCACGCGGAGACGCGGAGGGCGCGGAGAACGGGTTGTAAATGACAGACAGCAAAGGCTTTGTTCTTTCGCGTGCGCAGCCGTTCGGCTGAAACTTGCGTTTTCGGGCTTAAGGATGGTTTGGGACGACACCCTCTTCTGGAAATCTCCGAGTGGGGAGCGTTGGGAGATGCGCGCGCCGCCGGTGGAGACCAAAGGGGCACAGCCATCCTGGCTGTGGCTTTCCCAGATCACAGGATGGAAGCCTGTGCCCCCTTCCGAAATCTACGCCAAATGGGCGATCTCCCACACGAAAGGCCGCCGCCTCAATACGTCCTCAAGCCAGCTTCAGTGATCACCAAAAAAAACCTCCGCGTTCTCCGCGACTCCGCGCGGGAATGATTTTTGCCTGGAATTTGGGAGTCCGCGATTAACTCACCTGGGCCAGCGTGATTTTCCGGGGCTCCTCCAAAAAACCGCGCAACACCCGGTGTTCCTCCGCTTCCAGCCGGGGATCCCGCGCAAGAACGGCCTGCGCCTGTTCGCGGGCCAGGATCATGAGGTCGGTGTCGGCCAGCAGGTCGCCGATGCGGATCGGCGGCAGCCCGCTTTGGGCCGTCCCGAGGAGGTCCCCCGGGCCGCGCAGACGCAGGTCGGCCTCGGCGATCTCGAATCCGTTGTGGTGCGCGCAGAGCACCTCGAGTTTCTCTCGCGCCTCGGGTTCCTCCAGTTTCGAGCTCAGCAGAACGCAGTAGCTTTTGTGGGCGCCCCGGCCGATCCGGCCCCGGAGCTGGTGGAGCTGTGCGAGGCCGAACCGCTCGGCGTTCTCGATGAGCATGAGGTTGGCGTTGGGCACGTCGATCCCCACCTCGATCACCGTGGTGGCCACCAGCGCCTGGGTTTCGCCCCGGCGGAACCTGCCCATAATGGCGTCTTTTTCCTCCGGCGGCACCCGGCCATGGAGCAGCTCGCAGCGCATCGGGGCCAGGAACTCCTGCCAGCGGGCGAACTCGGCGGCGGCGGCTTTGGCCTCGAGTTTCTCGCTCTCATCAATCAGCGGATAAACGATGTAGGCTTGGCGTCCGGTTTGGAGCTGGGTTTTGAGGAATTGCACCGCTTCGGGCAGCTTCGCGCTGTCCCGGGCGGCGGTGATGATTTTTCCGCGGTTGGCCGGCAACTCGTCCAGGGTGCTCACATCGAGGTCCCCGAACAGGGTCATGGTCAGGGTGCGCGGAATGGGCGTGGCGGTCATCACCAGGACGTCGGGCGCGGAGCCGTGTTCGCGCAGTTTGGCGCGCTGGAGTACGCCGAACTTGTGCTGCTCGTCGATCACCGCGAGGCCCAGCCGGTTCAGTCCGGTGCCCTCAAACAGCAGGGCGTGGGTGCCCACAAAAATCTGCGCCTCGCCGTTCTGGGGGGAGCTCTGGGAGGAACTCTGGAGTGCTCTCTTGGGGGCGTTCCGGGCGGCGTTCCGCTCTTTCCCTGTAGCCGCTGGTTCCTCCGGGGGCGCCGGTTGGATCCCTTGGTTAAACAGCGGCAGAGGGTCCTCCCGGCGGGCGCCGGTGCGCAGAGCCACGCCGATTCCCAAGGGCTCCAGCAGGCGCTTGAACTGGAGATAGTGTTGTTCGGCGAGGATTTGTGTTGGGGCCATCAGCGCCGCCTCATACCCGGCTTCCACCGCGAGCAGCATGGCGCTCAGGGCCACCAGCGTTTTGCCCGAACCCACGTCGCCGTGCAGGAGCCGGTTCATCGGGCGAGGGGACTCCAAGTCCGCGCGGATCTCTCCGATGGCCCGTTGTTGAGCCCCGGTGAGCGCAAACGGCAGCGCCCGGTGCAACCGGTCCATCCACGCGCCGGAGCCGCAATGGGCCTGGCCCGGTTGCGCCTGTTGTTCAGCGCGCCGGGCGGCGACACAGAGTTGGAGCCCGAAAAACTCGAGCAACACCAAGTGTCTGCGGGCCCGGGCCAAGGTCTCCCAGGAGTCGGGAAAATGGATCTGCCGCAGCGCCTGCCAGCGGGGCGTTTCATCGAGTCCGGCGGGGAGAATCTCCGGGACGTCGCGGGCTTCGAGCTTGTGGAGGGTTTCCCAGAGCAGCTGGCGAAGCGCCCGGGTGGAGAGCCCCGCGGTGGCCCGGTGGATGGGCGTAATCCGCTCCAGATGCACGCTTTTCTCGGCGTCGTCCTCCACCACCTCAAACTCCGGATGCGAGATGATCACCTGGGAGCCGCTGCGTTTGGGTTTGCCATAGACCACCAGGCGGACCCCGCAGGCCACGACTTTCTCCACCCAATGCGCGTTGAACCAGCGGCAAACCAAGGGCGTGCTCAGGGCGTGTGCGTTGTCCTCCTCCAGCACCGCGTCGAACATCTTCTGGCGTCCTCGGAGCCGGCGCAGCGTGACCTTTTTGACCGTCCCGCACACGCAGACAGGTTGTTCGTGGTCGCCCCGGGGAAACCGGTCAAACCGGGTGCGATCCTCATACCGGCGCGGGAAATGGCAGAGCAGATCCTCGACGGTTTGCAGCTCGCAGCGGGCGAGTTGGCGCCTGCGCTGCGGGGGCAGCCAATCCAGATCGCTCAGAGCCGTGTGCAGATTCACAGGCCCGCACCTTAGCGCGCGGCGGCGGCGGGGAAAGTTTTTCGGCGCCGCGACGGGTGGACCCGCCTTTCCCGAGGGAATCCCGCGTCCGCCCGGGCCGGGAAAATAGCGGGTTGACCCGCCCCCAACTTGGGCTAGCCTCCCGCCGGTTTTACTTCAGCCCCATGTTCCGGTCTCTGCTCAGCTTGGTCGTTCTTGTGCTCGTGCTCCTCCCGGTAGGTGCCCGTGCGAGCGACTCTCTGTACGACCGCACCACGGCCAAGAAACTCGATCCGGACCAAATCTCACTGTTCGGCCCGCAATCCAGCCGTTTCCGATACGATTCGCGGATGCTGCGGGCAGCCGAGATCGCGCAGGCCCGGGCGCGCGGACATTCCATCAGCCGGTGCTGGCGGTATGTGAAAACGGCGTTGCTCGCCTCCAAAACCATCGATTCCTATCCAAAAACCGCCACCGCCAAGGAGGCCGGCTCGGAATTGCAGCGCAGTTACGGATTTAAAAAGCTCAATGTGAAGGACCCCTACAAGGCGCCCTTGGGTTCGGTGATTGTTTATGGCGGGCGGGGAGCGGGCCATGTGGAAATCCGCACCGCGCAAGGTTTTGTGAGCGACTTCAACTCACCGAAACCGTCGCACAGGCCGCTGATCGGAGTGTACGTCAAACCCCGGACGTAAGGTGTCGGCAGTTCCCGGGACCCTTCGGCTACGGGTCATCCCCAACGCCCGGCGCGACGAGGTGGTGGGGGGAATACGGCGACACCGTGAAAATCAAGATCGCGGCGCCCGCTCTGGAGGGAAAAGCCAACGAGGCGATCCGGGGTTTTCTGGCCGAGCGACTGGGTGTTTCCGTGCGCGCTGTGGAATTTGTTTCCGGCGAAAAAAGCCGCGACAAAGTGGTGGCTGTGGAGGGGCTCAACGGCGGGGAATTGCGTCGGCGTTTGCTGGAATCCGTTCCGGGAGCGCGCCGCTGAGGATTGGGCTGGGTTGTGACGTATTCCACAGAATGACACGCTAGGCATTGGCCCTTCGCGAGCGCGGCTCCTGGTCCGGGCTTGAACCCGGCGGTTTCACGGGGAGCTCATCTTGAGCGGCTCTGACGACCCCGGAATACTCAACGCCGCAACGCTGCGGCACCCATGAGGAGAGGGCGCTGAGATTTCTCTGAGATTTTGTCTGTCCCCTTGCAGGCTCTCAAACTCCTCCTCGCCCCTGTCTGCGCCGCCTTGCTCGAACACCCAGGCCACTCCCTCTTGTAACTTCTTTTTTCAGTCGGAGACCTGAACGGGGTGCACCACGTAGTCCTTGGCGATTTGTTGGATTGTTTTGATGCCCTTGAGCGCCTCGAGGGCTACCCGGGCTTTGAATTCTGGATCGTGTCTGCGGCGTTTGGCTTTCATTCGCGGTGGTTTCTTGGGTTGTGTTGATACGCCCCGTCGCCGGTTTTCTATAGCTTATCCTCTGGCCCGATTTTCGGGGTCCACCTCAAAACGCGGGAGGCGTCCCGCTGGCATCGAACGCATGCTGCGGCGTTGTCTTTTAGCGCCGTCGACCCGCTTTGTAGCCGCCCGATTGCTGGCGTAGCCCCTTTTTACCCTCGGCACTCCCCCGTTTTTGAATCCAATGGTGGCTCGTTTCGTGCTCCTGCCTTTAAGCAGCGATTCCCTCAACCCAAGTCCCCGCCGCCATAGCTCAATTTAGCCAATCCCTTGCCGGAGAACGGGGCCGCCGCAGGATACAAAACCCCGAGCCAGTTTGGGACCCAGTTTCACCCCGCAAAATAACCCGCAATAAGGTCCGGAAATCAGCTGCACATCAAATAGTGTCTTGAAGGGTCTCCGGCTGTACGATAGCTTTCTTATCGTGGTGTCTAAATATCCGCTTTTGCTTGTTGAGCTTATGCCAAGGCCGTCTCCCATGTTGGTTGTCCAACCCAGTCAGAGCACCCGCTGTCGAGTGCGTCGCAGGCGCGGTTTCACGCTGATTGAATTGCTCGCCGTCATCAGTGTTATGTCGATTCTGCTGGGCGCGGCTGGGACTGTGTTCAGCATCCAGAGCAGCGCGCAAAGCCCGGTGAACGTCGCCGCGGGCGTGGCCGGACAACTCGATCGGGCGAGAAGCCATGCGATCGCCAGGAATACCTATGTTTGGGTGCGCTTGGGCCAGGTTAGCGAGTCCAAGACCGAATTCTTTGTCGGGGTCTATGAGTCGATTGACGGCGCCGACTCGGCGACATCGAGGGCCACTGCCTGCGCCGCCTGGACCGCCCCGCGCTTTGCTGATTACAAACTCAGCGACGATCTCGATTCGAGTTTCATTCGTCCCGTCGTGCAAAACGGCGATCGGCCGAAGGACGCGGCTTGGATTCGCTTCTCGCCCGCGGGCGAGGCTTGGGTTCTGCCTGCTTCCTCGAAAGAAAGTGGCGTCCGAATGGTCCCGCCTGCGGACGTCGGGACGCTCGCCCGCTGGACGGAGATTGGCTTACAAGCCACACGCGGTGGCCAGGTGGTGGGCTCGGTTAAAACCCAAGTCGCCGCTGTTCAAGTTTCCGGTCTGATCGGCCAGAGCTTGCAGTTCGCGCGCTAAGCGAGTCTTGCCAGAATGAAAAACCCCACCCTAATCCCGCGACTCAGCGCCAGCGGTTTCACGCTGGTGGAAGTCGTCATCGCGTTGGGCCTGTTCGTTTTCGCGCTTACCGCGCTGATTGGGGTGATTCCAGTGGGGATGCTCCAAATCCAGGCCTCCACCCTCGAAGGCAACGCGATGTCGGCGATGGAAAGTATCCGCGACGACGTCAACCTGGCGCTCAAGTCCAAATCGTCCGAAAGCCGCCTTTACAAGCTGGCTATTCCAATAGTTGCCGCGTCGGCCGACAACGCGACCACTGCGGTGGATCTCAAAGTTTTGGATAATGGCGACATCGCCGGCCCGACTGGCAACCCGATGTGCCGGATCATCGGAGCCCTCACGATACCGGGCGGTGCCAGGTCGGAACCGCCGAGCCTGCATCTTCGCGCGACTTGGCCGGCAGAAGCGGCGGCTGGTAAAGAGCAGGGGGCGGTGGAAATTGTGGCGGCATTTCAGCGATGAACCCCAGCAGCAAGGGCAGGCGGCTGGCGGGTATCACTCTCATCGAGTTGCTGGCGGCGATGTCCGTCTTAAGCGTTATCCTGTTATTGGCGCTGCAAGTGACAAACTCTGCCCGCAATTCCATCCGCGGCGCCGAGAGCAAATCCGCCAACGACGCGATCGCGCGCCAGGTCTTCAACCAAATCGCTGCAGACCTTTCCCAAATAGTGATCCGCGAGGACGCGCGGATCGAATTCAGCTCGCTGAATGGCACTCCGCAGGTTGCCGGAAATGACAAGATGTCGTTCCTCGCCAGAAGCCGCGGCCTGATCAGCCTCGGCGGCGTGGGCACCCGAGCCGTCTCATTGGTGACATACTCGCTCACGCACAGCGCGAACGAGGGTGAGATTCTGCAGCGAGGCTCGATTGGCAACACGTTCGGCTCCGCCACCGGCGCCGCGCTCAATCTCGATGCATCGCAGCCGTTCCCGGCGGTCCCCGCGGACAATGTGCAGGCCATCTCCGGCAGCGTCCTGCGCCTTGAAATCGAATACCTCATCCAAGGCGCCGCCGGCATTACCCGTGAAACCACGGCGCCGGCCACCAGCGCGAATCTGCGTGGACTGGTTATCAGCTTGGTCGTCATGAACGACCGCAATCGGCGCGCGGTGGGGGCGACCTTCCTGCCGCAATTAGCTGCCCAATTCCCGGACGCGCTCCCGGACGCGGCCGGCGGCGCCAGCACGCTTGCGAACTGGGCAAGCATCCGGGATTCGCTGGCAAGGGGAGGCTACGGCGGGCTCCCCAGGGAAGCGCTGCAAGCCATTGGTTGTTATCAACGCACGTTTCTCATTCCATGAAAGCTTCCTCCGTTTTTCTGGCCCGTGGCAGTACCCGTGATTCGGGGGTCGCGCTGGTGGTGGTGTTGTCGCTGGTGGCATTGCTGTTGGGGTTGATCCTGGCCTTCATGCTGACGGCGTCTACCAACGGCAACCGTTCGGTCGCCGACGTCGCAATCCGCCAGGCCGAGACTATCGCGGAGTTGGCCAAATCCACCGTGATCGCCGATCTCGTGGGCGAAATGAAGGCGGGCGCCACCAGCCTCAGTGTCACGCCCGATCAGAAGAACTCCTTCAGCGTCCAAACCCCTGCCAGCATGCGACCCGAGCGCGCGGTTAAAGCGGCGGTGCTGGCCGATCCGAGACTTGCGCTATTGTTCAAACAGAGCGCCAATAATGTGCCATTCCACAATGCCGCCCTCAATCCGCCCGCCGGCAGCGCACGGGCCTCAAACGTCTCCACCGCCACGCCGGCGATGGATGGCCGCAAGGTGGCGGAAACCCGTTGGAGCGCGCCGGTCTTTTTTGAGCCCGCCCTCAACCTTCAGACGGGGCAAGTCCCAGACTGGATTTACACCGCGCGCAATGGGACCAATCCGACGACGGATAACAACGCCAGAGCCAACGCCACGTCGCTCACCGCGACTGGCGCGCCGAACCCGGATTATGTCGTCGGCCGCTATGCCTATCAGGTTTACGATGTTTCCGGCCTGCTCGACATCAACGTCGCCGGTTATGGCAATGCCGCGCCGGCGTTGGATGTTTCCAGAAAAGGCTCGCTGCTTTGGGCTGATCTCAAAGTTCTGCCCGGCGCCACCACGAACATCAGCAAGGTCGTCGATTGGCGCCACCCGGCCGGCGGCGCCAATGCGCTGCAAGCGCTGGTGAAGACCTGGGGCGAACCCTATGGCTGGATGCGCACACCGGTAGTAGGCGGGCAATCCGATAATCTGTTCCTGGGCCGCAACGACCTGATCGCCTACCAAAAGGCCAATCCAGCGCTCTTGCCCGCCGCATTGCTGCCGTTTCTCACCACCGCCAGTCGCGAACTCAACCAGCCGTCCTGGGCGCCGACCATCGATGCCGGCACCGGGTTCCAGTACAAGACCAATCAAGACCTGCCGACTGCCGTCAATCGACGCTTCACCGGTGTGCGCGTGTTGAGTCCGTTCACCCGGCGCGACGGCACAACCGCTGTCGTCGGAGAACCGTTGATTCTCACCCGGTTCCCGCTGTCCAAACTCAAGGCCTTCGAAGCTCCCCAAAACCTTGCCGACATCGCGCTGTATTTCGGCCTGACACCGGTCAACGGGACTGGCGGCAGCACGTGGCTCTATCGCAATTCGACCAACGTGACAGTGTTGCGGCTCGACCAAGTCGCCGCGGCCAATCGCGAGCCGGATTTTTTTGAAATGCTCAAGGCGGGATTGCTGGAGGGGTCTATCGCCAATCCCATGCTTCAGGACAGCCTCTTTACCGACACAGGCCGTGACAACAAGAGCAGCTACCAGATCCTGCGCATCGGCGCCTCGATTATCGATCAGTGGGACGCCAACGATGACCCCACCATCATCCAATACGGCGTTGCCAATCCCCTGACCGGCGTCCGCGTCGATGATGTCGCGGGGGTGGAAAATCTGCCCTATTTCCATTTTCTCGGCGAGTCGCGCTTCCGCCGACGCGACCTGGCTCCGGAGCCCAATGATTCGAAGGCCGCCACCTTCATCACCTTCCAGCTGTGGAATCCGCATAAGAACGTGGCGGATGGCAGAGTCGCGGCGGGGAGCTTCCGCATCGCTTTCGCCGGGCAAAGCCATATGACATGGTTCACATTACGTGCGCAGGACTACACTGACCCCGATCCTGTATACAATCGTAGTTATGAAGTAAAATCGCCGGTCCGGACGGCGGCTTTCGCGACAGACTATATCGGATTCAATGTCGATGCCGCGAACAGCTTTTCGCAGCCAATCTATCTGAAACCGACCGTGGCGAGAGCGACATCAGCCCAGCCGATCGACACCATTGCGGGAGCGAGCATGCCGGTGATTGGCTATAACGTCGGTGAGGTGAACGCTCCCTATACCAGTGCAGCGCTCCATAACCAGCGCTATGGGCAGCATGGCCTGTTTTCAAACTACAACGTGCCGATGACGTTCGCTCTGCAGAAGAACATCGGCGGAGTCTGGGTAAATTATCAAGTGATCCCTAATTGGTCGCAAACTCATGGTTATGTGGTGAGTGTATTGCCTGGGGACACCAACGCTCTCGTTGCCACGAGAGGAAACCACGTTCAGTTACATGCGATGTTTATCGATCCGCGCACCACGCGTTACGGACTCTCCTCCACAACCGGGGGAAGCCTTGCGATCAATAAAACCACCGGCCCCCTGCGTTATACTCACCTATTTTGGCCGCCAGCCGCGTGGACGTCGCCTGGTGGAAGAATCCCCGAGCAATACGAGTCTAATCCCAAAATTGGTAGTCCTTCCGTGATCGTCAATCGCGATGGCATACGGCGGCCGGCCGATGCTGGCGCGCCCTTTACCGTGCCCAGCCAGCGGCCGGAGATCCTCAATCGACCGTTCCAAAGCGTGGCCGACATGGGCTTGGCATTTCGGGATGATCCCTGGACGTCGCTCAACCTGTTTGGCGACCCGGACGACCCGTCCAACCCGGGCGACGGCGCTTTGCTCGACCTCTTCAGTTTGACGGAAAAACCGATCCGTGCCGGGGTGGTCAATCCCAACGCGGCACCGGCGGCGGTGCTGGAGGCGCTGCTGAGCGGGGCGGCGATCCGCGAAGGGGCGGCGCTCCCGAGCCAGAAGGCAAAAGACTACGCCCTCGCGATTCGGGCCGAACTCGATGCGCAACCGTTGCTCAACCCGGCGGGTATTGCCGCGCTCGCGGGGAAAGTCACCACGAGCATCCCCGTCGACAGCAACATCGGCGTCACTGGAGTGGTTAACCATAAGGATCGCCAAGTCATCACCCGCGCCCTGGCGGATCCGGCCAATACCCGGACTTGGAACTTGTTGGTGGATGTCATCGCGCAAAGCGGCAAGCTGCCGCCCTCCGCCACATCGTTGGCTACGTTCATCAGGTCCGGCGAACGCCGGTTCTGGTATCATATCGCGATCGACCGGTTCACGGGGGAGATTGTCGATATCCAGCGGGAAACGATCTTCGAATAGGCTGCAACATTTATGAATACGCGAACTTTGTCACAGCGGCTCGGTGTTCACGTCAGCGCGGTGTGTCTGAGCTTGGCCGGGGTGCTGGCTGGCTATTCACAGTCGGCGGCACCGCAATTGGCGGGCCCGCCAAAAGTTGTCGTCGTCCCGCCGCCAGGTCCGTTGGCGTGGACGGTGCATTACAGCTACAAAGAGACCCGCGAAAATGGCAGAAAAGACGGGGGGGCCGAAAAAGCCATCGATCCCGCCGCAGGGTCGCGCGAGGCGGCTGTCCGCTACGTGATCGCCGAGCCGGTATCCGCGCGGATCACCGTTATGGAAAGCGGCCAGAAGGAGGAGGCATTTCAATCCGGGAACTACGAGTTTTTGGCGACTGCGCGGAGCAAGGATGTCCTACTCCAGGATCTGGCCAGCTATCCGACGGTTGAGCAACTGTTTCGCAAGCACATTCCGGGCGTCCACTGGGTTACGCCGAAACTTTTCGTCAAAGTCGAAGCCGCCCAAGGTCAGCTCTGCGCATATTTCCGCGACGTTGGAAGGGAGCCAGCGAACCCGGAACAGCTGGATGCCATCCTTGATGGTTCAAAACAAGACGTCCGCGAAGCGTGGTTTAACGTTGAGACAGGTTTGCCGGTTGCATTTAAGGCGGGCCACACGCTCGGCAAATTCACCTTTGAGGCGCCACCGAGCAGTGGAGTTCACGTGCCAGCGGTCGTGCGCGCAAAAATGGATGAATTCGCCGCGTATCAAACGTATCTGAGTCAGCGAGCCAAGCCCGAAGGCAGCGGCAAGGGGCGTTAAACGAACGGCCACGGTTCTCGGCGTCCAAGCCGGATGATGCCCAGTCCAGGGGGGGGACGATCTGGGAACGGGGGACGGATCCCGGCTCCGATTCAGTGATTTTCAAAAAGCTCTCCGCGCTCTCCGCTGTTCCGCGTGAAGGTGTCCGCCCCCTCCGGAGTTGCGGCTACTTCTTTTCCGGCGCCGCCGAGGAGTGTGCGAGGTAATCCACCAGCGCCTGCGCCTGGTCCGGCGCGATCTGCGCGCCGTATTTCGTCCGCATTTTTTCGATGCTGGCTTTCCAGAACGACGCGGGCAGCGGCGGTTGGGTGGTGATGTATTCCGCGGAATGACACGCCAGGCATTGGCCCGTCGCGAGTTCGGCGCCCGGCCCGGGCTTAAACCCCGCGGTTTCAGGGGGTAGCTCAATTTTGAGCGGCTTGGAAAACCCCGGGGCGCTCAACGCTGCGGCGCAAAGGAGAAGGGAGAGGCGAGTTTTCATGGGAGAAAAGTTAGGCCGTCACCTGGACGCGCACGGTTTCCACCACGTTGCGCATGTAGCCGGCCGGGTTCCACAGGGGCTCCAGCGGCTGGGATTCACCGAGGCGGTTGGTGGCCTTGACCTTCAACTCCAACGCGCCGACCGCGGTGGGAGTCAACGCGAGGGTCCATTCCCGGAAAGAATACCGGCCCAGATCTTTCCCGAGCTGGGCCGCCTGCCAGGAGCGCCCGCCATCGGCCGAGACCAGCACCTCGCGGATGCCCGCGCCTCCGTCAAAAGCGATCCCGCGCACAAAAATCTCGCGGCCGACGGTCAGAGTGGCGGCGTCGCCGGGGCTGGTGATAAACGAGCGCACATTGAACCGGCCGATCGGCGCCGTCGATTTGGCGGCGGTCCCCGGGGGCAGGCACGCGCCCGGCGTGTTCGGGATCCGGTAAGCCGTGCCCATCCAGAACCCGTCGAACACCTCGTCGACGACCGTGATTTCGCTGAGATGTTTGACCCAGTAGGTGCCGTAATAACCCGGCACCACCAGGCGCAGCGGGTATCCGTTGAGGAGCGGGAGATCCTCGCCGTTCATCCCGTAGGCGAGCATCACCTCGCCGTCGAGGGCGTGGTCGATCTCGAGCGCCTTCACAAAATCGGGGGTCTGCGCCACCGCAGGCTGGTCGAGCCCGTTGAACGTGACCTGTTTTGCGCCCGAACCGACCCCGGCTTTTTCCAAGACATCCTTGAGCCGCACCCCGCGCCAACGCGCGTTGCCCATGGCGCCGTTGCCGAGCTGGCCGCCGCCCACGCGGCGCTCGAAAAAACCGCGGCTGTTGCCGGAGCACTGGTTGACGGCCACCAGTTCCACCTCCTCAAAGCCGGTTTTGATGTCCGCAAGGGACAGGCTCAACGGAGCGCGCACGTTGCCGCGGATCGTGACGCGGAACGTGTCCGGGTCGATTTCGGTGGGTATTTGGGGCAGATGGTATCGGACGAAAAAGGCGTCGTTGGGGGTGATGGGGCCCTCGTTGAAAACCGCGAAGGGCGTCTCGAGCTGGGGCGGTCGCGAGGTGAGCCGGAGCAGGGGGCGTTTCTGGGGATACCGCACCAGGGGACGTTCCCCGTTGGCGAAGGGCAGGGTCGCCGTTTCCTGCGCCAGCATCCGCCACGGGGACGTTGCCGCGGCGGCTGCCAGCCAAGCCGTTCGCTGAAGAAAATCGCGCCGGGCAAACCGGGGAACCGGAACGGGAGGGATGTCCATGGCCGCGAAACTAGAGGGATTTGCCTTTGGGGCAAGCGCAACGGTCACCCTCGGGTTCCGGCGGGGAACCGGTCCACGGCGTCACTGCGCGGCGGTGCGCGTGACGCGGAACCGGTGCGGTTTCAGGACGTTTTGTTCGCGGATTTGGGCGAGCAACCTCTCGCGTTCCTCCAGCTTTTTGGCCGCCTGGCCCGGCACGCTCTTTGAGTAACGTTCCGCCATGCCCCGGCCGTAGTTGTCCGGCGGCAGTTTCGCGATCGCCTCCTTGAGGCATTGCTCCACGGCGGCCTCGTCCTGGATGGCCACATTGGCGGGCTCAAGGAAACTGCCGCGGACGTGGGCGACCAGCCGGAAAAACGTGCTGTCCAGGCCGCGGACCGCCTCCAGCGATTTGGCCAGGGCCAGCGCCTGGGCGTGTTGCGGCGTTTTGGGGTTGTCGGCCAGGTTGATCCCGGCGCCGAGCTCCTCGGCCCCGTATTCGCCAATCAGCTGCTCGTCGATCCGCACCTCGTAACGGCCGCCCTTGAGCCCCGTCACACGGAGGGTCTCCCGGTTGAGTTCGCTCTGGAACGGGATCAGCTCCGGGCCGCCGACGGCTTCGATCTGGGCCGCCGCCTTTTCCGCGATGCCCCAGAATGCCGCCCCGCGCATCCCGCCCTCGAGCGGAAGCACGAAGGGCAGCGCATTTTCGCGGCAGAAAAAATCCACTCCCTGCGCGCCGGTCCGGAGTTCTTCCACCGCGCAGTTGACCAGGGGCCCGGGTTTGCCGGTCCCGGCGTCGATCTGGATCCGCGAGACCTCGGGATCCACGTTCTGGGCCTTGAGGATGGCCATGGCCATCAGGAGATGGCCGGCGGGCCCGGGATGGACCCGGTCTTTGCCCACGATGCTTGCCGCCGGGTCCGCCGCCTGGAGCCGCGTGTTGACCGGGTTTAATGCGGCGCCCATGTCCACGAACCCCGCGCCGCGTTGTTTGGCGATTTGTTCAAGGCGCGCGGTCCACCTGGCCATGGCGAGGTTGGAACGTTCGATTTTGGTTTCGACCTGGAGCGTGTCGTCGTAGGGCGACGGGCCGATGAGGGTGAGTTTCGCCGCCGAAAGACCGTCGAGCAGCTTGTTGTAATTCGCTTCCACGGTCTTGATCCGTTCTTGGACGGCTTGCTCCAGCGCTTCCGGGGTCCCGCTCAAGCCCAGGTGCAGCCGGCTCATGTCGTTCATCCCAAAGGACACCGTCGCTGCGGTCGGACGATTGACCAGGATATCCCAGGCCAGCCGGTTCAAGGCGTCCGCGGCGCTTCCGCCGGATTTGCCGGCGTTGGAGAACGCGATTTCGCGGCCGGGATACCGCGTGGCGTAGAAGATCTTGAGGTAAGTCGAATAGACGCCCCCGGCCGTGATGCTGTCGCCGACGAAACAAACACGGTCGGCGTTTTGGAACTGGGGCGCGGCGGATTCGGCGGCGCGGAGGGGGCCGGAAACGGCGGCAACAGCCAGACTCAGGCTCCAGAGGGTGCTGTGGACGAGGGGGATACGCATGGGATTGAGGGTGGAATGGGTTTCGACGACCAGGCGGCACTGCATAATCCGCGAGTGGCCGGGGAAGGCCCTGAGATAG
This sequence comes from Chthoniobacter flavus, assembly GCA_945860355.1. Lineage (GTDB taxonomy): Bacteria > Verrucomicrobiota > Verrucomicrobiia > Chthoniobacterales > Chthoniobacteraceae > CAIURC01. The sequence continues at coordinate 25,778 of CAMARB010000014.1, read as the reverse complement.
GGGGTAGCTCACCGGCTTCTCCGGGGCAACGAACCATTTGCGGGTCACCCGCGCTTCTCGGGCTCTTTGGTGAATGTTCCGCAGGTATCACGCCCACTCATTCTTGTGCTGCTCGGAAGAAAGTGTCGGAAAAAATGTAACTTTGACTCCGGCTTGAGGAGAGAAGCGGAGTGCACCGTTATGCGTAACATTTTCTCTTGGCTCCTCTTCGCACTCCTCTCTATCGCCGCCCGGGCCGCCGTCGCTCAGCAAAACGTCACCGTGGTCGGGGTCGATGTGGTCGACCGGCTGACTGGTAGCACCTCGTTGGGCGCATGGAACACCGACGGCAATCTGGAGGGGTGGATCGGCTCCCATACCAGCGGACTGGGCGTCACGGGCGGCCTTCTCGTGGGCGATGACAGCTCCGCCAGCACCGACGCTTCCATCAGCCTCAATGCCCTTGCCAATGGGCCCGACCTCGACCTGGGCTTCAACGATTACCTGCAGATCCGCGTCAAGCTGCCCGCTGGCTATACCGGCGACGTCCAGTTTGAATTCGGCACATCAACCCGCATCGGCTTCGAAACCAGCCGCAGGTTTGTGATGCCATCGGCCAGCATCCCGAAAGACGGCGCCTTCCACACCTACCGCCTCGACATGGGCCTGGAGGTGTTCTGGCGCGACAATCTGCGCGACCTACGAATCACCCCTATCGTGGAGGGGAGCGGTCAATTTGAGATCGATTACGTGGAGGTCGGCGACGTCGGGGGCAGCGCTCCCGCGCTCGACCGGAACACCAATTTCCTCCCGCCGCTGAGCGCCGCCACCGCCGCGCGTATGGAAAGCAAACATGTCTGCGTCTGGTGGAATCCGGCCGACACCAGTTTCACCCCCACCCACGCCCGGCGCGCGCTGCGCATGTGCGAGGAAAGTTATCAGGTTTACTGCAAGAAACTGGGCTACAACGAGCCCTTCCTCGATTTCAAGTCGGCCACGGGACCGCGTTCCAAAGTCAACTTTGTCACGTGGTACGGCGGATTTTGGGCCGGTGGTCACTCCACGAATCGCGGCTACCTCAACGTGGGTTGGGGTGGCTTGGGCGATGAGGGCTGGGGCAACCCCGTGCCGCATGAGTTCGGCCACGTGATCCAGATGCACCAGCCGGGATTTTTGACCGGCGGCCACTGGGAAAGCCACGCCAACTATTTGCGGGCGGCGCGGAATCTCCACTTCTTCGCGGCCATTCCCAACGCCATCCCCGCGATCGACAACCTCACCGGAAACTCCAACTACCGCCCCGACCATAAGCGCCACATTTACGCCGACCAACGCTACTATTTGGCTCTCGATGATTACGGCACGCAGTTCGGGTTGCCCCAAAACTTCACGGCCAAGGCATGGCGCGATGGGCCTCTGGAACTGACGCTGATCGAGAAGCTTGCCGCGGCACTCCCCGTCGGCACTTCGGTCAAGGACGTCGCCTTAGAGTGCTGCAAGCGCTGGCCAATGCTCGATTTCGTGGAAAAGGCCCGGTTGCGCGCCCAGCACTGGGGGACCGAGAGCAACCGGGCCGAGCATTTCTGGAAACAAGGGGCGCAGTTGATCCCGCAGCAGGACAAACCGGGCTGGTGGCGGGTGCCGCTGGAGCGCGCGCCGGACAGCTGGGCTTATCAGATGCACGATCTGACGGCGTCGCCGGGCGCCACCATCACCGTCGAATTGCGCGGTCTTGACCTGGCGGGGGCCGGTGAGGATTGGCGCTGGTGTCTTGCCGCAATTTCCGCCGGGGACACCGTCCGCTATTCGCCGGTCTGGGCGCCGGGCACGCAGAGCTTCACCCTAAACGCCAACGAAACCCAGGCGTTCCTCATCGTGGCGGCCACGCCTGCCAAAACGGCGCTTGAGCTTGAGAGCCTCAGGAACACCAAGCCCATCGACAAACACGCCGACCGATTGCGTTACGCCTACGAGGTGCGCCTGTTGAACGCCGAGCCCGCGCCGCATTCCTTTCAAGTGGCCACCCCCAACGGCCACCGCACACACGGCAATGGCGGCGGTGTTGTGGGCCCCTTGGCCACGGTCTCCTCCACGGCTTATGTCGGGCCCAATGCCAAAGTGCTCGGGTCGGCCAAAGTGCTCGGCGCGGCGCGCGTGGAGGACCACGCCGTTGTCCAGGGCAGCGCCACCGTCCAAGGTTCAGCGACTGTCAGCGGCAGCGCACTGGTGGAGGGCAACGCGCTGGTGGAAGGCAAAGCACGCGTCCGCGACCGCGCCCAGTTGGAGTGGGGAGCCGTCGTGCGTGGCCGCGCCTTGGTGGGCGGGTACAGCCGCATCGACGGCACCACCATTCAGGACGACGCGATCGTGCGCGGATGCGCACAGCCGCTCGGCGGGATCCTTAGCGGCACCGCCATCGCCGATCACGACTACTCGATGTGGTGGTCGGTCAGCGACGGTGTGCATTTTAGCCACATCCCCTGGGGCGGCTGGTGGGATGCCTTTTATGCGCAGAGCCTCACCAAACCGCGCGGACTCATCGCCAGCTACCGAACTGAGGAACCCGACGGTCAAATCTGGTGGGATGAGTTTGGCGCGCTCCATGCCGTTCTCCGAGGCGCTCCCGAGCACGGTCCCGACGCCGCCTTCAACTCCTCTGTGATGACGTTTGACGGCCTCGACGATTACGCCGTTCTGGACCGCAGCCTCGCCGATGCTCCCGCGCTTTCCTTTTCCTGCTGGGTCAAACCGGCCAACGCCATGGGCGTGGAGGAACCCCTCCTTTTCCTGGGCAAAAGCGCTGCCGCCGCGCTGAAGCTTGTGCGCAACGCGTCGGGCAACGCGGTGCTTTCCGTCAGCAACGGGGAAACCACCGCCACGCTCACGAGCACCAGCCGGCTCACTCCCGGCGCCTGGCAGCATCTCGCCTTCAGCCTCGACGGTGGCAACGCCAGACTCTACGTCGGCGGCGTCCAGGAGGCCTCTGCCTCCACGACCCTCACGCCGCTGGACGTGCTTGCCGCCAACGGTCCCACAGCCATGCAGGCCAACTACCTGGGTCGCGGCTGGTCTGGCAGCCTCTTCAAGGGGAGTTTCGAAGATGTGCGCTTTTATAATGTGCCGCTGACTGCCTCTGAGGTGCGCCAGGAGTTGACGCGGCGCGGCGACCTGCTGGCCGCGTTCTCGCCGGTCACGCCCACAGACTTCAACGGCACCTCGACCATCGCCCAAAGCGGGGCCCGCAACGGCCGCGTCCGGACCCTTTCGGCCTGGGTCAAACCGCGCGCATCCCAAGGTGGAGTCAACTACGAGGCGGTGTTCGACAGCGGCAACGAGTTCGCAGGGGGGGATGGAAGCGGTTTTGGGCTGCGGGCGGGCCAATGGATGGCGCGGCTTGATGGGGCGGGGCTCTGGCCCATCAATGTCAGCGCCGCCCTTGGCCGATGGCAGCATGTGGCGCTCGCCTTCAACGGCAGCACCGCCCACTTCTTCCTCAACGGCGTGCGGGTCGCGACGCGCTCTTACAACGGCCCGGTCAATGATGCCGCTGCACAAGGCAAATGCTCTCGCGTCGGTTACTCGCAAACCACCAGCGACACCGCGAGCCGCGAGTTTTTCGACGGGCTGATCCTCAACGCCCGCGTCCACGAAACTTTCCTCTCTGCCTCGCAGCTCGTGCTCGACAGCGACGGCGACGGTTTCAACGACAACGTGGAAGCCGACTTCGCTTCCAGCCCGATCGACCCGCAAAACACTCCACCCCAATTCACGGTTGCCGGTTCGGTGATGAGCTCCACGGGGGAGCCGCTCGCGGGCGCCACCGTCACCATAGCCGATGCCCCGGGAGGCGCGGGTATTTCCGCGGTGGCCGATGCGGCCGGTGGCTTCCGTCGGGCGCTGACTCCCGGCACCTGGTATCTGACAGCCGCCCGGGCCGACTACAATGCCTCCGCCGAACAGAGGGTCGTGGTCAGCACTGCAAACATCTCCGGTATCAGTTTCACATTGGCGCCGAAAGCGCGGATCAGCGGCCGTGTGATCCGCCGGAGCGACGGCTCGGCTGCTGCGGGCGCATCGGTTTGGTTTTCGCGTTCCGTCGGCGCCGCCGATGACCCGGCTTTCACGGCGACCACGGACGAGGCTGGCAACTTCACCCAGGCCGTGCAGGACGGTTTGTGGTATGTGGCCGCTGGCGGGGGCGCCTTTCAGCCCTCCGCCGAAAAGACGATCCTCGTCGCCGGCCCCGCTCCCGCCGAGCTCAACTTCGTGCTCAACGGCATCGATCTCCCGCGTCCGGCCGAGCTGCTTTTTTCGGCGGTGACATCCAACCTGCCCGCCATCGGAAACACCGGCGATTGGGTGGCTCATCAGCCCCCGGGCCAGACCCTGGCCGCAATGGGCTCACCCGCCACCGAGACGCTCAACGGTGTCCGCTGGTTGGATAATCGGTATCTGGACGGAGACGGATTCCGCCAGGGCCTCTACAGCGAGCCGGTGAAAATCCACGGGGCGACGATCGTCGTGGCGGTCCGGCCCAAGCGCAATTCCGTTGCCACGCCGTGGACTTCGATTGTGGACCTCTTCTACAACCGGCTCACTCTGGGCATCCGCAACAGCACCGGGCAGGTGGTCGGTTTCCGCAACGGCGCCTTTTTCAGCAGCAGCGCCACCATTCCTGACGGCGAGGCCACCATCCTCAGCCTGGTTGTCCAGCCGACGGGGCAGTTCCAGGTGTTCGCCAACGGCGCCGAGATCCTGAATGAAAGCTCCGCCAGCGATATGACCTCGCTGTTGCCCAATGTGGCGGGCCCCTTTGCCAACGCCTTCAATGTCGGCCGAAACAACCCGGATGGGTGGACCACTTTCAACGGCAATATCGGCGACGTCTTTGTCTACGGCGTGGCGCTTACCACCGCAGAGCGGCGCCAGATCGAGGGGAACCTCACCGCCCGATTCCTTCACCCCGGCGACAGCAACGCATTCCTGGCGAATATGACTCCCAGCACCGGCTCGCTTTCGCCCGCATTTGCCAGCGGAGTCACTGATTACACGGTGCTGGTTCCCAACGCGACCTCCGCCCTGAGCCTGGTTCCGGTGGCCTTCGAGCCGAGTGCAAAGGTCCGGATCAACGGCGCGCCGGTTGTCTCGGGCGTGGCCAGCGCGCCCGTCGCGCTCTCGGTGGGCGCCAACACGATGACCACGGTGGTGACCGCGCAGGACGGCGTCACCGAACGGGTGTACATCGTCCGCGTCGTTCGCGCCCAGAGTTCCAATGCGGATCTCGCTGGGCTTGATCTCAGCTCTGGTGGGCTGAGCCCGGTGTTCTCCGGCGGCGTCACCCAATACACGGCCAATGTTCCCAACTCAGTCGCATCGATAACGGTCACCCCGGCAACGGCCGACTCGACTGCGTCGGTGCGGGTCAATGGCGAGCCCGTCTCCTTGGGAGCCGCCAGCGGCGCGACCGCTCTGGACGTCGGGGACAACCAGATCAGCGTCGTTGTCACCGCCCAGGACGCCTCCACGATCAAAACCTACACGGTGTCCGTTAGACGGGCCTCGAGTTCCACTGCGGATCTTGCGGGGCTTGCGCTCAGCTCCGGCACGCTCAGCCCGGCGTTCTCCCGCGAGGTGACTGATTACACGGCGCTGGTTCCCAATGCGACCTCCGTCCTGAGCCTAGTTCCGGTGACCCTCGATCCGACGGCAAACCTCCGGATCAACGGGTCGCCGGTGGCCTCCGGCGTGGCCAGCGCACCTGTTGCCCTCTCCGTGGGCTCTAACACGATGACCACGGTCGTGACCGCGCAGGACGGCGTCACCCAGCGGGTGTACACCGTCCGCGTTCTTCGCGACCCGAGCTCCAATGCGGAGCTCGCTGGACTCGCGCTCGGCTCGGGTGTGCTGAGCCCGGTGTTCTCGAGCGGCGTCACCCAATACACGGCCAATGTATCCAACGCAGCCGCCTCGGTGACGGTCACCCCGGCAACGGCCGACGCCACCGCCTCGGTGCGGGTCAACGGCGAGCCCGTCTCCTCGGGAGCCGCCAGCAGCCCGATCACACTGGCCGTCGGGGTCAACCAGATCAGGGTCGTTGTCACCGCCCAGGACCAGACCACGGTGGCCACATACACGGTATCCGTCAGCCGTGCCCCGAGTTCGAACGCGGATCTTGCGGGGCTCACGCTCAGCTCGGGCCCGCTCAGCCCGGCCTTCTCAAGCACCGTCACCCAATACACGCTCACGGTGCCCTACGACACCGCCATGCTCACGGTCACGCCCATCGCGGCCGATGCCACCGCCTCCGTGCAGGTGAACGGCGCGCCGCTCGCATCCGGGACCGCCAGCGCGCCGATTCCCCTTCAAGCCGGGTTGAACACGATCAGCGTGGGGCTCACCTCGCAGGACGCCACCACGGCCCTCGTTTATACCGTCTTAGTCACACGCACGGCGCCGTCGGCAAACGCCGATCTTTCCGCGCTGGCGCCGTCCACGGGCACACTCAGCCCGACACTTGATCCAAGCCAAACCAGCTACACTCTGGCTGTTCCCTACTCCGTGGAGTCGATACGGCTTGCACCGGGGACCGTTCACCCCAGCGCGACGGTGAAAGTTAACGGTGCGCCGGTTGCCTCCGGAACCGCCAGTGAGCCCATTCCACTTGCCGTCGGAGCGAACACCGTGAGCGTGGTGGTCACCGCCGAGGACGCTACCACCACAAAATCCTACGCGGTGGTTGTCACCCGCGCCCCGGTCGCAAACGACACGGGTCTGGCCGGGTTAACACCCGCCGAGGGCGCATTGAGCCCGGTGTTCGACGTGAACACCACCAGTTACCGGCTCGATTATACAACCCCGGTGCTTTCCACGCGGCTCCTGCCTGTCACCCGGCACACGAGCCAGAAGGTCACCGTCAACGGCAAACCCGTGGCGTCCGGCAAATTCAGCGCAGACATCGCCCTGCCCGTCGGCGAGTCCACGATCCAAGTGGTGGTGACCGCCCCGGACCGCGTCACCCAACGCACTTACACCGTCGAAGTCCGGCGTCCTGCCATCGCCGCCGCGGATCTTTCGAGTCTCAGACTCAGCGAGGGAAGCCTTTCCCCGGCGTTTTCGGCAGACACAACGCAGTACGCGGTATTGGTGCCGGAGACCGTCACCGCCGTGAAGGTCACAGCCGAGGCCGCCCAACCGCGCTCCTTGATCACGGTGGGCGGCGTGACTGTCCCCTCGGGACGCGCCAGTGCTTGGAACAAGTTGGCGCCCGGTGAAAACGCAATCGCCGTGGTGGTGACCGCCGAAGATGGCGTCACGACCAAAACCTACACGCTGACGATCACCCGCCAGCCCGGGTTCGCCGGGGCGTATGACGGCGTCGCTGTGCCGGTTGCGGACACACCGGACCCGGGCTCGGCTGTGGCTCTGCTAGGGATGACCGTGAGCCGGACCGGCGCATTTTCAGGAAAACTGCTGCTGGGCGGCCGGGCAACGCCCGTGTCTCTCCGGGGGGTGATGGATGTTTCCGGGGTGGCGCGATTTGGCTCCCGTGCGACGACGGACAGTCTCGTGATCAGCACGCCGGGTCGGCCCGCGCTGACCCTCTCCATGCGCATGGACGTGCAGTTCCCGTTTACCCACCAGATTGTGGGAACGCTCAGCTCCAACTCCCAGCAGGTCGCCGATTTTGTGCTCAATCGTCGGCTTTACTCCGCCGCGGCCAATCTCGTTGCGCCGCGGATCAAAGTGCCGGTGGACGTGCTGGATCCGGCGACCGACAACGGCCGGTACACCGCCTTCTTTAAGGCGCTCTCGCCCGAGGAACAGGGGCTGGAGGAAAATGCATATCCGCAAGGCGACGGCTGGGCGGTTCTCACCGTGCGTTCTTCGGGGGCGGTGTCGATGGTGGGCGAGCTGGCCGATGGCCAGGCGTTTACTTACACGAATTATCTCTCCCAGGACCGGGTGCTTCCGTTCCACGTGGCGCGAGGCGGAGGCGGCGGTTCAGCCAGTGGCCGAATCACCTTTCGCGATGTGCCAGGGCAGAGCGACGCGGATGCCGCGGGGCTGCGTTGGTTTAAGCGCGCCAACCCTCGCGATGCGGCCTATCCGCAGGGCTGGCCGGGCGGGATCCGGGTGGACTTTTTCGCCTCCAAGTTTCTTCCCCCGGCGGTCACCCAGAAGACGGTGCTTGGGGTGGAGCCGGTCGTTGCGCCGTCGGCCAACGCCCTGCTCCTGTTGACCGGCGGTGGCGAGCCCTTCGATTTCGTGAATCGACTCGCGGTGGGTCTGCGCGCCGTCATCGACCAGGGCGCGCCGGTGGGAGGCAGCCCCTCGTCCCGGCTTCGGTTGATGCTGGGTGCGGATGGCAAAATTGGGGGCCAATTCCAGGGCACGGGTCCGGTCACGCGGATTCGCGGCGCCGTCTTTCAAAAGACTCGGAGTGGCCACGGGTATTTCCTGGCGGCCCCGGCGCCGGGTGCCACCAAGGAGAGCGGGAAAATGAACGTGGCGACCCCGTGACGGCCTGTCCGGGACCTGAGTCGGAATCGCCCGGGAACCTCCGCCTGGTGGGCGGCCTTCCCGGAGGGGGTCGTGTTCCCCTCATGCCGCCGCACTGCACGAGGGCCTCGCGGCCGAGGTGACGGCGAGACACACTCCCCGGTGGGGGCACTGAAGGATCGGGAAGGGCTTGGAAGCGGGCTAAGGCTCGACGACGAGGTGGCCCTGCATGATCCGCCAGTGGCCGGGGAACGTGCAGAGGTACGGGTAACTTCCAGGTTCTTTCGGAGCGACGAACTGGAGCTCGGCTTTGCCGTTGGGCCCCACCAGAGCCGTCGCAAAGAGCACCTTCTTGGAGTCCGGGACGAACCCCTTGGCCTGGGCGTCGGGTTGCGTGGCCATGCTGTCAGCGAGCTGCCCGACTTCCTCCAGCGCGCCCGGCGCGACCAGGACCAGGTTGTGCAGCATCAGATCCGGGTTCTCGAACACGAGCCGGACGGGTTGCCCGGCTTTGACCCGGACTTCCTTGGGCGCGAACTGCAGCTGGTTGGGAACGGCGCGCACGGTCAATGCGCCTTCCTCGGCGGCGTGCTCCTTTTTCCAAGTGGCCGAAAGTGACGCGAGTATTTCTGCGGTCTCCGGCAACTGCGCACGGTCCAACCGCCGCCCCACGGTGTCGTAGAGGAACACGGGGGGCGGCGCGCCCTTCAATCCGCGGAAGGTGATTTCAATGAGGTTGAGCCCTTTGCCGAGTTCCACCTGCGCCTGCTGTTCGCTGGTCCACATGGTTTCGGTGGAGAGGATCTGCACACCGTTGACGGCCAAATCCAATGCGCCGTGGCGGACGCTCAGAATCGCCGTCCGCGCTTCTTCAAGTGAAACCAGGGTCCGATACGCGCCGATCCCGCTCGTTTTTGCGGGCCATGGCGCCTCGGCGTCAAACACCATGTCGCGGGTTTCCCAGAACCGCAGTCGCGCGTTCTTTTCCACCTCCAGCACGGGAACGCTGCGGCCTTTTAATGGACGCACACCAAACCGCAGGTCGGCCACCATCTGTTTGACAGCCGGCTCCGGCGCGGTCGCCAAGCTCTGGGCCACCGGCTCCAGCTCCGGATGTTGCGGGCGCAAAAACGCCACCACGTTGACCACCGCCATGCGCACCCGCGGATGCGGGTCCTTGGACAGCGCGTCCAGCCACTGCGCCGACTGCGGGAGCCGGGCGCTCTGGAAGCGGATCAGCGACACGGCCGCCGCGCGCACCAGAGGATCCGGGTCCTTAAGGGTTTCCTGGAGCAGTTCCGGGCGGGCGATGCCTTTGGATTCAAAGATCCAGAGGGCTTCCAACGCCGCCTGGCCGAACCCGGGATCCTTGCGATCCAACGCCTCCACCCATTTCTCCAAGGCCGGCAACGCGTCGGCTTTGCGGAGGGCGATGCGCGCGTGTTCACGCACTAGATCCTGAGGATGCCGGAGCAGGGCGAGCAGTTCCGGCACCGAGGCGCCCTCGATCCGGGGCCAGTCCTTGACCACCGGTTTGAGTTTGGAGATCACGCGCCAGATCCGGCCATGTTCATGGTTCCAGAGCGGGTCGCGCATGGGATGCTGGGCGTGCCCGATGATTTTGCTGGAGAAATCCGAGACGTAGAGTGCGCCGTCCATGCCGAAGGCGAGGTCCACCGGGCGGAACGCCGGGTTTTCTGAGCGGAGCACATCGACGCGGTCGGTGGCGGCGAACGGCCCGGAATCGGCGTTGTATTTGGAGAGCGCCACAAAGTATCGGCCGAGCAGCGTGGCGGAGGCCATGCCCTGCTGGTAATCGTCCGGGAAATTGGGGCTGGAGATGGTTTGCGCGCCTGAACCTTTTCCGTAGCCGAGGGTTTTTCCGCGGCCGAAGGGATGATAGGCGCCCAGCGGCGTCCAGGTCAGCTGCAGCCCGTCGAGCACGAGCCCGTCGCCGTACATCTGGAGCGGGCTGCCCTGGCGGTTGAACGTCATTTTCCACGGGTTCGGCGTCTGGCTCTGCCATTCGGTCCAGACTTTGCCGGTGCGCGGTTCAAGCCGGTAAGTCGTGGCGTCCACGCCGCGGACGCTGCCAAAGGGGGTTTCAAACTGGGACCGGTGAAACACGCCGTCGCAAAAAAGGACGTGTCCCATGGGATCGGTGGCGATCATTCCCCCGTGATGCGAGTCGGTGACGTCGATGCCCCGGAAGAGTTCCCGCCGGGTGTCGGCTTTTCCGTCGTTGTCCGTGTCCTGGAGCAGAAGGAGCCGGGGCTGCGCGGAAACAATGACGCCGGTCTCGTGGAACGCGACGCCGTCCAGCGCGTTGAATCCGTCGGCAAACACGGTGCATTGGTCGGCTTTGCCGTCCCGATCCCGGTCCTCGAGGATGAGGATCTTGTCCCGGGGCTGATCGCCGGGGAAGGTGTGCGGCCAGGAGGGCATGGTCACCACCCAGAGCCTGCCCCGGGCGTCAAACGCCATCTGGACGGGGTTTTTGAGCAGGGGGAACTCCGTCTCGGAGGCGAACAGGTTGAGCTCGAAGCCGTCGGCAACGCTGATGTCTTTTTGTTGTTCGGCGGGGGATTTGATCACACCCAGCGCCGCGGCGGGTTTGGACAACGAGGGCGCCGGCGGTGGAAGCATCGGCGCGGGAAAATCCGCCAGATGGCTTTTGGGATTGTCCACCAGGCCGTGCAGCGTGGCGTCCGCGGCGTCCACGAGCTGGTGGTAGCGTGGGATTTCCGCCTCGTATTCCTCGGGCCGTTTGCGGACCCCGAAATACACCACCGCGTTTTTCGGGCGGACCACATCCGCGACAGCCGCCGTCTTGAGCGCGGCGGCTTTGGCCACCTCGGCGACGCGGGTGGCGTCCACGCGGGCCAGAGCGGGTTCCCCCGCGAGTTGTTGGGCGATCCAGCGCCCCATCCAGCGGTTGCCCGCTTCGTTGAGGTGCAGTCCGTTGGAGGTGAGCGGGTCCCGGGACTTCGCGTAGGCGGCGAGGCTTTCCTGGAAGAGATCCACGACCTGGGCCTGGTGGTTCCGGCCGACGGCCTGGATGGCTGCGGCGTAAAGAGCCAGGTCGGCGTTGCGTTTCTTCGCGTCCACCCCTTCCGGCGACCGATCCGCGTCCACGGCGGTGGGCGTGAGCAGCACCGTTTTTGCGCCGGGATGAATGCGCTGGAGTTCCCTCAGAAAGTCCTCGAGCTGGGTTTTGAACTCCTCGAGCCCCGCTTCGCCCCGGAAAGATTCCGCGAGCCCGAACCCGGCCATCACCACTTGGGCCGGCCATTGGGCGTGCAGCTTTTTGAGATGCTCCACGTAACCCTCCGGCCGGAGCCGGTAACCCACCTCGTCGCCCGTCCATGCGAGACTCCGGAAGCGGAGATTTTTTCCCGGGTGCGCCAGTTGGATCCAGGCCTCCATTTCGCCGTGTTCGCAGAGCCGTTCCACCAGGGAGTTGCCGTAGAGAACCACGGTGGTGTCCTGGGCAAACTCGACCTGGCCGTGGAGGGCCGGGGCGATCAGGCCGGAGGCGGCGGTTGCGAGAATGGGGAAGATGCGTCGCATGGTAAGGTTCGAATCCGTTCGGGGCTCCAAACTTAGGGGCCGGTTTCGCTCACACGCAACTGCACGGGCCCGGATTCTGGGAATAACCGCAAGGATCGCAGAGTGCGCAAAGGGGGAGGCTGAGGCAGGGCTCACGCATCTAAAATTGAGCCTCTACGCCGAACGTTGTGCAGTGAAGGCTTTTTGGAGCCGGGAAGGAACGCGCAATTTCTGGGAGCGCGCAGCAGCCCCCCGCTTTGCCGCGCGCTCTGAGAACTTGTGCTTTCCCTCCCCCCCCGCTGCTAACTTTTAGATGCGTGAGCACTGGCTGAAAACAGCGGCAGCCTTTACAAGCCGTCCCCGGCGATGGTTGTCTGGGGGTTTTATGCAAACGCGCACAGTCCTCCGATCCCCGCTGCGGCGGGACACCTGGGAGCCCCGGGGTTTTATCTTTGAAAAAGAAGGAGGAACCCTCTTTTGCGGAGGCGCTTGCGTATGAACGGCACCCTGATGTGGCAGTTCGTCAAATGGCACAAGCTCATTGGCGACAGGTTGGCGGACTGGTTTTTGAGGAAGCCCTTGCCGGAGCCCAGCGCGCGCGACAAGGAACTTGAAAAACAGTTGCGCGAGGAACTCACCCGCCCCTCGTCGGTGACCACGCTGCCCATCTGGGTGGCGTTTCGCGAGCAGGTCCGGCGCGATTTTGATGCGTATGATCCCCGCACGTTTCTGCGTTGGTCCATCGTGCGGCATTCGATGTGCCTGACCAATTCAGGCGCCGTGGTGCCCGAATACTTCGCCCTCCGGAACAGCCCGCAATGGCCCCGGTACCAGCCGGCCGTGGAGGATCCAGGGGTGGGCGATCCCGTGCCCTTCATTTATTACCCGCGCTCCAACGGCAACCTCCTGCATCACTGCTATCACCTGATGCGGTTCGAGGAGCTCACCGGGACCGATCTCTCGCAGATGGAGGTGATCGTCGAGTTCGGGGGCGGCTACGGCAATATGTGCGCGCTGTTGCACCGGCTCGGGTTCAAGGGCCGTTATTTCATCTATGATCTGCCCGAGTTCACCGCCCTCCAGCGGTACTACCTTGCAAGCCTCGGTCTGCCCCTGCACACCGACGGCAGCACCGCCCCGGGTGTCACGCTGTTGAGCGACCTGGACCAGTTGCGGGCCGCCTTGGGCACGGTGCCCGATCAGGCCCGGCGCGGGTTTATCGCCACGTGGTCCCTCTCGGAGTCGCCTTTCGAATTGCGGGAGCGTTTTCTCCCGCTCGTGGAGTCCTTTGACGCCCTGCTCCTCGCTTTCCAGGGCGGGTTTTACGGCGTGGATAACTCGGAGTATTTCGAGCAATTCCGGGCCCGCACCCAGGACCGGATCCAGTGGACCAAGCAGCATATCTCGCAGTCGCCCGGGAACTATTACCTCTTTGGGAGGCGCGCATGACGTCGGCCTCGCGGTGTTTGCCCGTGCATAGAGCGGGGAACCATTTCCCGGAACCGCAATAGCCCATGTCGGCCAAGCAGATCGTCGGTCTCGTTCTGGTCCGGAACGAGGACATCCATGTGGGCCGCGCGGTGGCCAATATCACGGCGTTCTGCGACCGGATCCTCCTGGCGGATCACCGCTCTGAGGATCAAACCCCGGCCATTCTCGCGGACCTGGCGGCGCGGTATCCCCACGTGGAACTCCACCCGGTGGCGCACCCGCGGGAGTCCCACGCCTTGGTCAGCGGATACGCGGGAAGCGATACCTGGGTTTTCGCCGTGGACGGCGACGAGATTTATGATCCGGCCGGGCTCGCCGAGTTGCGGACCCGGATTTTGGCCGGGGTGTATGACCGCTGGTGGATGATTTTTGGCAACGTGCTCAACTGCGACTGGGTGGACGCCGCCGGGGGCGATGCGGCCGGTTACCTGGCGCCGCCCTGCCGGAGCATCACCAAACTTTACAACTTTTCTCTGATCCATGCCTGGGACGGAGACACCCCGGAGCGACTGCACGGGGGGCGGATCGTTTTTAAGGAGGGGTTTGACGCCTCCCTGCGGTTGAACCTCCACGAGCAGATCTCCTGGGAGGAGTCGGTGTTCCGCTGTTTGCACACCTGTTTTGTCCGGCGCAGCAGCGCCGAGCCGGCCGCGGAAAACGCCGGAGCCGACGGCGCGCTTCCCGCCCGGGAAAACATCATGGATCTCCACAAGTACTCGCTGACGGCGTGGATCCGGCGGCTCTACGCCAGGCTCACCGGCCGCGCCGCGGTCTCGGTGTGGAAGCTGGAGCGTTACCGGCGCGGTCCGCGTGTCCGTGTGGATGCGGCCTCTTTTTTCCGATGAACCCGAAAACCGAAGTTCCAGAGAAAAATCATTTTCGCGCGGAGGCGCGGAGAACGCGGAGAGCGTTTTGGAAATTACTGAACGCCAAAGCGTTGCACGCCCGTCCTTTCAGCCACTCCGCTGGAACTTCGGTTTTCAGGATGAACCCGCCGTCGTGGAACATCACCCCCCGCGTTTCAGCGGCTGGCGCTCCCGCGCGGCTGGGGTCATAAGGGAGACTGACCTTGAACCCGATCCCCTTTGATCCCGCCTGTGAAACGTATTTTTGACCGAATCCGATGCGCCCGCGAGCTGGCGCGTGTCCGGCCGCCCGTGCAACCGGTGGGGCGCGTGGCCATCAGTATGCGGCCGATTTTCGCCTCCTGGGGCGGCGGCAACCAGTGGCTGCTGCAGATGACGCGGCACCTGGGCTACAGCGGTTACTCGGTGCGCTTTGATCTGCGCGAGGAGGTGGACGCCATTTTCATCAACCACTCCGGGCTCAACGACGACATGACCTTCGGCGTGGATGAAATCGCCGCGTTCAAACGCCGGTATCCGCGGGTCCGCGTCATCCACCGCGTCAACGACAACGACATCCGCAAGGAGACCGACCGGATGGACGCGTTGCTGGCCCGGTTCAACGCCGTGGCCGATTACACGGTGTTCATCTCCGACTGGCTTCGCGATTATCACGCCGCCCGCTGGTTTGACCCGGCCCGGCCCCATTGCACGATCCTCAACGGCGCCGACCCGAGCGTGTTTCATCCCGTGGGCAGCCGCGACTGGCCCGGGACCGCCGGGACGCCCCTGCGCTTGGTGACCCATCATTGGTCCGCCAACCCGAAGAAGGGTTTTCCCCAGTACGCCGAGCTCGACGCGCGCATCGCCGGGGGCGAACTGCCCGGGGTCGAGCTCTGGGTGATCGGCCGGTGGCCGAGCGATTTGAAGTGGAAAGCGGCGCGGACATTCCCGCCGGATCACGGGGCGGGCCTGGCGGGGCTGCTGAGGCAATGCCACGGGTACATCACCGCCTCGTTGCACGAGCCCGGCGGGATGCATTTCATCGAAGGCCTCCAGTGCGGGCTCCCGCTGCTCTACCACCTGGACGGCGGCGGCATCGTGGAGCTGGGGGAAAAGTTCGGAGTGGGTTTCCGGGACGATCTGCTCGGGGGCGTCCGCGAGTGGAAAGAGGCGTATGCCGGGCTGCGTCAACGCGTGCTCAACGATCCGCCGTCCGGCGCCCGGATGTGCACCGACTACCGCGAGGTGCTGCAGCGCGAGATCGTCAACGCCCGGAAATGAGTCGGCCTTGGTTCAAATCCGTCAACGCGCCGAGATGAAACGCCCCATCCTCTTTTTCAAAACCGGCTCGTTCTCGCACATCAACGAGAGCGTCCGATTGGAGCTGGAGCGCGCGTTTCCGGAGCACGGCGTGCGGGTGATCGACGTGCTCAGCGACATCCTCCGTGCCCGGCCGTGGGCGGTCGCCCGGGCGCTCCTGGACGTGGTGCGGATCTATCCCCGGGAGATTTTTTTGAACCGGCGCAAACCCCTCGATTACTTGCTGCGAACGCCCGCGGCTTTTCGGGTCATCCAGCGGTGGGTGGAAAAAAACGTGGACCCGGCCGAAACCCCGTGGACGTTCCAAACGCAGTCCCTCTTCGACGCGCACCGGGAAGGGGTGGCGCATTTTGTTTACACGGATCACACCTGCGCGGCGAACCTGCGGTATGGGAGGCCGGTGAGCCCCGAGCTGCTCGATCCGCGCTGGCTGGCGGTGGAACGGACCATCTACCAAGCGGCCGACCGCACATTCACCACCAGCCGGTTCGCCGCGGATTCCCTGGTGGAAGATCACGGGATCGATCCGAGCCGGGCGATGTGCGTGTATTCGGGGACCAACGCCGGGCACGAGCCGGCCGCGCAAACCGCGGGGTTCCATAGCCGGGTGCTTTTTGTCGGGATCGACTGGGAGCGCAAGGGCGGCCCGGATCTGCTCCGGGCGTTCGACCGGGTCCTGGAAGCCCATCCCCAGGCCCGGTTGCGGATTTTGGGGTGCGCCCCCCGGGTGACCTCCCCGAGGATCGAGGTGCTCGGGCGCGTGCCGCTGGAGGAGGTGGGACGGCACTTCGCGGAGTCCGACGTCTTCTGTCTGCCTAGTTATTTTGAGCCGTCGGCCACGGTTTTCGCCGAGGCCATGCACCACGGGCTGCCCGTGGTGAGCACGTTCGGCGGCGGCACACCCGACCGGGTGCTCGACGGCGAGACCGGTTACCTGGTGCGCGCGGGCGATGTGGATTCCCTCGCGGAGGCGCTTCTGCGCCTGCTCCAAAACCCGGACCGCGCCCGGGCCATGGGGCAGGCCGGGTTGCGCCTGGCGCGGGAACGGTTTTCGTGGCCCGTTGTGGTGGATCGTATGGCGGCGGAAATTCGAGCCGTGCTGGATCGAAGAGGCGCCATGGAAAGCGCGACGGGGGCCGGGCGCGGGGCCGTTGCCGGGACGCGAGAGGAGGTCTGCTGATGGCTGTGCGTCGCGTGCATCTCACGGCGGGAGACGAGTCGGGCTGGGCCATCGACGAGGATCTGCGGCTCCTGCAAAACTCGCTGGCCGGCGTCTGCCAGCTCAGTTCGCTGGCGCGAGCCGAAGCGGTGCACTCCGTTTGGTGGGCGAAACTCCTCCAGTATCAGCTGGGCGAATTTGGCCGACGCCATGTGTTGTGTTACGCCGACAACGCCCCGTTCTGCTACGTCAGCGAACCCGACTTTCTCAAGGCCTGCGCCCTGGTGACCCAATGGATCGGACGGTCCCGGGAGGCGATCGCCCAGTTCACCGCGCTGGGGCTGGAAAGCCGGTTTGCCCCCTACACTTTCGACCCTGACGTCTTCCATCCGTTGCCCAAGGATCATCCCGAGCTCCGCGAATGGATCCAAAAATGGCGGATCCCGACGGACCGTTATTTGATCGCGAACTTCCACCGGGACACCGAGGGGGCCAATCTCAACGCGCCCAAGCTCCAGAAAGGCCCCGACGCGTTTCTGGAAACCGTGGCGTGGCTTCATGAGCGCGGGTTGCCGATCCACGTCCTGCTGGCCGGGCCGCGCCGGTTCTGGCTGCGCCGGCGACTGCGCGAGCGCGGGGTTCCCTTCACTTTCGTGGGAGTGGACACGGGCGACCGGGACGACTTTTCGGTGAACATCCTGCCGCGCCGGGTGCTGAACCTTCTCTACAACATCGCGGATCTTTATTTGATCTCCTCGCGCTGGGAGGGCGGCCCGCACTCGGTGCTGGAGTCGGCCGCGACCCGTTGCAAGGTGCTGAGCACCCCCAACGGCATCGCCCCGGACGTGCTCGCCGCGGAGTGTGTGTTCCGCGACGTGGTGGAGGCCGGCGAAATCATCCAGCGCGACGTGTCCGAGCGGTTCCTCGACGCGTTCGTGGAGCCGCATTTTGAGCGCGCCCATGCGCATCACACCGAGCCCGTCCTGCGCCGGCATTTGCTGGAGATTTACGGGGCGCTGGAGCCCGTCCGCACCGGGGTTTCCGCGCTGGTGCAGGGCCTTCGCACCACGGCGCGGCACACCGCCCAACGCGCCTTGGGCCGGTTCAAAAAGCCGGTCCGCGTCCGGGAGATCCTGATCCTGCACACGCCCGAGCCGGGCACATTTTTCGACGCCTGGCTCGATCAACTCCGCAACGCTTTCGTGGCCTGCGGCTGCGCCGTCTCCCTCAACACGGCGGAATCCGCGCCGGATCTGATCCTCGCGGGAAGGTTGCCCGCGCCCGGGGCGTTGTCCGTCGGGGCGGTGCCCGTGATCCGGCTTTTGGACGAGAGCGCCGAGCCGGGCCGTGCCGACGAGGAGTTTGCGCGGCTCCATGCGACCGCTCACGGCGCGTTGGTTTCCTCCCTCGCGACGTACCTGGATTTGCGCTCAAGGAACCTTCTGCCCGCCCGCTCCGTTGTGCTCGGACCGGTCTCGGCCGGGCCCGCTGAAAAACGCGGCTTTGAAGGGGATCGCCCGCTCCGGGTCGGCGTGTTGGGAGGCGCCCCGGTGGGGCTGGATCCGCAGAGGTTTGAGTTGCACTCGCTGACCTCGAGTCCTGAGCCGGAGCGTGTGGATCGGGAGCTTTTTGGAAAAGACGTGTTGCTGGTGTTCCCCGGGCCGGCCTGGGCGGCGGCGGTGATCGACCGGGCGTTGGCCCTGGGCGTCCCGGTGGTTTACCCGGCCGCGTCCCACTGGAACTGGCTGGTGTGGTTTGGCGGCCTGGCTTTCGACTCCGAATCGGAGCTGGAGGAGAAGCTGGAGGCGGTGCGCGCCGATTACCCCGTGTTGGCGCGCCTCGCGGTGCCGGGGTCCGACGCGGGCTTGGTGGATCGACTGCTGCGCCTGGCGGCGACCTGCAAAGAGCTCGCGCAGGTTTGAACGGGAACCCCGGCGTGGCCCGGATGTGTTCCGTCGGCCTTTGGCCCTTCCCGGAAGATTCTTGCCCGTCCCGTTCTTGCCTGTCCCGAATGGCACTTAGATAAGCTCACTTTGGGAGGTTTGCGGTGTTTCGTTGGGGAAAGTGGCACAGGCTTCCAGCCTGTGAACTGTGACAGTCACAGCCAGGATGGCTGTGCCACTTTGGGCTCCAACGGCGGCGTGAGCTTTTGGCAAGCCTCCATGCTCGGAGATTTGCAGAGGACGGTATCGTCCCAAATGGTCCTTAAGTGAGCGCCATTGATAGCGCCAGCGAAAGCCTGCAATCAGCAGCATTCTTGCCTGTCCCCAAAAGGCTGTCTCATTTTGCCGGAAACGGGCGCCCGCTTGCGTCCCGTGCGCCGGGTTGACTAGGTTCGGCGTTTCCATGAGCGCGTTTTCCCCCGTTTCCACCGCCGATCCCGCCCCGGCGGCTGGATCCGGGCCTTCGGTGACGGTACTGATGACGATGTATCAGGCGGAGAAAGATCTCCGGGCCTCGATGGACAGCGTGCTTGCCCAGACCTGGCGGGATTTCGAGTTCCTCATCCTCGACGACGGCTCCCGGGACCGCAGCGTCGAAATCGTGCGCGCCTACAACGATCCCCGGATCCGGCTGGTGGCCAACCCCGTGAACCAAGGCCAAACCGCCTGTCTCAACCAGGGGCTCGCGCTGGCCCGGGGGGAGTGGATCGCCCGCCAGGACGCCGACGATCTCTCGCATCCCGACCGGCTTCGGCTGCAGATGGGGCTGGCCGGGCAACGCCCGGAGCTGGCGTTGGTGGGCGCCCAGGCGTGGCTGGCGGACCCGGCCGGGCGTTTCGCCGGACTGCTCAATGTGCCGTGCGGGCCGGAGAGTTTGTCCTGGGCGATGTTGTGGGAGAATCCCGTGGTCCACACCGCGGCGTTGTTTCGGCGGGACGCGGCGCTGGAGCTGGGCGGCTACGACGCGGCGTACACGATCTGCCAGGACTACGATCTCTGGGAGCGCATCGTGCGGCGGCATCCCGCGGCCAACCTCGCCCGGCGCCTGGTGACTTACCGGTGCAGTCCGGACTCCCTCCAGCACAGCGGCCGGGACCGGGCGCGGCAGGAGGTGGAACGTGTGCTTGAGCGCGTGCTGGGACGGCTCTTGCCGGGGCAGCCCCTTGGCGCCCAGGAACGCGAGCTCCTGTGGGCCTTTCGCACGGGGTCGCTCGGCGGCCGGGTGGAGGCGTTCCGGGATCTCTACACCCGGTTTTGGGCGCTTTACGCCGGGCTCAACCCCGGGGTCGCCGCGCTTGAAGATTTTCGCCGGACCCGCGCCCTGCACGGCGCCAAGCTGGCCCGGGACCTGTGCGGGGTCGGGGCTTTGAAAGGGGCGGGGGCCGCCTGCCGCGCGCTGGCTCTGCACCCGGGCGCGATCCTCAGCCTTGCGGCGGACCGCATTTTCGGACCATTTGTATTTTCGAAGTGAATTTGTCCCTTCTCTCCATGCACGCCCCTCTGGCGTCCGATCCCGCCGCGAAAACTCGACAGCGCGAGCGGCGGCGATTGAATGGGCGCGCCCATGGCCTGTCCGGTGGCGTTTGGCTCTGGAGCCGATGCCTTTCCGCGGCTGCCGATGGCGCGGCCCCCAATTTCTCATGATGAACACTCACCCCAACCCCGGAGCGGCGCCCGTCCGCAATGCTTGGCTCGAAAGCGCCGAAAACCCAGAGTGCCGCGAACGGATCTGGGCGCTGGGTCTGCTGACCGGGTTGCGCGGCAACGAACAGGGCGTGTTTACCCCGGCCAACTTCGAGCGCGCCCTGGTGCTCGACCGCTTGATCCGGCTGCGCCGGCCCGCGCGGATCTTGGAGATTGGAACGGGCCGGGGGCTGGGATGCATGAGTATGGCGGCCTCGGCGCGGGCTTGCGGGTTGGAGGCCCGGATCACCACGCTGGATATCATCCCGGCGGAGACCCCCCAGCGCTGGCCCATTGAGGTGGAAGGGCGCCGGGAAATCCGGTTCGCCAGCCGCAAGGAGGTCTGGGAAAAACACATCGATCCCGCCGTCCGCAACCAGGTGGCCGAAGTCATCGGCCCCACCACCCGCACCCTGCCGGAACTGGCGGAGTCGGGGGCCCGGTTCGACCTCGTGTTCATCGACGCGGGGCATGATCTCTACTCCGTGGTGCATGACCTGAGCTACAGTCTCCAGGTGCTGGCCGAGGGGGGCGCCATTCTCATGGACGACTTCGCGCCGATGGAGGAGTTCGGGCTCGGCACCTGCATTGCCGCCCAGCACGCGCATCGGTTCTTTGGCAAAGTGGAGATTTTTCCCACGGAAGGCCTGGTGTTCGGGGGCGCCGAGCATCCGGAGGCGCCCCGGGGCATGGTTTTACTTTCCGAAAGCCGGCTCTCCGGCGCCGGGGTGAACCGCTGGAAGCTGCTGGGGTGGAAGGTCGCCGGTTGGATGCTGCGGCTTTGCCACGCGCCCCAAGCCTTTCCCTCGGAGCCTCGCGTCGAGCGGTGATTGATCGCGCCCGAGATTTTCTGGCCCGCGCACTGCCGCGTCCGGTGCGCCGGCTGTTGCGGGCGCCGGTGAGCGTCCCGGCCCGGTTGCGGGCTCTGGCGCGGCTCCATCTTTCGGGCATGGAACTGGCCGAAAACGGTCCGGCGGTGCATTACGGCGGGGTGCTGCCGCGCGCGCCGGGGGCGATTGTCAACGGCGGCAAGGTGAAGCTCACGCATCTCGACCGGATTTATCCCGAGCAGTTGCGCCGGTACAACCTTCTCTACCTGGTCAGCAGCGCCATCCCGCCCCATGCGCTGGACCTGGTCCGGTTCGCCAAACGCCGCGGAGCGCGGCTGGTGTGGAATCAGAACGGCGTGGCGTATCCCGCCTGGGCGGGCCCGTTCAGCGAGGAGGTCAACCAGCCCATGCGCGAACTGCTCGCCCTGGCGGATCACGTGGTTTACCAGAGCGCGTTTTGCCGGGTGTCAGCCGACCGGTTCCTGGGCGCGGCGCCCTGTCCGGCCACCGTGCTTTTCAACCCGGTGGACACGGCGTTTTTCGCCCCCCCTGCGGAGCCGTTGCCGGGCGGGCCGTTGCGGTTGCTGGCGATGGGCACGCACACGTATCCGGAGCGCGTGTTGGGGGTGCTGCGTTGCCTGGAAAAGCTCCGCGCAACGGGGTTGGACGCCGTGTTGACCGTTGCGGGGCCGATGACGTGGCCCGGAGCGGAGGCGGAGGTGCAGCGCTGCGCGCAGGAGTGGGGTTTGTCGGGGTGCGTCACGCGGCATCCGGCGTTTTCCCAGGCGCAGGCGGCCCGGATTTACCGGGAACACCACGTTCTGCTGCATCCCAAATACATGGACCCCTGTCCGACGGTGGTTATTGAAGCCCTGGCCAGCGGATTGCCCGTGGTGGGGCCTCAAAGCGGCGGGCTGCCCGAGTTGCTGGGGACAGGGGAAGCTCCGGAGCTTCTGGGCGGATGCCTGGCGCCTGTCACGGAGGACTGGGATCGGCTGCACGCGCCTGATCCCGGGGCTCTCGCCGGGGCTGTCCTGGAGATTGCGCGGGATTTGCCCGCCTGGCAGGACCGGGCCCGCGCCGGGGCGCTCCGGCGGTTTGCCGTGGAATCGTGGCTGGCCCGGCACAGGGAGATTTTTGAAAACCTCGCGGGCGCCGTCGCCCCGGGGGCTTGAAAAGGGCGCCCGGGCGCGATCCTCAGCCTTGCAGCGGACCGTGTTTCCGGACCATTTGTATTTCCCAAGTGAAGTTTCTCTTTCTTTCAAGTCACGCGCATCTGGCGCTCGATCCGGCCGCGAAAGCCGTGTCGGGAGGCGCGGAGCTGCAGGTGGCGCTCTTGGCCGCGGCCTTGGTGGAGCGCGGGCACGAGGCGGTGATTGTGGGGGGCGACACGGGGCAGCCCGACGAGCGGCGTCTGCGCGGGGTGCGGACACTTTTGGGCGGCAAATTCCACACGGGCAAACTTTGGGACACGCTCAAGGCGCTGCCGGTGGTGCTGCGGATCATTGCCCGCGAGAAGCCCGATCACACGCTGATCCTGGGCTGGACGAGCTGGATGTTTTTCCTCCTGGTTTTCAGGCGCTGGTTGCGGACCCGGCTCGGGTTCATCTGCGGCTTGGACACGGAGGTCAACGGCGGGTTCCGCCGGGAAAACCCCTTCCGGGGCTTCCTGTTTGAATACGGGGTGCGCCATGCCGATTTCCGCTGGGCGATGACCGACTACCAGAGGGACCAGTTCCATCGCCTGGGGTTGTCCTGCGGGCTTTACCGCAATCTCATCCTGCCCCGGGCCAAGCCGCGCACGGCGCCCAAGGATATCGGCCTGCTGTGGGTCGCCCGCTGCCAGCCGATCAAGCGGCCGCATCTGTTTCTGGATCTGGCGGCGCGCCTGCCGGAGACCCGCTGCGTCATGGTTTGCCCGGACGAAGACCGGCCGCTCTGGGAGTCGCTCGAGTTGCGCGCGCGCAACCTGCCCAACGTGCATTTCCTGATCCGGGTGCCGTATCACGAGATCCAGGATTACTACGACCGGGCGCAGCTTTTTGTGAACACCTCCGAGGCGGAAGGGTTCCCCAACAGCTTTATCCAGGCGGCGCAGGGGGCCACTGCGATTCTTTCCCTCGCAGTGGATCCCGACGGGGTGCTGACCCGGTTCGGCGCGGGGCTTTGCGCGGGCGACAATCTGGAGTGGTTCTTTGAGCTGGCCGAACAGCTCGTCAGCGACCGGGGCGGTCTGGAGAAGCTCCAGGGTCGGGCGCTGCGGTTCGTGACGGAGCTCCACGACACCGGCCGCAACGTGGACGCCTTCCTGGCTGGGCTCGGCCCGGAGGGGATCAGTCACCCGACGAGGTCGGCGCCAACCGGGGCGCCGGCTTGAACGCGGACGGCCCCCAAAAGCTCCGGGTGTTGCATGTCATCGACAGCTTCGACCTGGGCGGAGCCCAAACGGCCCTGCTCAATCTGCTCCGGGAGCTGGATCCCGCCCGGCACGTTTGCGAGGTGGCTTGTATGCACGGGCGCGGGGTGTTTTGGCCGGAGTTCGAGGCGCTTCAATTGCCGGTCCATTCCCTGTCCCCGAGCAAATACGCGCCGTTTTATTTGCCGCGCCTGGCGGGGGTGATCGCCCGGTTCCGGCCCGACGTGGTGCACTGCCATCTGTTCGGGTCCAACTGGATCGCCAAACCCCTTGCGGCCCTGCTCGGCGTTCCGGTGCGGGTCAACCACGACCAGTGCAACGACGCCCTGCGGTATGAGAGCCGGGCGGCGTTTTGGCTGGATCGCTGGACCAACCGTCTCTCCTCCCATGTGTGCGCCGTCTCACGATCGACCCGCGATTTCCTGGTCCGGGACGAGGGGCTGTCCCCGGACCGGGTGTCGGTGGTTTACAACGGGGTGGATCTGCGCCGGTTCGAGCCGCCCGCCTCCCGGCCGCGGCGGCCGGAGTGGACGGTGCTGGGGGTGGGGCGTCTGACGGATCAGAAGAACTTCGCGCTCTTCCTTGAGGTTCTCGCCGGGTTGTCGGCGGCCGCTGTGCCGGTCCGTGGCCGGATCGCCGGGACCGGGCCGCAGGAGAACGCGTTGCGCGCCCAGGCGCGTGCGCTTGGTTTGGAGAAGCGAGTGGAGTTCCTCGGGCATGTGACGGACACGGCCCGGTTGTACGCGGAGGCGGACGCGCTGCTGATGCCGTCGCGGTTTGAGGGCACCCCGCTCACGGCGCTGGAGGCGATGGCGATGCGGTTGCCGATCGTGGCCTCGCGCTTGGACGGGCTCGCTGAGGTTTTGGATTCCGGCAGGGACGCCCTGCTGGTGGAGCCCGGGGATCGGGAGGGGTTTGTGCGGGCGTTGCACCGGCTCTGGCAGGAGCCGGCCCTGGGGGATGCGTTGGCGTTGGCGGCCTTTGAGAAGGCGCAGACGGAGTATTCGGCCCGGGTGATGGCGACCCGTGTGGAGTCGGTTTACGAGAGCTGTTTCCGGGAGGCCCGAGGATGAGCGGCGTGTTTTGTGATTGGGCGGCCAACGCGGGGAATCCAAAGGGGCGCCTGGTGATGGTGCTCTTTCGTCTCGCGCAGTGGGCGCGCGGATTGCCGTCGCCGTGGTGGTTGTTGCTGGCGCCGTATCTGGCTTTTTACCGGGTGTTTGTGGAGTGGGTGCTGGGGATTGAGCTGCGGTTCAAGACCCGGGTGGGGCCCGGGTTGCGCCTGTATCACGGCCAGGGATTGGTGGTGCACGAGGGGACGATCCTGGGGCGCGATTGCGCGCTGCGTCAGTCCACCACGATCGGCAACAAAACCCGCGCGGACGGGTCTTCCACGGGTTGCCCTGTGATTGGCGACGGGGTGGATATCGGGGCCAACGCCGTGGTGATCGGCCCGGTGCGGATTGGGGCGGGCGCGGTGATCGGTGCGGGCTCGGTGGTGGTCAAGGACGTGCCGGCCGGGGCGGTCGTGGCGGGGAACCCGGCCCGGATTTTGCGCTCTGGCGAAGAGGGGCGCTGAAGTCGGCGACGTGCTGGATGAGCGGTTGGGCAGGGTCCATATTGTCCATCAAGTCCATTTCGTCCATTGAGCCCTTGATGGACGGGATGGACGGGATGGACGGGATGGACGGGATGGACGGGATGGACGGGATGGACGGGATGGACGGGATGGACGGGATGGACGGGATGGACGGTCGGCTGCTGTGGCGGCGGTTTATCCTGAAAACCGAAGCTCCAGCAGAGTGCCCCCCGATTACTGAAGCGCAACGCCTTGGCTTTCCGTGACTTTCAAAAAGCTCCCCGCGTTCTCCGCGTCTCCGCGTGAAAATAATCTTTCTCTGAAACTTCGGAGTTCGGGTGTGCGCTGGGGAATCTGGCGTCCACGCGGGTGAAAGTCCCGCCGGTCGAATTAGACGGTTCACGACCGAAAGCGATGTCCGGAATGAAGCCGCGAGGCCGAAGCCGCAAGCGGGACATCGTCTGAACCAGCAGGCCATAACG
>CAMARB010000013.1 GCA_945860355.1 Chthoniobacter flavus | reverse complement strand
GGCGTTTGCAAAGAGCTCAAGGACAAGGAGACCGGCCTGCTTTCCCAAAAACACGCCCAGATCTTCGCCAACGTGTTCATTGGCAAAGTCAAACCTTGGCTGGCTCAGATTCCCCTGGCCGACCTCAAAACACCCGACGCGGAGCTGCTCGTCCATTGCGCCGTGCTCGCCGTGTTTTCCCTGCCGCACCCGCCGATCACCCAGTTGAGCGTGCTCAAATGGGCCGCCGAAGCATCCAAACTCGGCAAGCTCCACGAGGCCGCCCAGGCAGCCGCCCTGCGCACGCTCTCCCGGTGGAGCACCAAATGGCAGATCGCCCTCCAAAAGGAGGTCCCCGCCCTTCCCGAAGAACTCCGGGCCGCCCTCAAAGCCCCGCCCGAACCCGCCGCAGCCGCCCCGCAGGAAACCGCTCCCGGCTCAGGCCCGGCCGCCACTGTGGAACCCGGCGACTCCGGTTCCGCTCCCGAAGAAACCCCGGCCCCGGAGGCATCCGCCGAGCCGGAGCAGGAACCCGACAAACACCCGGGCGCTGAAACCGCGCCCAAACAACGCCCCGTTTACGAGCCGCGTCCGCAGAAGACGCCGCCCGGGGAACCCCAGGCTCGCGGACGCGAAAACGGCCAGCGCCGGGAAACAGACCAGCGCAACGAAGGCGACCAGCGCAAAGAACGCCCGGTTTACCAGGGACGCAACGCCGGAGCCGGGTCGGGATTCAACCTTTCGGAAACCCTGCGCCAGATCGAGACGCACGTCCAATCGCTCCGGGCGGAGCTCCAAACCGCGCAGAGCAAACTGCGTCAGCGCGAGGAAGAGCCGCGTCCGTCGCGTCGGCCCCAGGAACGCCCGTCGGTGATTATCCCCGGCGAACCCACCCCGGAGGAACTCGCCCGTCTCAACCAACAGCTCGAAGCCCGGATTGCCGAGCTCCAGCAGCGCATCGCCGACTTGGGGGCCGACGCCGAGGACAGGGCCGCCAGCATGGGGGCCCACGGGGACACACCCGTCTCCGACGTGAACCAGCAATTGCGGACTTTCCTGGGCCTCAAACTCCAGGAGGACTTCGCCGATTTCGAGGCGCTCGAACAGGAATCCACCAGCGTGGTGGTTCAGCAGCATTACCGCTCCCTGCTGCGGCACATTTTCACCGTGTTGAGCGAAGAAGGCGTTCAGCTCAAGCCGCAGCCCTAACCCAAGCTTCACCTCCGGCGCAATTTCTGGGGGTCCAGACGGAGGCGAAACACCGGGCGTTGGGCGGATGTTTTGTCCGTTCCCCGGTCTTCTGCGCTTCAGCCAGGCCCTGCGAGTGAATGGGCGCTTCTCGGGCGGAAAAAAGGCCGCCGCTCTCGGAGCCGGAGGCCGAAACCAAAAGCCCCCCGGCCTCTGAGAGACCGGGGGGCTTGGAATTACGGGGCTTTGGGCGCTTCCGGAGCCTTCGGGGCCTCCGGAGCTTCCGCGGCTTTCTTCACCGCCTCGGCCGCTTTCTCAGCGGTTTCGGTCAGTTTATCGGCCGCTTTTTCAGCGGCTTTCTCCACGGCTTCCGCCGCTTTCCCGGCGGTTTCGGAGACTTTTTCAGCCACCTGAGCCGCTTTCTCCGCGGTTTTCTCGGCGACTTTTTCCGCGACTTCGGAAGCCTTCTCAACGGCTTTTTCCACCGCTTTGGGGGTTTCAGCTTTGGATTCGGCAGCCGACTCCGCAGCGGGGGCCGCGGGTTTCTGTTCACAAGCGGTCAAACCGAATGCGGCAGCAGCGAGGACTGCAATCAAGGGACGGGGTTTCATCGTGTTGTGTGGGTATAGGGTTGAGTGACAATCGCTTCGCGATTGCCGCATGTTAACCCTCAACCGCCGCAATTATTTGGCGAGTAACTTTTCCAACAAAACATTGAGCCGCCCGAGCATCGCCCTGGGATCCTCCAACAAGCCGGCTGCCACCATCGAGTTGTCGAAGATTTGCTCGGCCACTTGTGCAGCCAAAGCCGCATCCGTCTGCCGGATCTGATCCAGCCGGGCGATCATCGCGTTCTTCGGGTTCAACTCCAGGTCGGGCTTGGATTCCATGGAGGGGCCCCCCTCCCGGTTCATGGCTTTGAGCACCCGGCGCATGCTCGAAGTGAGATGCTCGTCGCTGTCCACCACCACCGCCGGGCTACCCACCAGCCGCTTGGAACTGCGCACGCTGCCCACACGGTCCCCGAGCGTTTCCTTCACAAATTGAGCGAGCGCCTCAGCCGCCTCCGCGCTCAGCGCTCCGGGCGCCTCTTCCACACTCAGGCTCGCCTTTTCGGCCGCCACCACTTTTTTGCCATCAAACTCCCGGAGATGCTCCATCACAAACTCGTCCCGGGGATCCGAGAGGAAGAGCACCTCGTATTTTTTCTCCGAGAACACCTCGTAATACGGGCTCGCCTCGGCGCTCTGACGGCTCGGCGCCAGCAGCCAGTAAATCTCCTGCTGCCCCTCCGGCATCCGGCTCACGTAATCCGCCAGCGAAGTGAACTTGCCCGCCTCCGTGTGCGAGGACTCAAAGCGCAGCAGCTTGCTGAGCGCCTCCCGATGGCTCCA
This sequence comes from Chthoniobacter flavus, assembly GCA_945860355.1. GTDB lineage: Bacteria > Verrucomicrobiota > Verrucomicrobiia > Chthoniobacterales > Chthoniobacteraceae > CAIURC01. The sequence goes on along the minus strand of CAMARB010000013.1, from coordinate 37,671 downwards.
GTCCGTGGCCACCCCTTCCTTGAGGCAATGCCCGTGCTCCTTGAAGAACCGCGCGTATTTCTCGGGGTCCGCCTTTGCCTCCTCCTCCAGCCAGCGCAACACCCGTTTGCTGAGCACCTCGTTGAGTTTCCGCATCAACGCGCTGTCCTGCATGGTCTCCCGCGAGATGTTCAGCGGCAGATCCTCGCTGTCCACCACCCCGCGCAGGAACCGCAACCATTCCGGCAGCAACTGCGTGGCCTTGGACTGGATCAACACCTTGCGGCAGTAGAGGTGCACCTCGCTCTCCGCGCGGGTCATGGTCACCAGCTCGTAGTTTTTCTGCGGCACAAACACCAGCGCCCGGATCGACAGGGGCGCGTCCGCCGCGAAATGCAGCCGGAACTGCGGCGCCTCGCTGTCGTGTCCGAGGTATTTGTAGAACTCCTCGTATTCCGCCTCGGTGATCTCCGAGCGGTTCTTGGTCCAGAGCGCCTGCACCGTGTTCACCGCCGTGCCGTTGAGCTCGATGGGGAACTGCACGAAATTGGAGTAATGCTTGATGATCTGCTCGATCCGACCGGCCTGGGCGAACTCGTCGTCCCGGAGCTGGAGCACGATCTTGGTGCCGCGCGGCAGATCCGCCCCGGGCTCGATCTCGTAACCCGTCCGGCCGTCGCTGCTCCAAATCCAGCCCGAATCGTCGGGCCGGTAGGACCGGGTGGAGACCGTGACTTTGTCCGCCACCATAAACGCCGAATAGAAACCCACGCCGAACTGGCCGATGAGGTTCGCGTCGTTCTTGCTCGCCTTGAGCTGCTCCAGAAACGCCTTCGATCCCGAGTGCGCAATCGTGCCCAGGTTCTCGATCAACTCCCCCTGGCTCATCCCCAGCCCCGCGTCCGCAAACGTGATCGTCTTGGCGGTTTCATCCGTGGTGACGGTGATTTTGAGCGGTTCCTCGGGCGCAAAAATCGTCTCCCCGGACGTCTGCAGGAACTTGAGTTTCTCGGACGCATCGGCCGCGTTGGAGATGAGCTCCCGGACGAAAATCTCTTTGTCGGTGTAAAGGGAATGAATGACGATCTCGAGCAGTTGGGCGATCTCTGCTTGGAAAGCATGTTTTTCAACCGTGGTAGACATAGGGGGATGGATTGTAAGGAAGTTGGGCGTCTGGGCAAGCGGCGCGATGCTCCTGATGACTTCCCGCTGGCGTAGTTCCGGCCCCCGGCGACGGCGGGTGCCCCGCCCCTGCCCGGCCGACATCCCGACTGGGCCCGATTTGTTTTTTGGGGGGAGGAGAAAAAAACCATGCCAGTCCATCCAGTCCATCCAGTCCATCCAGTCCATCCAGTCCATCGGGAAATCCAGCGAGGGATCGCCCGCCAAAAGAGCGGAGAAAAGAGACCTCGCGGAATTCCCGCGCTGGAGCCGCCGCCGCGGGAACGGGCTTTCGCTGCGGCCCCGCCCGGGGCGCAGCGCGGCTCGGGCAACCCGCCGCAGCCCGCGCCGCGCCGCAGTCGGTTCCTGCTTCTGCTCGGGATCTGGACAGTGCTTTTACTGGCGGGCCTGGCGCCGGCCCAGGCCCAGCTCCCCATGACCTCGGGGACCCTGGATTTTGTCTCCCCGGAAAGCGGCACCCTGCGAATCCGATCGGATCAGCGCGGGGGCCGGCCCGTGCTTTTTTACGGGATGAACTCGGCCAACATCATGACAGAGGGGGGCACCCTGCTGACTCTGGCGGACCTGGAACCCGGGATGCCGGTGAGCATCTTTTTCGTCAACCAAGGGCGCCGGGGCTGGGCCGTGCTAAAGGTGGTAACCCACGAGCCCCAGGTCCGACCCGAGCCGGCCGCCCGGCAGTGGGACGAGCCGGGGCCTCCTCGTGTGACGGGCCAGATTGGGAACTGGCGGCACGCCCCCTGAAGCCCCGCCCGGGGCGACGCGGGCGGGAAAAAAGACGCCAACCTAGGGGAATCGGGCCGCCGGAACGCGCCGCGGCCCGGGGGGACGCCAAGGGGAGGTCAGAGGGGTCTTCAGCAAAGCGGCTTGAGCATCGCGCGGCGGGCTGTTACCACGCCCAGCTTATGGGTCGCCAATGGCTACAAGCAAAACGGGAAGTCGCTAACCTTCGCAAAGGTCAGGTCGTCGGAAAACTCGTCAAAGAAATGATGGTGGCCGCCAAATTGGGCGGCGCGGACGTGGAAGGGAACCCGCGCCTGGCTGCCGCGGTCGAAAAGGCCCGCAAAGCCTCCGTCACCCGGGACGTCATCGAACGCGCCATCAAAAAAGGGGCCGGGATCGGCGCGGATAAACTCACGCTCGAGCACGTGGTGTTCGAAGGTTACGCCCCTCACAAGGTGCCGCTCATCATCGAGGTGCTCACCGACAACAACAACCGCACCGCCCCCGAAATCCGGGTGATTTTTAAAGACGCCGGTCAACTCGGGGCCCCGGGCAGCAACAAGTTTCTTTTCGATCATGTCGGTTTGGTGGAGGCCCATCACGCCGATCTTTCCCTCGATCTCGAGGGAGCCGCCATCGAAGCGGGCGCGCAGAACGTGGAACCGCTCGCCCACGCCGAAAACGACGACATCCCGGAGGACCGGCTCGGAGCGCGTTTTTTCACCGAGCGCGCCGATCTTCACGCGGTATCCCAGTGGCTGGGTTCAAACGGCTGGACCATCGTCACCAGTGAGCTGGGATATGTGGCGAAGAACTTCCCGAAACTCAGCGACGAACAACGCGCCGAAGTGGGCGAGTTCCTGCAGTCCCTTGAAGACCACGACGACGTGCACCGCGTCTGGGCGGCCCTGAAGTAGCGCCAACCTCTGGAGGCCCCGGAGCGCCGCTGAAGTGGCAAACCGTCTGGGGGCAGCCTCGGATGGCGCTCAGTTAAGGATGGTTTGGGACGACACCCTCCTCTGGAAATCTCCGAGTGGGGGGCGTTGTGAGATGCGCGTGCCGTCAGTGGAGACAAGAGTGGCACAGCCATCTTGGCTGTGACTGTCGCAGAGCACAGGCTGGAAGCCTGTGCGACCTTCCGACCTCGACGCCAAATGGGCGCTCTCCCACACCGAAACACCGCCACCTCCAACGGTCCCAAAGTGAGTTAAGCTGGGCGCCATTCGGGACAGCCCCCAGAGGAATGCCGCCCCACGAGCTCCGGGGAGTATTGCGCAGGCCAAAGGCCCTCCCCATCCCCGCTCGGGGCAACGCCAGGACGCCCCACGCAAGACCACGCCAAGGGGGCTCCAAAGCCTTGCCCGCGCATTCAGGGATCGTCTCCGCCCACACACACCGAGGCGTTTCCTAGGGTGGGCTTGGCCTTTGGCCTCTGGAATCAACCCAAGGGGTTGCTCCCGGATGTCGGCCCCGGGGAGGGGGCCGGAAAAACGGGTGTTGGGTGATCTCCAAGAAGCCCTCCGAGCCCTCCGAGCCCGGAATGTCGTTTCTGCGTGAGAATCTCCGCCGTTCCGGGCTTCGGGTTAAAAAAGCCTTCCGGAGAAGAGCAGCAAACCGAAGCACACGGCGTGGAAAGTGAGGAGCACGTTGACCCAGCGCCAGACCGGGCCTTCGGGCCAGCGTTTCTGGTGTTTGCCCCACCTTGAGAACGCGTCGTAACCGGAGAGCAAAGCCGCGTGGTAGAGCCCGTAAAGGATGTAGTGGAGCTGCGAGCCGTGCCAGACCCCCATCAGGCCGAACGTCAGAAACAACCCGAGATAGGAGGACGTGTATTTGCCCTTAAACCATTTGCCCTTGGATGCGGCCAAAAGGAACCGCATGTAAACGTGGTCACGGAACCAGAAGGAGAGCGACATGTGCCAGCGGTTCCAGAAGTCGCGGATGTTCGCCGCAAGGAATGGCAGGTTGAAATTCTCAGGAGTGTGGACCCCGAAGAGATAACTCACGGCAATCGCGAACGCGCTGTATCCCGCGAAATCAAAGAACAGATAGAAGCTGTAGGCATACATAGAGCTCCACAGCTCCAGCACGCCCCCGCCCGTGCCCACCCGGTCCAACCAGTAGGTTTTGACCAGCGCCGCGAGGATGAATTTGTAGAGGAACCCGCGGAAAATCCGCTCCACCGCCCCGTCGAGATCCTGGAGAAACTCCTCCCGGTTCCGGCGCCGATTCCAGTCCTGAGCGAACCGTCGGTAGCGGTCGATCGGGCCGGAGGAAAACGTCGCGAAGAAAAAGAGGTAGGCCGCGAACTGGGCCGGGGAGAGGGATTTGATGACACCGTCGTGGATGCTGAAAATGACATCCAACGCGCGGAACGTGACGTAGGAGATGCCGAGAAACCCGAAGGCGGTGCCCGGCCAGAGCTCGGGCAGGAACTTTGCCGCGGCGAGAGGCGCAATGGAGAGGATGACGGCCCAGGGGAAAAGCCGGCGGGATTTCCACTTCAGAAAGGCCCAACTGAGCGCGCCTTGATAGACGAGGAAGCCGAGCGCGATGGTCAGCTCGCGCACCACGAAGCCGGGGCGAACGACCAGGGGATGGCTGAGATGCACCAGGAGCATGGCCCCGCTCGCCAGGAACGCCCAACGCGCGTTGGCTTTCCCGAAAAGCCCCAGCACAACGGTGGGGACCAGCAGGTAAAGCAGCAGCCCGAAATAGGTGAAATCAGCGTAGGGGCTCATGGGTGGGCTGGAGTGCTACATGATTCCAGCAGGATGCGCCCAAGGTTTTTTAACCAAACCGCCCAGCCCCCCCCTCCGGATCAAATGAGCTCGGTCAGTTTCCGACGGTCGGCCTTGCCATTGGCTGTCATCGGGAACGCCTCAAGAAACCTGAACTTCCGGGGCACCATATAAGCAGGCACCCGCTCGGCGAGGCCGGACTTGAGTCGGCTCGAAAACTCGAATTCCGAACCTTCCCGCGCCACCGCCGGCACGACAAACGCCATCAGCGACTCGATCCGGCCGCCTTTGCTCACGGGCAAAACCACGGCATCAGCCACCTCGGGCAAGGCCCGCAGGTTCGCCTCCAAATCCCCGAGTTCAATCCGGTATCCGTTGACCTTCACCTGTCCATCCATGCGCCCCTCAAAAAAGACGAGGCCGTCGCGTTCCCTGCCCCAATCTCCCGTGCGATACGTGCGGGCGGGTGCGTCGTCAAAAAACACCTTGGCCGTGAGATCCTCGCGCCCAAGGTACCCCGGGCTCACGTTGGGGCCCGCGATGAGGATCTCCCCGCGTTCGCCCTCCGGCGCGCGCTGGCCGTTTTCCGCGCAGATAAAAACGCGGGTTCCCGGCATCTCGCGCCCCACCGGCAGGGGCGAATGACGCTCCAAAACCTCGCGGGTCACCTGAATCGACGTCGTGGCCACGGTCGCCTCGGTTGGGCCGTAAGTGTTCCACACGGCCGCTCCGGGAAACCGCTCCAGCAGCTGGGATGCGGTCTCAGGGGCGAGCGTTTCCCCGCAGAAAAGGAACCGGCGCAGCGTCGGCACCATCGCCTCCGTGAACCCGCGCTCAATCAAACACATCTGGGCAAAAGACGGCGTGGACACCCAGGTCGTCACTCCGGAACGCCCCAGCGCCTCGTAGAGCTTCTTGAGGTTGGCCACCTCGTCCTTGGTGATGCTAAAGAGCGTGCCGCCGTTGACGAGGCTCAGGTAGAGATCCATCACCGAGAGATCGAAGGAGAACGGGGCCTGGTTGAGAAAGGTCTCGCCCGGGGCGCGGAACGAGTGCTCGGCGCACATCCAATCCACAAACGCCTCCAGATTCGCGAGGGTGATGACAACCCCCTTGGGCTCCCCCGTGCTCCCCGAGGTGAAGAGGATGTAGAACGGGTCCCGCCCCTCCACGCGGTTTAATCCGCCCAACCGCCCGCCTTTGCTCTCATGCTCCGCTCCGGATTCCAAACACAGCGCCGCGATCCGCTCCGGTGTCAGCACCACAGCCGCCCCCGAGCTCTCCACGATGCGTTCAATGCGATGGGCCGGAATCGACACGTCGATGGGCACATACGGGCGCCCCGATTTCGCGGCCGCCAGGAAAGCGACAAGCATTTCCGGCTCTTTGTGCCCGGTCACCGCCACCGGCGCACGGCTCCCGGGAAACTGGGCTTCAAGCCAGCGGGCCAGGGAATCCGACCGATCGAGAAGTTCGCCATACGTGAGTCGGCGATCCGCGCTCACATGCGCAAGGGCCTCCGGCGCGATTCGCCCCCAATGATCAATGCGATCGAGCAGATGCACGGCCACTAGAATCCCTGGTAAACAAACGAGGGGGTGGAAAAGTCGCCGCGCCCATAGAGAACGAACAACCCCGCGATAATCGCGAAATAATAGAGCGCCAAGAGCGCCAAACGCGTGCGAGGCCTCGCCTCCAACCAAGGAACTGTCATCCCACTACGCGGCCAAGCGGCCAAGCACGTCAGCAACCAATTGCCGAGGGGTCGCCCAGTTTTCCCTTTCAAATTCAGCCGGCGAGATTTCCACGCCAATCTCAGCCGAGAGCGCAACGATGAGCTCCACGGTCTTCATAGAATCGAGCACCTGCAGGTCATACAGGGCCAAGTCAGGGTTCGAACACACCTCGTCGCTTTCGGCGACGTGGGCGAGGACTTCAAGGATGCGTTCAGCGGTATCGGGGGCTGCGAGGTTCATAGGGATGGGGGAGGGTGGGAGGATGGGAGGGTTCCGGGGGAGGAAACTGGGCAGGCGGACTTGGGGGGATTTTTGCGGGACTAGGGGAAGAGAATGGTCGAAAGCCCTAAAAATTTGGAGCTTTTTTTATCGGCGGGAAAAGCCCGCTGACGCATCGGGCTGGCAAAACAGCCAGAGTTGTTGGCACGGGAGGCAACAAGGATAAAACACCGCTTAAACGGCCGCCGCCTGCAATACGCGAAGCCCCCCCCGGTGCGCTTGTTTTCAGGCCCGCTCAAGGCTTCTCAGGGACCTCCCCCGGGACTGGCTGAGGCCGGAAACGCCCATGAAAAAAGTCATCGAGCGCCTTGTTGTAGTAGAGCCAGCCCTCGCCACTGAGGTGATCCATGAAATCCACCGTGAACCCCGGGCTGGTTTCGCTGCCCGGGAACTCCGCCAGGGGGATGTCGTATTTGGCGGCCAATTTACGCAAACGCCCCGTGTAAGCGGCACGGGAGGAGGCCGAAATTCCGTGCATCTCAAGGCGGATATCCTCGATGGGAATACTCAGCAGCAGCGGCTTGGCCCCCAGCTCAACAAAGGTCCGCAGCAACAGCTCAAAATCTGTCCACTCGCGAGCCTTGACGAGGGACTGCATAAAAACGCCGTCCCGTGAGGCTCTGGGGATCTTTTTTTTCGCGATTTCGTTGCGCTTGGCCTGAACGGCTGCGGCATTGACGAATTTGGCGGCCTTTTTAAGCAGCTCGTTCCAATTGAGCGCGCGCAATCCCCGCGGAGGGTCGGGGTTGAGTTTTTCATCCCATTCAAGGATGTAGAGGGCGGCCTCGACGTGATCCTGCATTGTTGCCACACCGCTCTGGAGTTTGCCCAGTGGCCAGACCAACCCGTAAAAAACGCGGTCGATCCAGCGGTCTTTGGCCAAGCGCCGGAGGGTGAATCCGAGCAGAGGCCGCGACTCGAGCGTTTTCGGGAACGCCAGCATGCGCCGGGCGACATCGCGCTTGAGCGCGTGACTTAACTCCGAGCTAAAGGCCAGTTCATGGGCCTGCATTTCGGAGAAGTTGCCCTCGTAAAACGAGGGGTCGAAAATCTCGTTGAAAAACCAGCACGGCGAGATGGAGAACGCCAGTTTTTTCCCGCGCACGCCGGCGCCCACCCCGGCGACTTTCTGAAGAACCGCCAGCGAGGTGGTGCCGGGTTTCCCAACAGGGAACACCCGGAACCCGGTGGGATAATCCTCAAAAAACTGGTTGGCGTTGTTGGGCATGGCCTTGCCCAGCTCGGAACTGCCGTAAAAAACGAGGAGTTCAGGCTCCTCAAACGCGTGGCTCTGGAGGACAACCCCCTGCAGTTTCTCGGCGTTGAACTCCGGGGCCAGCGCATGGATGTAACGCTTTTCGAGGCGCTCACACCAAATCCAGCACGCCCAAACCAACAACGCCCCCAAGAGCAGAGCCCCCCCTCCTGCGATCAAATTCCCGCGGCCCGTGCCGGCCGCCGCCTTCTTTCCGGGGACGGCGGGGCTCGCTGGCTTCTCCAAGGAAGGATCGCTCATTTGTTCTCCGCTTCAGGCATCGCTCGGAGGCGGCTACAAGCGGGACACGAGCAGTTCACGCTGGAAGATGAGTTCTTTGGGAAGCCGGTCATGCAGGGTGAGGAAAAGCTCGGTTTGCGAGATGAGCTCCCGGCGCCATTCGTTCCCGTCAATGCGCATGCATTCGTCGAATTTCTCCCGGGGATAATCAATGCCCGTCCAGTCAAACTCCTCGTAATGCGGCATCCAGCCAATCTGCGTTTCCCGCGCCTTGGCCCTGCCATGGCAACGGTCAATCACCCACTGCAAAATCCGGAAGTTTTCTCCGAACCCGGGCCAGAGGAACTCGTCGTCTGCGTCTTTCCGGAACCAGTTGACGTGGAAAATCCGGGGCGGATCGCTCAGATCCCTGCGGATCCCCAGCCAGTGGTTGAAGTAATCGCCCATGTTGTAGCCGCAGAAAGGCAGCATCGCCATCGGATCGCGGCGCACCTGACCGAGGCTGCCCACCGCCGCGGCCGTGGTTTCGGACCCCATGGTGGCCCCGAGATACACGCCATGGACCCAGTTGAAGGACTGGAAAACCAGAGGCATGGTGGTGGCGCGGCGGCCCCCGAAAATAATCGCGCTGATCGGCACCCCGGCCGCCTCCAACGCCTCGGGCGCCAGCACCGGGTTGTTGGTCATCGGGGCGGTAAACCGGCTGTTGGGGTGCGCCGCCTTTTCACCCGACTCCGGACTCCACAGCTGGCCCTTCCAATCCAGCGTTCCCGGAGGCGCGGGTTCATCCTTGCCCTCCCACCAAACGTCGCCGTCGGGAGTGAGCGCCACGTTGGTGTAAATCGTGTCCCGGGCGATGGTCCGCATCGCGTTCGGGTTGGACTTGTAGTTGGTGCCGGGGGCCACCCCGAAATATCCCGCCTCCGGGTTGATGGCGTAAAGCCGGCCGTCGGCGCCCGGCTTCATCCAGGCGATGTCATCTCCGATGGTGGTGATCTTCCAGCCCGGGAACTGGTCCGGGGGAATGAGCATGGCGAAATTGGTCTTTCCGCAGGCGCTGGGGAAGGCGGCGGCCACATAGGTTTTCTCCCCCGCGGGCGATTCCACGCAGAGAATGAGCATGTGCTCGGCCATCCAGCCCTGGTTGCGGCCGAGATAACTGCCCACGCGCAAGGCCAGACATTTCTTGCCAAGCAACACGTTGCCGCCGTAACCCGACCCGACCGAGATGATCGTGTTGTCCTGCGGGAAATGGCAGATGAAGCGCCGCTCGGGGTTGCAATCCAGCACGCTGTGGATGCCGCGGTTGAAATCGTCGCCGTCGCCGAGCTGCTCCAGAGCCACGCGCCCCATGCGCGACATGATGCGCATGTTGAGCACCACGTAGATGGAGTCGGTGAGCTCCACGCCGATCTTGGTGAGGGGCGACCCAGGGGGGCCCATCAGATAAGGCACCACATACATTGTGCGCCCCTTCATCCCGCCCCGCAGCATCCCGTAAAGCTTCTCATACATGTCCCGGGGGGGCGCCCAGTGGTTGGTCGGCCCCGCCTCATCCCGCGCCGGGGTGCAGATGTAGGTGCACTGCTCGACCCGGGCCACATCGTTGGGATTGGACCGGTGGTAGTAACACCCGGGCAGCTTCTCTTCGTTGAGCTTCAACAACACCCCCTGCGCCACGGCGCCCTCCAAAAGATGCGCCTTTTCCTCCTCGCTCCCGTCGCACCAAAACACCTGGTCCGGCGTGGTCAATGCGGCGATCTTTTCCACCCATTTTTTCAGGGTGACGTTGTTCGGCGAGGAAGTTCCAAAGGCGGTCCCGGTTTCCATAGAATGCGTATTCATCGCCAACCCTCTCGTGGAAGGCAAGGCACGGGAGCATTTTCCAAGGCGAATCCTCAACAGCCCGCCTTCTCCCTTAGTCGGCTTTTTCCCTCCGGGCACTTCCACCTTACGACCCGCCTCGCCAGCCAATCCGGCCCCCGTCAATTTGGCAGTTTGCGCCCAAGGCCCAAAGGCCTTATGGGATGGGGCGCATGCGCACGACGTCGAGCTCCAGCGATTTTCAGCCTCTTGGCTCTCTGGGCCGGCTGCCCATTTACCTCACCACGATCCTTTCGGCGCTCTACGTGCTGGGCATGCTCGTCACCGCCGTGCTGGGAGCCTCCGCGGCTTCCATGCGCGGGCTGGGCTTCTCCACCCACGACTTTTTTTCCCTGGGCTGGGTGTGGGAACCCCTCACGTGTTCCTTCCTCAATCCCCCCGATTTCTTCTTCCTGTTCGGCATCTTCTTCTTCTACTCGGCGGGCTTGGAGGTGGAACGTTACCTGGGCCGGACCCGGTTCCTGAAATTTTACCTCCTCTGCCTCGCCGTTGTCCCGGTCGTGCTCGGGCTTTGGCATGCGCTGGGCATTCCCGGAACCCACGCGGGCATGGGCGGCATCACCATCGCGCTTTTTGTGGCATTTGCCACGCTCTACCCCGACCTCCAATACATGGGCTGGGTGCCCCTCAAATACGTGGCCGGCGCCTGCTTCGCCATCGCCTGCCTGGGTTATCTCCCGGCGCGCAACTGGACGGCTCTCTCCACCGTCGCCGCCGAAGGCGCCGTGGGCTTCCTCTTTGTGCGGTATCTCCAAGGCGGCGGCTCCATGGAATGGAGCGATTGGAAGGAGAAACTTTTCGGGCCCCGGCGCAATTTCAAGGTCTTGCCGACCCCGACAAACCCGTCGCATCCCCGCGCCAACGAATCCAAACCCCAGGTTTCCCCAGACCCCGTGTTCGGATCCATCGACCCGTTGCTTGAGAAAATCGCGAGGAGCGGGCTTGCGAGCCTCACCAGCCAGGAACGCGAGCAACTTGAAAAAGCGCGGGAATCCCTGCTCAAAAAAGATCAGCCCAAAAAATAACGCCGCCCCGCCGCCACCGCCCCATGGAGGACACCCCCGGCCGGAGGCACACGGGCGGCGGATTGAAAGGCGCGGTCCACCGGATCAAAAACAAATCGAGCGGCGCGCTCGAGTGCTGCTAGAGGTTCCCCATGAGCGACACGCCCCGAACCGACACGCCCCCGGGCGAAACGGCCCGCCGGATCTCCCGGTTCGACAACTCCTACATCACGGCGATGTCCCATTTCTACCGGGGCGAACTGGGCCGGATCATGTCCTGGCGGGCCCGGCTCGACATCACCACCAACTGGGCCATCACCACCTCCACCACCATCTTCACCGTCGCGTTCTCATTTGAACACGTCCCGCACATCATCTTCTTTTTCAACGTGGCCATTGTCTGGATCATGCTCTGGATTGAGGCCCGCCGGTACCGGTTCTACGACGCGTTCCGCGCCCGGGTCCGCATGATCGAGGCCCATTTCCTGGTGCCCATCGTCGCGCAGAACACCCAGCTCCTTCAGGGCGAATGGCAGAAGCTGGTGTGCGAGGATCTCCTGCTGCCCTCCTTCAAAATCAGCCGGTTCGAGGCCTTCGGACGCCGGCTCAAACGCAATTACACCTTCATCTTCCTGGTCATCCTCGTCGCCTGGATCACCAAGATCTTTCTCCACGCCGGAAAACCCATCACCGATTTCGCCTCCTTCTACGCCGCCCTCCAGGTAGGCAGCTCCATCCCCAGCTGGCTGGTGGCCACCATCCTGGTCGCCACTTTCACATCCGTCATCGCCATCACCGCTTACATCAGCAGCCGATCCAACGGCGAAATCTCCGAGTTCGGCACCCACCGCTCCCTGTGGCGGATCTAACCCCATGTCCTCCCTTCCTCCCTCTTCCTCCTCGGAAAGCCTCCATCGTCTCCGCCAAATTGTCGCCCGGCTGCGCGCCCCGGACGGCTGCCCGTGGGACCGCGAGCAAACCCACATGAGCCTCCGGGCCGGCCTCCTGGAGGAGGCCTACGAAGTCGTCCACGCCATCGAGGAACAAGACCCCGCCCACCTCTGCGAGGAACTCGGCGACCTGCTCCTCCAAGTCGTTTTCCATTCCCAACTCGCCCAGGAATCAGGCCAGTTCACCTTCGAAAATGTCGCCGGCGGCATCGCCGAAAAGCTGGTCCGCCGCCACCCCCATGTCTTCGGGGCGGATCACTGCGAGGACTCCGCCGAGGTGCTCCAACGCTGGGAAGACATCAAACGCGCCGAGCGCGGCAACGCCCCGGAGTCGGCGCTCGACGGCGTGTCCGGCGGTCTGCCCGCGTTGATGCGCGCGGAGAAAATCCAAAAGAAAGCGGCGCGGACCGGGTTCGACTGGGCGGAGATCGGGCCGGTGCTGGACAAAGTGCGGGAGGAACTCGCGGAGGTCGAGGCGGAGATCGGGGTGGACCCCGAAAGACTGGAGGGGGAAATCGGCGACCTGCTCTTCAGCGTGGTGAACCTGGCGAGGAAACTCAAAATCGACGGCGAAGTGGCCCTGCATCGCGCCACGGAAAAATTCACGACCCGGTTTAAATCCCTAGAGAAACTGGCCGTTGAGAAAGGGCTCGTCCTGGAAAACCTTTCGCTCCCCGAAATGGACGCCCTCTGGGATGAAATCAAAACCCGGCCCTGACCCCAGCGGCCCGGGCGCGAGTCCAGCCCGGACCGGGCGGGCGAAGTTGCGCTTGTCCGCCCCGGGAGCGCTGGTAGCGTCACCGCACGTTTCGCATGGCTGATCACGGATACCTCGCGCTGGTTCTTCACGCACACCTCCCCTACGTGCGGCATCCGGAATATGACGAATTTCTGGAGGAAGACTGGCTGTACGAAGCCATCTCCGAGACGTACCTGCCGCTCTTGGAGGTGCTCTACGGGCTGAGCGACGAAAAAATCGCCGCGCCGGTCACGCTGTCGCTGACCCCGCCGCTCTGTCACATGCTGCGGGACCCGCTTCTCCAGGAGCGCTACGGGCGGTATCTGGAGCGTTCCATCGATTTGGCCCGCCGGGAAACCGAACGCACCCGGGGCCAGGAGCGCCTCGAATCCATCGCCTCATTTTACCTGCAACGGCTGCTGCACCTTCAGACCGCCTACGAGACGCGCTGGCAACGGGATCTGGTCGGCGCTTTCGCCGAACTCCAAAACCGCGGCGCCATTGAGATCATCACCTGCGCGGCGACCCACGGGTTTCTGCCCCTGATGGAGAACTTCCACGAGGCCGTGCGGGCCCAGGTGCTCATCGCCTGCGACCATTACCGGGAGATGTTCGGACGCCCGCCGCGCGGCATCTGGCTGCCGGAATGCGCCTACGTGTCCAGCCTCGACGAGGTGCTGCGCCAGGCGGACCTGCGCTGGTTTGTCGTCGACGCACACGGGCTGATGTTCGGCGCCCCCAGGCCCCGATACGCGATTTACGCCCCCTGCTTCACGCCGGCCGGCCCCGCCGCGTTCGGCCGGGACCGGGATTCGAGCCGCCAGGTGTGGAGCGCCGAGGAGGGGTATCCCGGCGACCCGGCCTACCGCGATTTCTACCGGGACATCGGGTTTGAGCTGTCGGTGGATTACCTGCGCGACTTTCTGCCCGCCGATGGCAGCCGCAAATTCACCGGGCTCAAATACCACCGGGTCACCGGGCAGACTCCGGACAAAGACCTGTACCGGCGGGACTGGGCGCTGGGGGCGGCGGACCATCACGCAGGGCATTTCATGGCCAGCCGGGCGGCGCAAATCTCCAACCTGCGCCAGCACATGAACGTGCCGCCGATCGTGCTGAGCCCGTTTGACGCCGAGCTCTTCGGTCACTGGTGGTTTGAAGGCCCGGAGTTCATCAACCTTTTCCTGCGCAAAGCGGTGTACGACCAGCGCGAGTTTGTCCTCACAACGCCCTCCCAATACCTCACCCAGCACGACACCCATCAGCTCGCCGTTCCGTCCGCCTCCAGCTGGGGACACAAGGGCTACTGGGAGGTCTGGCTCGACGACAGCAACTCCTGGATCTATCCCCATCTCCACGTCGCCGCCCGCCGGATGACGGAAATGGCCCGCGCCCACGCCCAGACGCCGCCCTCCGGGCTCCTCGACCGCGCCCTGCGCCAAATGGCCCGCGAACTCCTGCTCGCACAATCGAGCGACTGGGCGTTTCTGATGAAAACCGGGACGGCGAAAAACTACGCCACCAAACGCACAAAGGATCACATCCTGCGGTTCACCCGGCTCTACGACCAGGTCCGCGCGAACGCCGTTGAGGCGGCGTTTCTGGAGAACTGCGAGTGGCGCGACAACATCTTCCCGAATCTCAACTGGCATCACTATGTCTGAGCGCGTTTTTCGGTCGTCGTTCCTCCGGGTCCTCCCGCTCGGACTGCTCTGCGCACTTTTCCTGGCCGTCCTCCCCGCGGTCCGCGCCCAGGACGAGGAACGCCCTCCGGCGAAAAAGCCCGGGGTGCGCATCACGTTTCTGCCCCCGCCTTTGGAGGGGACCTTGAGCCTCGGGATCTACGACAAGGCGGGCAAACTGGTGCGCACGCTGCACCGGGAAGCCGCTGAAAAAGATTTCGTCGTGGGATTAAACGGGTTCATCACCCATTGGGACGGCAAGGACCAGGCGGGGCGGCCGGTTCCCGCCGGAAAATACGCCGCGCGCGGTTACGCCGTGGGCCGGTTTGAGGTGGAGGGCATCGCGTTCTACGCCAACGACTGGCTCAGCGACGAGTCGCTGCCTCCGGTCGAGAAAGTCGAATCCCTGGCTTGGAACTCCGAGGGGTTCCTCTCCGTGCGGGTGCGCCAACCCGGCGGCGCCCCGGCCGAACTGCGCGTCGACCGAGAGGGCCGCGTCACCCGGGCCGCTGACGGCGGGACCACACCGACACCCTCCGGGCCTTCTCCCGAGGTGCTCGGCGCGCTGCCGGGCATCGAGTCGCTCCAGGCCTCTTGCCTCGGACACCACAACGGCGTGTGGGTCGTGGACAAAACCTCCGTCGGTTTTGAGGTGAAGGAATACGCCACCTCCGGCGAGCTGCGCCGGCGGATGAGCATCCCCAGCGATCAGCCCCCCCCCGTCCAAATCGCCGCGGCCATCGACAGCGACCTGCTTTTTCTCCTCGAAGAAAACGCCTCCCTCCAGCGGGTCCGCGGTTTGTCGCTTGAGCCCGCGCCTGAGAGGCCGGCCTCGCCTGAGGGACAGGCACCGCCTGAGGGGCAATCCGCCCCGGCCGAGGGCGCCGCCCCGGCGACGGAGGGGTCGGCGAGTTCGGTCTGGAAAACGTTTCTCTCCAAATCCCGCACCGTGGCAGACCGGTTTGAGACCGTTAAAGACCAGCTCAGCCGGGAAAAACCGTTCAAACCGGAGGAAAAATTCCGTGTCCGGCTGCTGCCCAACCCGCTCTTTAAAGACGCGACGCAGGACGTGGACCTCCGGCTCCAGATCGACGAGCGGGGCTCTTATTTCGCCACAGCCGACGGGCTCCCCCTCCAGCGCGTCACCGAAACCCCCTTTCTCAAATGGGCGGTCGCGGGCCGCGAAGGCGGCAAAGCCGTGACCTTTTTTGAAAGCAACGGCGCCGGGGTCGCCGAGTTCCGGGCCCATCGGCTCGCCAACATGATGGCTTTTGACGCGGGAGACTACGAATGGCCGCCCGCCAAAAACCCGTGATCCCGCGGCCGGGTTCGGGTTTCGCCGGGGCGTCGGCAACGCCTGAGGCCTTGCGCTCGGGGGCGGCGATTTCCTAAAAGGCGCGCATGTCCCGAGACATCGTCTATTTCGACCTTGAAACCCAGCGCACCGCCAACGACGCCGGGGGCTGGGACAAGAAACGCGACATGGGCATGTCGATCGGCGTCACCTACAGCACGGCGCGGGGCGAGTACCAGATTTACTCGGAGAAAAACGTCAACGCCCTCATCGATCAACTGCTTCGGGCCGATCTGGTCGTGGGCTTCAACGTGATCAACTTCGACTACGAGGTGCTCATGGGCTACACCATCCTCGACCTGCCGCATCAGTGCAAAACGCTGGATCTCCTGGTGGAAATCGAGGCCAAACTCGGCCACCGGCTCGGGCTCGACGCCGTGGCCACCGCCACGCTCAAGGTGGGCAAAACCGGGGACGGCCTGGACGCCATTCGGTGGTGGCGCGAGGGGCGTCTTCTGGAGATCGCGGAGTACTGCTGTTTTGACGTGAAATGCACGAAACTCGTGCACGAGTACGGGGTGGAACACCGGCAGCTTTTTTACACCGACCGTTTCCAGCAGCGCAAAAGCGTGGCCGTGGACTGGTGACGGGCCGACTCGTCGGGTGGGGAATCCAAGGCCCGGAGGCCCGTGAAGATTCGGTCCACCCGGAGTTGAACGCGGCTGTGTGTGAGAGGAGCGCCGACAAGGAGGCGCCCTGTCAAAAACTGAACCGCACACCGGCCATGATGGTGCGGGGCACGCCGGGCTGGACGATGTTCTCGTTGATGGAGGAGGTGTAGTAGGTCTTGTCGAAGAGGTTTTCGACATCGAGCGTGACACTCAGGTTCTTTGTGGGCTGCCAGTAACCGAGCGCTTTGACGGTGGCATAGTTTGGGAGGTCGAAACCGCCGCCGTCGCGTCCGTTGCGTTCGCCCATATAGATGACGCCCCCGCCGACACCCAGTTTACCCGCGCGGCCCAGGTCAAACTCCCGCACGACCAGGAGGTTGGCCATCATGCGCGGGATATTGAGCAGAGTGCTGCCCTCCGCGATGGCTTCGCTTTTGACGATTTGTGCGTGCTGGTAGGTGAAACTTGAGGACACGCGCAGGCTGTTGGTCAGGAGCCCGCTCACATCCAACTCCACGCCGCGGCTGGCGGCCTCGCCGCCGCCGAGCATGAAAAGACCAAGGGGATCGGCCGGATCGAAACGCAGCACGTTTTTCTTGTGGATATCGAACCAAGCGAGAGTGGCGCCAAGGCGACCGTCCTTGCTTTGGAACTTGAGGCCCACATCGAAGGCGCGGCCCTCCTCAGGGTCGAAAGCGCGCAGTTGGCTGTCGGTGCCGAGGTTGGGGCGAAAGCTCTGGCTGTACGTGCTGTAGAGGCTGAGCGTCTCCGTGGGCAGCCACGTCAGACCGACGCGCGGGGTCAAGGCCTGCTGCTCTTGGTCGGAAACGAAGCCGTTTCGCTCGTCGTCCATCCGCTGGTTGAAACGGTCGTAGCGCAAACCCAGCAGAAGCCGCCAGTCGCCCCACGAAAGCTGGTCTTGGAGAAAGAAGGCGAGCCCCCGCTGGTTCTCGGTCCGGTCAAAGAGCGGGGCGAGCACGGGTTTGGGCTGACCATACACGGGATTCAACACGTCCAGGTTCTTCGCGTAGTTCCCGGAGAGAAGAATCTGGTCGATCTCAAACCAATAACTCTCCGTCCCGGCGAGGACCTGGTGCTGGACACCGAGCGTCTCAAACTTGCCGCCGAGCTCCGCCTGCAGATTCCAGTCCTCGGACTGATAATCGCGGAAGCGATAGCGGCGGCGCATCTGCGTGCCCCCAGCCACGATGTCCCGGGTTTCCGAGGCGAAACCCTCGAGGCTGTTGATCTTGCTTGATACGCCCAGTCGAAGGAACCAGTCGTCCGTAAACGCGTGATTGAGGCGGATCTGGTTGACGTAGTTCTCCGACTCGATCGGATCGTCGTTCGGCTCACCGAAAAAGCGCTCGCGCGGCACCGTCCCCAGCTCGAAATTGGGCTTGGCCGCGGTGCCCCGGTTCACCGCGAAGACGCCTCGGTCAAAATCGACGTTCTGCCGGAGGAACTCGCCGGTGTAGTCGAGCGTGGTGGCCGCGCCGATTTTCCATGTAAATGAGGGGGCCAAGAAAAGCCGGTCGCTGCCCACGTAGTCGCGGAATGAGTTGGCATCCTCGTGTGCCAGGTTCAGGCGATAGGCGAGGGTGTCAGTCAACGGCCCCGAGCTGTCGATGGTCTGCCGGAAAAAGTCGAAGCTCCCGACGAGGGCTTGAAACTCGTGCCGCCATTGCCAGAGCGGCTTTTTCGTCACCACGTTGATCGTGCCCCCCGGGTCGCCCGCGCCGAAGAGGGCGGCTGAGGGACCTTTCAGGAACTCGATGGACTCCACGTTGGCGGTGTCACGCGGGGCGTTGAAGCCGCGGTTCGCGGCGAAGCCGTTGAGCAGGTAGGCAAGCCCCGCGTTGTTTGAGTCACCGGTGAAGCCGCGGATGGCGTAGTTCTCCCACAGACCGCCAAAGGCGTTCTGATAGGAAACCCCGCTCACGTAGTCGAATGCGTCCTGCATCCGCACCGCAGTCACATCCTGGAGAAGCTGCTTGTTCACAACCCGGATGGACTGGGGAACCTCCCGCAGCGGAATGTCCATCCGTGTGCCGCCGAAGCTCTCCGCTTTGTACCACGAGGCCGAATCCGCCGTGACAACGAGCTCGTCGAGTGCGGCCGGTTTGGCGGAGGCGGATCCATCGGCCGGAGATGTGGGACGCTCCGGTGTCTGGGCGGAGCCCGGCGAAAAGCTGAGAAGGAGGAGGAAAGCGGAGGCGGACGGGACGAATTGTGATTTCATAAAACGACAGGGTTGCTTTTATAGATGCAAATCAATTACTTCTGCAACCAATTTGCGTTAAGAACGAATGAAGACGCTCACTTGGATCGCTCAACAGGAAGCCCGCCTTGTCTGGCGGAGGCTTTCAACCCGGGTGCTTTGGGGGCTTTTCACCCTTTTTCTTGTGGCAGCCGCTCTTCTCAGCCATCAGCGCCAGACCTCGGAGCGCCGACAGCAACGGCACTATCAGGAATTGGTCCGGCGGGAATGGATGGAGCAGCCGGACCGGCATCCGCACCGCGTGGCGCACTACGGGAACTTTGCGTTTAAGCCGAGATCGCCCCTCGCGTCGTTCGATCCCGGCGTGGAGGCGCAGGTGGGGCGCGTTCAGTACCTGGAGGCGCACAGGCAGAATGCGATGAACTTCGCGGAGGCGGGCGGCCTGACGGCGGCGGGGAGGCTGGGCGAACTCTCGCCCGCGTTTGTCGCCGGGCCGCTGCTGGCTCTTGTCATCGCCGTGATCGGGCACGGAGCGTTTGTGGAAGATCGCGAGCTGGGGCGTCTGCGTGTTCTGCTGGCTCAAGGGGCGGGACGGCACGCTCTCTGGTGGGGGAAAGCGGGAGGCCTGACTCTGGCAATAACGCCTTTCGCCCTCATGGTGCCAGTGGCTCAAGTCGCGGCGACATTGCTTTGGTCGGGGCAATCAGGGCTCACGGACTCCTTGTTCGGCTCCGATGCCCTGCTCCTGCGCGGCTGCCTGTTGTTGCTCGCGATGCTGCTGCACGCCCTGCTCTGGGTGCTCGTCACGGTGCTGGTGAGTTCGCTGGCGGCCACACGCGCCCAGTCGGCCGCGACACTTCTCTGCATGTGGCTGTGCGCCTGCCTCGTGATTCCGCGTGCGGCCGCGGGACTGGCTTCCGCTCTGTCTCCGCTCCCCACGCGCAGCGAGTTCAACGCGCGACTCGCTTCGGAACTGGAGAAGCTGGGGGATTCCCACAACCCCGACGATCCAGCATACGTGACGTTCCGGGAAGGGCTCCTGCGGAAATACGGAGCAGTCTCGCTGGACGAACTCCCGGTGAACTACAAAGGGATTCTTATGGCGAAGGGAGAGGAGCAAACCAGCCAAGTGTTCGAAGCGGAAATGAGCCGGGTCGAGTCCGTGATGGACAGGCAGGACGCCCTGGTCTCCGCGGTGGCTTGGCTCTCACCCGTTCTCTCCTGGCAGGACATCTCCATGCGTCTCTGCGGCACGGATGTGATCGCGGCGCGCCGTTTTGCCCGCCAAGCGGAGGCCTGGCGTTACGGCTTCGTCCAAAAGCTCAACGCACTTCAGCGCGACCACATTAGCCACTCTCAGAACAGCACCCAGCGGCTCGACCGCTCGCATTGGCAAGAGTTTGAGGAATTCAGACCCGTCGCGCCCAGCCTCGCCGAGGTGCTCAGGGGCTCACAACCCGCATGGTTCCGGCTGGGTCTCGCCTGTGTGATCATCGCATCCGCGGTCGGCCTCATGGAAGGAAGGAGGCGGACGGCGTGAGCGGCAAGGTTTTCTGTGAAGTCCTCGTCTGGGAGCTTCGCCGCAGCATGCGGGGGAGAAGCACTTGGATCGTGCTCGCCGCGCTTTTCGCCGCCGGCATGTTTTCACTCGGGTTGGGGGCAAGCTTCTGGCGGACTCAGCGGGAGGAAATCGCCCGGCTGCCCGCCCAATACGAGGCGCAGATGGAACGGCTCGCGCATCGTTACGCGAAAGGCGACGAAGCCGGTTACTGGGCCTACTACACCGCATCGCCGACCTGGCAGCAGCCCCATCCTCTCGCCGCACTTGCCTGGGGGGTGCGCGATGTGGCGCCGCTGGTCACCTGGGTGCGCCTCCTGGGGCTGGAACCCCAGCTCTACGACGCGCCGCTGGGCAATCCCAGGCTGCAAGCGCTTGGCGGGTTTGATCTCGCCTTCGTGCTCGGAATATTGGCTCCGTGCGCGCTTCTTCTGCTCTCCCATGACGCCCTGAGCCGCGACGCTTCGCGCGGGACCCTGCCGCTCCTTGCGGCGCAGGCGGGCGGACTGGCCCCCGTGCTCGCGGCAAGAATCGCCGCCGCGCTGCTGTTGGTTCTCACAACCTGCGCGCTTCTCTGGCTGGCAAGCCTCGTCTGGTCTGGGCTTGAGATCCGGCCCGCGCTGGATTCGGCCACCTGGCTGAGCAGCGCGGCCCTGCATCTTCTTTTCTGGGCGGCGCTCGCCGCCGCGATCGCCAGTGCTACGCGCACCCCTGCCGCCAGCTTGGCCACCGCCCTCGGATGCTGGGTGTTCATCGTCGTGCTGCTGCCCGCGCTCGTGAATCTAGCCCTGAGCGCCTCCTTCCCAGTGCCGGAGGGCCTTGAGCTCACAGTGCGCCAGCGGCAGGCCATGCACGAGACGTGGGATCAACCCCGGCAACCCAACTTTGCGCGTTTCCTCAGCGAGCGCCCGGAATGGCCCCACGCGAAGGAGGTGCCGGAACAATTCACTTGGACCTGGTACTACGCGATGCATGAGCTGGCCGACCGGTCCGTCTCGGAGTTGGCAAAGAGCTACGCGCAGAGACTGCGCGAACGCCGCGTTTGGACGGAGCGTCTCTCCTGGCTCTGCCCACCGATGCTCCTCCAACTGCGCCTTTGCGCGATTGCCCGCACCGACTTGGAGAGCCACCTCATCCATCTCGAGCGAGTGCGCGCCCATCACCACCAGCTCAAACTCCACTTCTTTCCGCTCATCGCCGCTGACAAAACACTCCTGCCCGCGGATGCCGCCCGTTTTCCGCGCTTTTCCGACTCCGCCCCGCCCTCGCTTCCGCCGCCGGCGTCCACGCCCCTGATCCTGCTTTCCATCGCCGCCCTCCTCATCGTCCGCCCGTCACGTCTGCTGGCCGCGTGACTCACCGGCATGCCGCCTCCATGATCGAACTTGAATCCATCTCCATCCACTTCTCCGGACGTCCAGTGCTGCAAAACCTTAGCCTACAAGTGCCTGCCGGGCGCATCTTCGGCGTCCTCGGCGGCAACGGCGCGGGCAAATCCACCATGCTCAACATCATCCTCGGCTTTCTCAAGCCGGACTCGGGTCGTGTCCGGGTGGACGGCGTTGATCCCGGGCGCAACGCGGCCGATGCGCGCGCTCGCATCGCGTATATCCCGGAAAGTGTGGCGCTGTATCCGGAGCTCAGCGGCGAGGAAAACTTGGCGTATTTTGCCGGGATCGCGGGCTGCCGGCTTTCGGCGGTTGAAACCCGGCGTCTCCTAAACCGGGTCGGCCTGCGCGATGCCGACGCGCCACGCCGCCTCGGGCAGTATTCCAAAGGGATGAGGCAGCGCGTGGCCCTGGCTCTGGCATTGGCAAGGCAAGCCCGCGTGTTGCTCCTGGACGAGCCGACCACCGGCCTGGATCCAGAGGCCGCGACCCAGCTTGCCACCCTGTTGCGTGAGCTCAGCAGTGAAGGCGCCGCGATCCTCCTCACCACGCACGATCTGTGGCATCTCTCCCTGGACACGGATGAGATCGGCATCCTGCGCGGCGGCTGCCTGGCCGCGCAGTTCCACGCCGCCGACCTCAGCCCGCAGCAACTCGCCCAAGCCTATCTCGAGCCCCGCTGATCTAGGGATTGAGGTTGCGTCGGTAAACCGTGCGCAGGCTGACCCGGTCGTCCCGGGGATCGTTGGTGCCGCGCGTGTCGAGCACGCGTTCCACGACGGAATGCTGGCGTTGTTCGCCGGTCACGACGAGTTTGCCCGCCGGGGTTTGGAGCAGGGCTTGGCCCACGCTGTAGATGCTAAACACATCGCCCCGGGCGGTGATCAGGCTGCCAATCTCCCGCATCACTTTCTCGCTGATTTCGCCGCCGTCGGTCACCCCTGCAATTTCACAGATCTCCCACGGGTTGTCGTAGGCGCTGAGATAACCGTAGGCCTTGCCGAAAGCGCCGCTTCCAGTGCTTCCAGCAAGCCGATGGTTGTAGATGTTGGCCGCCACCGTGGCGGGATTTGAAATGGACGTGCCCGTGAGAAGCGCCAGCAGGCCCCGGTCGCGCTGCAGTGCAAAGGGTTCCACCCGGGAATTTACGTTGATGCGCCCGCCCACGCTGCTGCCGTTAGGCGTTGTCACAGCGTTGGCGCCGAGGATCCCGGTGTTGGGCACTCCAAACAGGTCCAGCAACGCCCAGTCGGGCACCGTGTCGGCCTTGGCAAACGCGTTGGGCTGGAAACGCAGGGTCCGCCAGGGGACGCCTTCTTTCGCGCCTTCGATCCCCGTGTGCACATAACCCAGCTCACCCAGGGAAGAAATCCGGCCATTGTCGCCCGCGGGGCCGTTACTGCCAACGCCGTTGGGCGGCGGCATATAGAGACTAGCATCGCTGATTTTCCCGCTGGCGTCGGTGTCTTGCTCGGCGATTCCGGACTTAGGAGCTTGGCCAACGGAAGAAATGCTGTTGGGGTCGCCCAGCGTGTTGCCAGCCGCGTTGTATTTCCAGTCCATCGGACTAAAGGCCACCCGGGGATCGTCCGTCTCCAGCGAGGGGATCTTCTCAGGCGGCGTCCCTTTGGGGCCCAACTTGTAGGGCACCGCGAGTACCTGCGGAACCATGATGTCCCGGGTTTGGAACGGCTCGACCCCGCCCGTAGTAGCCAGCTGCCGGGTGAGTCCGCAGCGCCACTGGACAAGCCCCCCGGCCATTGAGCTGGGAGCGTAAAACTCTTTTTTGATCACCACACGAGAACCAGGTTCCAAGAGGGTCGCCGGTCCGACTCCGCCTTTTTTTGAAATGTCGGAGTTGAAAACAGGCACACAAGGGATGGCCGAAGGTGTGCCGGGATCTTTCACCCTCTGCCAGGCACCGGCGGAATCGCGGGTGAACCAATTGCCGTTGTTTGGGAGATACGCCAGATACAAAAACCAGCTCAGCTCGTTGGGGCGATAGGACAGATCCACGCCTTGGTTGGCCGGGGAGCTGTAGGTTGGGCTAAACCCGTAGTTGGGCGGGAGGTAAAGCTCCAAGTATTGCGTGGTCTTGTAGAGTGGCTGTGGAGTGCCCGCGGGCAACTGAGGCCACGTGCCCGGCACCGGCACCGGCACGTCCGGGACCGATGCCTGCCAGATCGCCATCTCCGTCACCAGCGGCTGCCGGGTCAGCGCTTGGTAGGAGGGGTTCTGCCAACCGTCCAAGACAAACGTGCCTTTGTCTTTGTTAAGCTCGTCTTGAACGTAGGAAAACCGAAGCGCCGGCACCACCGGCTCCTTGGATTCCTTGGCAATCACGTAGCCGAGAATGTTCGCGGCGACTTGGGCGACCTGGTCGATCGTGGCGCCCGCCCCGTAAAACTTCCTCCCCAAACTGGCGCTCGATCCCGGCGGCAGGATCGGCCAGTCCTCCCTCTGAAGATAAGGAACAAGGGTCTGAAGCACGTCGTTGAACTTGGCCTTGTCGATATTTTTGGCAACCCCGGGATCGGCCGTGGGCGTCGTGCGGATGTCCAAAAACTTCCGGGCAAACTTGCCGTCCGGGGCCTTGGGCACCAGCGCCGGATCCGTGGTGAGAAGAATCCGGTCCTCGCCGAAGAACGTCGTATCGGGGTCGTGGTTGAAATGCGTGAGCTCGAACTTGTTGTATTTGAGCATGGCCGCCACTCCGGCGGGCGCTGAAGGCGATGCCCCAATCTGGCGGGCATCGGCGAAGGAGTTGAAAAACCGGCCGGTCGTTGCCGCTGTGAAGTTGTGGATCGCATCGGCCATGGCCGTGCTCACCGGCAAGCTCCCGCCGGGCAAAGTCAGAGCCGTCAGGTTGATCTGGCTGGGGTGCGCCGGGCTGGCCGCGTTGCGTTTCCAGGCGAGGTTGTAGTTGATCTTGCTGCTGTCGTCGTCGGTCCAAAACGCGTACCGCCCCACAATCGGGTTTTTTGGGTCCACAGTCGGGTTTCCCTTCTCGTCCCGGAGCGGGTCTTCCTCGGGCAGCGTGCCGTCCTTGGGGTCCGCGACCCAACTCCCGTCCTGGCGCAAATACACCCAACGCACCCGCATCGGCTGGGGTTGGTTGTTCGCATCCAGCCGGTCGGTGATCAGATAGGTGGGCGGGTTCTGATCCACGAGGGCCTGAATGTTCAGGTCGGGCGCCGCCAGCACCGGGTCGCCCAGAGCGGCGGCGCCGCTCGGCGTGCCCGAATGAAGCCGAACGGCGCGGCTGAGCTGTTTGCGCGCAGAGACGGCCGCCCCGGAGTCGAGCGCCGACGCGGCAGGCACAATCAACTGGCCAGGCTGGCTAATCCAATTCCGGCTCCGCCCGGCGATTTGAGTCGGCGTCAACGCCGGGTCGGGCGGATCCACGGTTTCCCTGAGCAGGGTCGCCGTCACCTGGTCCAGCCCGCGCTGCGCCAGCTCATTGGCGCGCTGCTGCTCAAAATGGTTCCGGGCGGACACGCGCTCGACCCGGGAAGTCTCGGAAAACCCCACCACCAGCAGGGTGATGATGACCAGGAACAGGAGTGTGATCACGAGCGCCGCCCCTGAGCGGCTGCGAAAAAGGGGAGTTTTCATCGGGCGTTATCGAGGTAAACCGTGGCCTGCGCGGTCCTCAGGCCGGGGATGAGCTGCCGGGAGAGCGGATCGTTCCGGCCCTGGACCATGGCCACAAACCCCGCCGCGTCCTGAATTGTGGGATCGCTGACAAGGGCCTGAAGGCCTGCGACATTGCCGCTCAACTCCAGGAGCCGGTTGGCCACCTTGGAATCGAGCTGCACGAGCGACACCTCCACCCGCGCGGGCAGATACCGGGGGACGGAGGCGTTGACCGTGCTGGCCCCGCCGCCGTCGTAACGGGTGTAGGTGTATTGGTGGATGTAACCCGACCGGGAATCAAAGTTCGGCAACTCGTTTCCGTTCAACCCGTAGCACCGCACCCAAAGCCCCAGAACGTCCTCCGCCATCAACCCCAGGTAACCGCTCGCCTGGTCGGCGGGCGCCACCCGCTCCAAAAGCGTTTCGCTGAGCCATTCCGTCGGGTTCGCCGAGTAAATCAGGTAATCCGGGTTGGCGACGACCGTGCCGCCCTGGGTCCTGGAGGGGTTCACAAAAAAACGGCACAACACCGGGCGGACCTTCCCGGAGTCGCTTACCCAGCGGATGAAATAACCCAACTCCGCCAGGTCTCCGAGGCTGGTGTCCGACGCCACGGGGGCCTGCCAGAAAAAGGTGTGGGGAAACCGGTAGTTCGCCGAAATCTGGCTGGGATTGACCACAAACTGCAGGTTGCCCCGGCCGGTGGCGTCGCGCCCGGAGACCGGGATCGCCGCGCCGCGCAGGTCCGCCGCGATGAAATCCGCCACCGCCCGGGCGGACCGGCGCCGGGCGTTGCTCGACTCGCCCTGGGACCAGATCCGGCTGGTTTGATCAAACATGCCGGTGAGCACCACCACGATGAGCGCCAGGACGCTCACGCTCACGAGCATCTCCAGGAGCGTGAACGCACCCCGGCGCGTATCAATAACGTGCGACTGTGGCATCGATGACGCGGGTGTGGTTGCCGGACAGGGTCGCGCTCTGGAAGGGCCAGCGCAGCGTCATCCGGACGTTCAAAAGATTGGCGGCGCCGTTGACCGGCGATTGAGTGGCCGCATCGATCGCACGCACCATTTCGCAGGAGTAGTAGGCGGCCGGCCCGGGATCGCCGCCCGCAGGCAGCGGCTCTCCCTCCGCCGTGAAATACCGGGGTGAAACCAGCGCCGCGCTGGCGGCGTCCCTGCCCTCCAGCAACAGATCAAACGATTGCGCCCGGTATTCGCTCAGGATCCTCTGGCTGATTCCCGCCAAGCGGGTGTCGCGCTCCGCAACCGTCTGCGACTGGAGGGAGCTGGACAGCCCTCCCACGAGACTCACCAGCCCGAAGGCCATGACTCCCAGCGCCAATACGACTTCGGTCAGTGAAAAGCCCTCTTCAGGACGGCTCGGATTCATCGGTTTGTTCATGGGGTATGAATTTTTGTGAGGCCCGTGGTGGGCAGGATGGCCACGTCGTAAAAGTTGGAGGGTGTGCCCGAAGCGCCCGGCCGCGTGTAAACAAGACCGCCGCCGCTGGCCACCGCCTCCACCAGCCGGAGCTGCGCAGGAAAATCCGGGTTGCTCAGGGCACCGCGCGGGGTGAACACCCGGGCGGCATAACCCCCGGGGTCAGCGATGGCCGCCCCCTGGAAAGTGATGGGCGCCGTGCTGGCCGAAGCAAACGGCAGCGGGTGCGGTGAGTTTGCAAGAAAAGAAGACGCCGCCACATCGCTCCTGTCCACCATCACCCCCGTCGGGAGGATTTCCCAACGCGAGGTCTGCGTCCAAACCCGGCCGACCGCGTCGTATTCGGCCACGGCCAATGCTCGGTAATCGTCGGGGGTGCCCTGATTGGCCAACACCACCAGGGCGGTCAAGGTGCCGCGGGCCATGGCCTGCTGACGCGCCGCCGCCGCCAAATCCGCCACCAGATTGCCCGCGTTCCGCAGCGCCTGGGCCCGGCCGAAATTGGCGGCCGCCGGCGCGATCAACACCGCCGCAACGCCAAGGATGGCCATTACCAGGAGCAGGTCGATCAGCGAAAACGCAGATCGATCGGCCGTTTTCGCGCCCCCCGAAGAGATGCCCCCAAAAACCCGGCGTCCGCCCGAAGGGGGTGGCCCCGCCGGCGGGTTGAAATCGTTCCGGATCATCATGGTTCCTCGGAGTTTCCGCCCGCCCCAATCGTTTGCCGGAAAATTTGTTGAAATCATTCCGAATAATCATCGTTATCGGCATGGCGACATTCAGGGGGGACGCGCCCCACCCCGGCCCAAAACGGGGACCCGGCGGTGCGGTGCGGGCGCCAATGACAACTGCCAACGGAAAGTTGGCAAAAAACATCCCTTACCCGCCGGTTCCGGCCGAAAAGCGGCGTTATTCCGCTTGAAGCCGCCGGGCCCGCTCCGCAGCCTCCCGGCGACCGCCCTCCTTTTTTTAGCCCTTCACGCCCTCAACGCCGCAACCATCCGCGACAGCCCGGGTTCCAACGTCTCCCACCTCTGCCCTCTATGACTCCCCGCCCCTTGCGCCTCGCCCCCGGTTCCCCGGCTGGCCCGCTCATTTTCCCATGAACATCGTCTCGGCTTCTCTGAGGCGGCCCCTGACGGTGCTGGTGCTGGTGGCCGCCGTGGCTTTGGGTGCGTTGCTCGGCCTTCAAAGGATGTCGCGCGACGTCTTTCCGCCCCTGGGAATCCCCACCATCTACGTGGCGCAACCCTACGGGGGGATGGATCCGGCCCAGATGGAGGGGTTCCTCACTTATTATTACGAGTACCACTTCCTCTACATCACCGGCATCGAACACGTGGAATCGAAGTCCATCCAGGGCGCTTCGATCATGAAACTCCAGTTCCATCCCGGAACGGACATGGCCCAGGCCATGGCGGAAACCATCTCCTACGTGAACCGGGCCCGGGCGTTTATGCCGGCCGGCACGGTGTCCCCCTTTGTCACCCGATTCGACGCCGGCAGCGTCCCGGTGGGGCACCTGGTGTTTTCCACCGAAAACCCCAAACGCACCGTCGGCCAGATGCAGGACGCCGCGCTCAACCTGGTGCGCCCGCTTTTTGCCACCCTGCCCGGAGTCTCCGCTCCGCCCCCCTTTGGCGGCAGCGCCCGCACGATTGTGGTCAACGTAAAACCCGACCGGCTGCGGGCTTACCAAATGGCGCCGGACGAGATTGTGACCGCCCTGGCCCAGGCCAACACGATCAGCCCCTCGGGCAACATGCAGCTCGGGGACAAATACCCCATCGTGCCGGTCAACGCCGTGGTGAAATCCATCCAGGAGCTCGAATCGCTGCCGCTGCGCGTGGGCCAGAACGGCGCCGTTTTCCTCCGGGACATTGCCAGCGTGGAGGACAGCTCGGATCTGACCACCTCCTTCGCCTTGGTCAACGGACGCCGGACGGTTTACATCCCGGTCACCAAACGCAGCGACGCCTCCACCCTGAGCGTGGTGGACTTGGTCAAAACCAACCTCGCCAAGTTCCAGAGCGTGGTGCCCGAGGACGTCAAAGTCAGCTTCGAGTTCGATCAAACCCCGGTGGTCCTCCAGGCCATCGAACATCTCGTCCGCGAGGGCCTCCTCGGCGCCGTGCTCACCGGGCTCATGGTCCTGCTTTTCCTGCGCGACTGGCGCACGGCTTTGATCGTGGTCATCAACATCCCGGTCTCCCTCTTGGCCGCGCTTTTTGCGCTCTGGGTCACCGGCCAAAACATCCACCTCATGACCCTGGGGGGGCTGGCCCTGGCCGTCGGCATCCTGGTGGATGAGGCCACTGTCACGGTGGAAAACATCCACACCCATCTCGCCAACGGTCGCCCCGTGGCCGCCGCCGCCCTCGACGCCACCCGCGAAACGGCGTTGCCGCGCCTGCTCGCCATGCTCTGCGTCGTGGCCGTGTTCACCCCGGCCCTGTTCATGGTCGGCGCCGCCCGGGCCCTGTTCACCCCGCTCGCTCTCGCCGTCGGGTTCTCGATGATCGCCTCGTTCCTGCTCTCCAGCACGCTGGTGCCCATCCTCGCCGTCTGGTTCCTCAAAAATCAGCCCCGGCACTCGCCCAACCCGCCCGCGATCCAACGCATCTACCGCGCCCCCCTGCGGGCCGCCCTCGCCGCGCGCTGGATCTGGGCGCCCGCATCCCTCGCCGCCGCCGTCGCCGTGGCCTGGATCTTCGGCGCGCAGCTCGGACTGGAGATTTTCCCGAAAACCGATTCCGGCCAGTTCGCGCTCCGGCTGCGGGCCCCGACGGGCACGAAAGTGGAGCTGACAGAAACCCTGGCTCTCAAAGCCCTGGACCTCATCCAAAAAGAGACCGGGCCGGAAAAAATCGCCCTGACGATGGGCCTGGTCGGTGTGCACGCCCCCAACTACCCGGTCAACCTCATCCATCTCTGGAACGGCGGCCCGGAGGAAGCCTGGCTGGCCGTCCAACTCCAACCCGGGGCCGGCCTGCAAATCGAGCCGCTCCAGGAACGGCTCCGGGCCGTTTTCAAGCGGGAGCTGCCGGATGTGACCCTGTCGTTTGAACCCAGCGACATCGTAAGCCGGGTCATGAGCTTCGGCTCCAACACCCCGGTCCATGTCGCCGTCAGCGGACCCGACCTCGCGGTCAACCGGGCGCACGCGGAAAAAATCTTCGCCAAACTCCAGGAACTCCCCGCCCTGCGCGACATTCAATACGGGCAGGCGCTGGACTTCCCCACGGTCGAGATCCAGGTCAACCGGGAAAAAGCCGGGCTGCTGGGAGTTAAAACGGCGGATGTGACCCGTTCCCTGGTGGCCGCCACCACCTCGAGCCGGTTCACCACCGCCAATTACTGGGCCGACCCGAAAACCGGGGTGAGCTACAATCTCCAAGTCCAAATCCCCCAGGCCAAAACCCAGTCCCTCGAGGATCTCAAAAACATCCCCATCCACGCGCAGGACGCCCCGGCGCAACCCCTGCGCAACGTGGCCACTCTCCGCACCGGCACGGCGGTCGGGCAATACGAGCGCTACAACATGGCCCGCGTGGTTTCCATCACCGCCAACCTGCACGGCGCCGACCTCGGGTCGGTAACCCGCCAAATCGAGGAGAAACTCCGCGAACTCGGGCCGCCGCCGCCCAAAACCAACGTCGCCATCCGCGGCCAGGCGCCCCCGCTGCGGGAACTCACCGAGGGGTTCCGTTCGGGCATTTTGGTGGCCGCCCTCGGGATTCTCCTCATTTTAACCGCCTTCTTCCAATCCCTGCGCCTGGCGCTGGTGGTGGCGTCCTCCCTTCCGGCCGTGCTCGCCGGCATCGCCCTGGTGCTCTGGCTCACCCAGACCACCCTCAACATCCAGTCCGGCATCGGCGCCATCATGGCCATGGGCGTGGCGGTGGCCAACGCCATCCTCCTGGTCACCTTCGCCGAACGCCTCCGACGCCAGGGCGCGGACGCCCGGCAAGCCGCGTTGGAGGGGGCCGCCAGCAGGCTCCGCCCGATCCTCATGACCAGCTGCGCCATGCTCGCGGGCATGCTGCCCATGGCGCTGGGACTCGGCGAATCCGGAAACCAAAGCGCCCCGCTGGGCCGGGCCGTGATCGGCGGATTGCTGGGGGCGACCCTGGCCACCCTCTTTGTGCTGCCCGCCGTGTTCGCGCTCCTCCAACAGCGCGCCTCGCGCGCCTCCCACTCGCTCGACCCCACCGACCCCGACTCCCCCCGGTTCGATTCCACCGCCTCGGCCGCCCCATGACGCCCATGAAACTGCCCGGATCCACTCTGAGCCTGCTCCTCCTTTTCTCCCCGGCGCTGCCCGGCGCGGAGACACCCCCCCAGACACCCCAGCCCCCCCAGGCCGCGGTGCCGGTCGCCCGCGCCAAACACGGCGACATCCTGCGGTTCATCACCCTGCCCGCCAACCTGCGCGCCAACCAACAGGCCACGCTTTACTCCAAAGTGTCCGGGTACATCGCCAAAATCCCCGTGGACAAAGGGCAACGGGTGGAAGCCGGGGCGACCCTCGCCGAAATCGAGGTGCCAGAACTGGCCGCCGACCTGAAAAGGTACCAGGCCGAGGCGCGCGTGGCCGAATCCGAACTCCAACGGCTCAACGAGGCGGCGAAAAAAGCGCCGGACCTCGTCCTCCCCCAGGCGCTCGACAAAATGCGCGGCGCGCTCGACTCCGCCAAGGCGTCCATGGAACGCACCGAGACCCTGCTCGGCTTCGCCCGCATCACCGCGCCTTTCCCGGGAATCGTCACCATGCGGCACATGGATCCCGGGGCGTTTGCGCCCGCCGCCACCACCGGAAGCACCCCGCAGAACGCGGCCCTGTTTACCGTCATGGATTTCACCACCATCCGCGCCGCCACGGGCGTCCCGGAACTGGAGGTGCCCCTGATCAAGGAGGGTCAGCCGGTCAAAATCAGCCTCGAACAATTCCCGGGCCGCACGTTCGACTGCAAGATCTCGCGCCTGAGTTATGCGCTGGAGGAAAGCACCCGCACCATGCTCGTGGAGGCCGACATCCCCAACGCGGACCTCGTCCTGCGACCCGGCATGTTCGCCACGGCAAAAATCGGCGTCGAACAGCATCAAAACGCCCTGCTCATCCCGGTGGACGGCGTGGTCATGGAGAAAACCGCCGCTTTCGTTTTCAAGTGGGTGGACGGGAAAGCCAAAAAAACCCCGGTGACCCTGGGATTCAACGACGGCACCCACGCGGAGCTGCTCACCGGAGTCGGCCCGGAGGACCCCATTCTCCTTCCGGGAAAACGGGTTCTCACCGACGGTCAACCCGTGCAAACGACCCCATGAAAAAACGCGTTCTCCTCCCGGTCCTCTGCGCGGTTTTGATGGGGGCGCAGGAAAGCCCGGCCGCATCCAAGCCCCCCAGCCCGCAGCGGATCGACCTGGCCACGGCCCTGCGCCTGGCCGGCGCCAACAATCTCGAAGTCCAAATCGCCCGGGAAAAAGCGGCGGAAGCCGACGCCAACGCGCGGATCGCGGTGGGGCAGTTTTTCCCGAGCCTCAGCCCGGGACTCGGTTACCGGCGGCACGAGGGCAACCTGCAGGACGTGGCCGGCGCCATCCTCAACGCGGACAAAGAACAGTTCACGGCGGGCGGCGCCCTCGCCGCGCAGGTGGACTTGGGGGAAGCCCTTTTCGCCAGCCTCTCCACGCACCAGCTGCGCAAGGCCGCCCAGCACCGCTCCGAAGTGCAACGCCAGGAAACGGTGTTCCAGACGGCGTGCGCCTATTTCGATCTGGTCCGCGCACACGCCGCCGAAGCCGTTGCCCAGGACGCGGTGGGCATTGCCGAGGACTACGAATCCCAGATCCGGCAGGCCGCCGACGCCGGCCTCGCGTTCAAAGGCGACGTGCACCGCTCCCAAACCCAGGTGGAACGCAACCGGCTCATCCTGGCCCAGGCCAGGGAACAGTCCAAACTCGCGGGCACCCGGCTCGCCCAACTCCTGCGCCTGGACTCCACCGTGGCCCTGCGCGCGGCGGATTCCGGCCTCCAACCCCTGGAGCTCGTCCCGCTCTCGCGTTCCCTGGACACCCTTGTCGTCGAGTCGCTCGCGGCCCGGCCCGAGCTCAAACAGTTCGCCGCCCAACTTGAGGCCGCGAGAAAAAGCCGCCAAGGCGCGATCTACGGACCGCTCATCCCCAATGCCAACGCCCAGGCCTTCTACGGCGGGCTCGGAGGCGGCGTGGGCAACCCCGGCCCGCGGAACTTCGACCAGGCCTCCGATTACAATGCCTCGATCTCCTGGCGAATCGGCCCGGGGGGGGGCTCTTTGACTTTGGCCGGATCCGCGCCCACGACGCCCGGGTCCGCGCCAGCGCGTTGGAATTGGAAAAGACGCGGGATGAAGTGATCCGCCAGGTCGTGGACGGCCACACCCGGATCCACGCGCTCAGCGCCCAACTGGCCACCACCCGGCGCGCCCTGGAGTCGGCCGGAAAAACCCTGGATCTGGCCCGGGAACGCCGGGAATTCGGGGTGGGCGTGGTGCTTGAAACCATCCAGTCCGAACAGGATCTCACCCGGGCCCGGCTCGATTACCTCACGATCCTGGCCGAGCAGAACAAAGCGCAATACGCCCTGCAACGCGCCCGGGGCGCTTTGGTTCCGGCCCAAGTGCGCTAGCCCAAAGAGCGCCCACGCAGGAGGCCCCGCGCAATCCGCCACCGGGGACTTACTTGGCGTCCTCGACTTTCTTCAGCTTCACGGTGACCACCTGTTTGGTGGGAAGGGTCATTTTCTGCCCCTTGGCGATGGGGTTCTCCATCTCCATTTCCATGGCCTGATGCATCACCATCTCGCGTGTCATCCCCAACGCGGTGTCGAACCACACCGTGCCCGTGAGCTTGAGGCTGTTGATCTGCATACTGGGGACCTGCGCTGCAGCCCCCGGCTCGGGTGCAGCCGCTTGATAATTAATGAGCTCCCCTTGCATGGCCACTTCCGCGCAGGGCACACCGCCGCGCTCCGCCATGCCCTTAAACGTGTATTTGCCCCCCATCTCGATAAACCCGAGGAGCTCCATTTTCTGGTTCCAATCCCATGAGTCGCCCGGCTTAACCGCCCCGGCCGGCATCGCCTGCAAACCGCTCTGCTTGAACATGTCCAACATCGATTTCTTGGTGAACATCTGCCCCAGCGGATTGCCGGCGACTTGCGGCCCCAGTTCTCCCGCAAACTCCTCGAAGTTCTCGATATCGGTGACTTCATCCTTCTCATTGGCAACCAGCTTGAGTTTCTTGCCGATCACACGGCTAAATTCTTTGCCCACTGAACCGAAGCCCTGCGCGTCGTTTTTCTGAGGTTTGTCGGAGTCAAACCCCATCGCCTCGCCGGCCATGTTCATGTCCATCGCGATCCGGCTCATTTGTGTGGTCAGCCGTTTTTGTTTGCCGTCCTCGTGAGGCCCCACCGTCGTGGAGGTCTCGATGAGCATGTGCATCTTCTGGTCCATCTTCTGCCCGGCGATCTCCATCGCGGTGGATTGCTCCTTCTCCACAGCCAGCACATACCGTTTCCCGATCTGCCACTGCTGCTTGAGCTCAACGGCCTGGCCCCATGCCAGCGAACCGGCGCTAAAAGTGGAAACGGCAAAAACAAGGAGGGAACGGGAGAGAGTTTTCATAGAAGGGGGAAACAATGGGACCTCGCGTTGAGTTGGAGCAGCGGCGGCTGTTCCCGGCGCGGCCCGTTTCTATCCCGCCCGGGGCCCGCGCTCAAGTAAAGACCCTCCCCCGGCTTGCGGATCTCCCCCCGCCCGTCCATCCCGTCCATCCCGTCCATCCCGTCCATCCCGTCCATCCCGTCCATCCCGTCCATCCCGTCCATCCCGTCCATCCCGTCCATCCCGTCCATCCCGCGTTCGCGGTCGCGCTGCGCCTTTCAAAAAACCGGGTTGGAAATCGCACATCTCCCGCCTTTCATCGACCCCATGAAGATGCCCCCCTTTTTCTGCGCGCTTCTGCTCGCCGCCTCCCTGCAAGCCCAACAAGTCGGCCCCTGGGATCTCACCGCCCTCAAGAACACCGTGCCCGCGATGAGCTGGCTGCGGCAGGATCAACCGATCCACTCGCTCACCTACCGAGGTGAAGTCTTTCAGGCCCACCCCACCGACGTCTTCGCGTTCTACGCGTCCCCGGCCACGCTCGGGGAAGCCAAACCGGGCGCAAAGTTCCCCGGAGTCGTGCTCATCCACGGCGGCGGCGGCACGGCCTTTGCCGAATGGGTCCATCTCTGGGCCAAACGCGGCTACGCAGCCATCGCCATGGACCTCAGCGGGTCCCGCCCGCCCGACCCGGAGTTCGACGCAAACGGCCTCCCAAAAGCCAACGCCCACAACCCCAAATCCCGCACCCGGCTCCCCAACGGCGGCCCCAACCACGGGCATCCCGAGAAATTCGACTCGATCGGAGGCGACACCAGCGACGATTGGCCGTTCCATGCCGCCGCCAGCGTGATCCGCGCCCACAGCCTGCTGCGCAGTTTCCCGGAGGTCGACCCGGACCACACGGCCGTCACCGGAATTAGCTGGGGCGGTTACACGACCTGCCTGGCCGCATCCCTCGACGACCGGTTCAAAGCCGCCGTGCCCGTTTACGGCTGCGGTTTCCTCCACGAAGGCGAATCGGTCCAAAAACCAAGCATCGACAAGCTCGGCGACCGCAAAAGCCAATGGGTCAAGGAATACGACCCCAGCAGCCTGCTCCCGCGCTGCCGGGTCCCCATTTTCTTCGTGAACGGCACCAACGACGTCCACTACGTGCTCGACAGCTACATGAAAACTTACGGCGTTGTGCCCGGCAAAAAACAGATGCGGATCGAGGTCAAAATGGCCCACGGCCATCAGCCGGGCTGGGCGCCGAAAGAAATCGGATTGTTTATCGATTCCCTTTGCCGGGCGGGAACACCGCTGCCGGTCCCCGGCAACCCGGTGATCAAGGCCGACACGGTGGAGGTCGCCTGTCCCTCCGCCACCGCGCTCAAATCCGCCCAACTCCACTACACGACCGACACGGGGCCGCGCTCAAAACGCAGCTGGGTCACCGTGACGGCCAGCATCGCCGGCCACACCGTCACCGCGCCCAAGCCCCCGGCGGACGCCAACACCTGGTTCCTCACCGTCACCGACGAACGCGACGCCGTCGTGAGCACCCCGGTCGAAATCACGCCCTGACCCCAGCCCGCCGATTCCTCACTTTCCCAACGTGAAAAAGCTACTCCTCCTCGGCCTTTGCGCCCAACTGCTCCTCCAAGCCGCGCCGGGCGCTCCGTTCACCCTCTACGTCTCCGAGGGCGGCGACAACAGGATCGCCATCTACGCGATGGATCCCGCCACCGGCGACCTCACCAGGACCGGTGCGAGGGATCTACCCGGCGCCCCCGGCAGCCTGGCCCTGAGCGCGGATCGCAAACATCTCTACGCCGCCGTGCGCTCCACCAAAGAGTTCGCGTCCCTGGCTGTGGATCCCAAGACGGGCAGCCTGGGCGAGCCGGCGCTGGCGCCGGCCGGGTTCAACCCGGTTTATATCCGCCCTGACAACACGGGGCGCTGGCTGCTTTCGGCGTCTTACAGCGAGGGCGTGGCGGCGGTTTCCGCCATCACCAACGGGGTCATCCAGGGCGCGCCTCTGGTCACCCTGCCCACCGGAAAAAAGGCCCACTGCATCCAAACCGATCCGGCCAACCGGTTCGCCTTTGTGCCGCATGCCGGCGAACTCAACAAAATCGAGCAACTCCGGTTTGACGCCGACTCCGGCGCGCTCACCCACAACAGCCCCCCCCACGCGATCGCCGGCCCCGGGGAAGGCCCCCGGCACATGCAATTCCATCCCAACGGCCGCTGGGTTTATTTCATCAACGAACAGGCCAAAAGCGTCGCGCTCTGGCATTACGACCCAGCCACCGGAACGCTCAAAAGCCGGCAGGCGGCGCCCACCGTGCCGCCCGACTGGGATCCCGCCAAAGGCACTTGCGCCGACCTGCATCTCAGCGCCGACGGACGGTTCGCCTACGCCTCCACCCGCGGCCACGACAGCCTCGCCGTGTTTTCGATCGATCCCCAAACCGGCGCACTGACGTCCCAGGGACAGACCCGAATGGCGCTAACTTAAGGACCATTTGGGACGATACCGTCCTCTGCAAATCTCCGAGTATGGAGGCTTGGCAAAAGCTCACGCCGCCGGTGGAGCCCAAAGTGGCACAGCCATCCTGGCTGTGACTGTCACAGATCACAGGCTGGAAGCCTGTGCCACTTTTCCCCCACCGAGACACCGCAAACCTCCCAAAGTGAGCTTATCTTAGCGCCATTCAGGTCTGTCCCTTGCGCCAAGTGCGAGCCGGGGCATCCTGATCCGCAGGGCCACACTGGATCTCACCGGACTGCCCCCGACGCCCGAGGAGGTGGCGCGCTTTGAAAAGGATCCCTCGCCGGAGGCCTGGCC
Source organism: Chthoniobacter flavus (assembly GCA_945860355.1). Classification (GTDB taxonomy): domain Bacteria; phylum Verrucomicrobiota; class Verrucomicrobiia; order Chthoniobacterales; family Chthoniobacteraceae; genus CAIURC01. Next base: position 584 of record CAMARB010000013.1, on the reverse strand, counting down.
CAAGCTCATCGACGAATTGCTTTCCCGCCCCGCCTACGGAGAACGCTGGGCCCGTCACTGGATGGATGTTGCCCGCTACGGGGAAAGCTCCGGGTTCGAGCACGATTACGACCGGGTGGGCTCGCATCATTACCGCGATTTTCTCATCCAAGCGTTCAACGCCGACCTGCCGTTTTCGCAGTTTGTGCAGTGGCAGATTGCCGGCGACGAGTTCGCCCCCGGGAACCCGAGGGCGCTGGCGGCCACGGCTTTTCTGAGCCTCGGCGTTTTCCCCACCACGGTCACCGTCAACGAGCTGGAACGGGTCCGGTATGAGGACTTGGACGACATGCTCTCCACCACGGGGGCGGCTTTTCTAGGGCTGAGCGTCGGGTGCGCCCGCTGCCACGACCACAAATACGACCCCATTCCGACCAAAGACTATTACCGGATGCTGGCGACCTTCACCGGGACCGTCCGCAGCGAGATCGACCTGGACGTGGATCCGGAGAAGACCCGGGAGCTGAAGACCGCATGGAAGGCGGCGCACGAGAGGATCCTGGAGGAGAACCGCCGCCTGGAGGCGTCCCTCAAGGCCCCGTTTC
>CAMARB010000012.1 GCA_945860355.1 Chthoniobacter flavus | reverse complement strand
GGCCTCGCTCTGGTCTTTGGCCGCGGTTTTCACCGGTGTCGGCCCCGTGGAGACTGATTTGTAGCGTTTGAGCTCGTCCACGCCGTCATCGAGGTCGTCCACTTCGCAGCCTTCCAAGAGGGACACGGCGTATTTCCGGATCTGCTCGGTGGTGCGGTAGTTCAAAAACAGCTTCTTGGAACGGCCTCGGATATCGATGCCACAAGCCGTCATCGAAGAACGGTTGCGGTTGTAGATGCGTTGATGGCCGTCGCCCACAAAGAAAAGGTCGTTGGGTCCGGGCGGCGCCATCGCGCGCAATAGTCGGAGGGCTTGCGGACCAAAGTCCTGGGTTTCATCGACCACGACGGAGGCGAATCCGCTCTGGTTTTCTTTGAGAAGCGCGGCGGCGTCGCGGTAGGCATCATCGACCTCCTTGAGTTTCCGGCTGCTGAGGCCCGTGCGGTATTCCTCGAACACAGGCCAGATGGCGTCGCGTTTGGCGCGGTTGAGCACGACGCCCCGACCGGTGCGTTTGGCCTGGCGGTATTCGTCCCGCGTTGTGATGCCCTGAGGAGCGATGACGCGATCAAACTCCTCCTCATAAAAGGCGGGTGATAATCCGAGAGTCGGATCTGAGAGGGAGAGCGCCAGTTCCCAAGCCTTGCGGGCCCCCTCATCGTTTTTCCGGCTGAAGATGATGCGGAACTCGTAACGGTTTCGGCGCAAAAAGGCGCCCACCCACGCGTCGAGGTTTTGGACGGTGATCTTTTGCACTGTCGCTGGCGTTCCAGGGGTTTGCAGAACTCGCGCCGCCACGTTTTGAGCCGATCGAAATCGGTCTTGTACAAACTCTTGGCGACCTTGTCGGAATAATCGGCCATGCCCGGATCGGGCAGCAGGAAATGATAGACGGCACCCTCCGGGCGGCCTCCGGCAAGGAGGGTGCGCGGGTCGAGGCGTTCGGGGGCGGTTTCGTGCCATTTGGTGGTGCTGCGCGCGCCGAGGAGCGTGCTGGAAAAGACTTCGCGGCGCGCGCCGACGAGGCTGTTGCCCGCAAACAACTGGTAGCCAAACCACGGGACGCGCGCCGGTTTGGGCGGCTGCCCGGGCTCGGGTTCCTCGCCGAAGATGGCGTTGAGCCAGAGGCTGACCTCGGCCAGCTCGGTGGCGATGGGGTTGAGGTCCACGCCGAAGACATTCCGGTCGGCGATGTACATCCGGACCTTTTGGAGTTCCGTGGTGTAGCGTTCGTGGGGGATGCGCCTGCCCAGTTCCGCCTGGCGCCTTTGGAGATGGGCTTCGGCGAGCTGGTTGACGGCTTCGTTCAAGAACGCGGCGCTGCCCATGGCCGGTTCGACCACGGTGAGTTCGAGGATCTGGGCGGCGCTCTTGTCGGCAAGCAGTTCCTTGAGCGCGTACTTCACCAGACATCGGGTGAGCACCTGCGGGGTGTAAAACGACGCGCTCTTTTCGCGGTCGCGTCCTGCGAGCCGGTAGATGAAGGTGTCGCGCGGGTACCTGCGCAGGACGCTCCGGCCGAGGTCGTCGGTGTCGTGGACGCGTTCGCCGACGGTGTAGGGTTCGATGCGGCTGGCGGGCACGAACCACGCGGAATCCATCACATCGGTGGCTCCGCCGGCTTCGGAACCCTCGGCGGCGGCGGTGTCGTCCCCGTCGGTTTCGGCGTCGTCCGTGTCTTCGGCCGGGGCGGCGGCGCGCGGGGCGCGGCGGGCCTCGGGCTGGACTTCGTAGAGGTCTTCCGGGGCGAAGAAACCGCGGTAGGAAAGGAGCGCCTCATACACGGCGCCGAGCTGGTTGATGGAGAGCAACTGGTAGCTGACCCGGCCCTTGCGGCGCCCCTTGGAAAGGGACATGAGCTTGAGGACAGCCTGCCAGACGCGGTTGGGGAAGACGACGGTGTTGAGGAGCGGGGTGGCGTCGGGATCGAAGAGTTTGCTGTCGAGCGAGGCGAGGGCGAAGGCGTCCTTGGTGTGGGCGGCCCAGGTGGATTGGGTGAGAGCGCGCGAGGCGGAGGGGCCGCAGCCGTTGGCGATGAGGGAAAAGAGGCGGCGCAGGGATTGGTCGAAGAAGGTGCCGTCGCGGGCTTCGGGGGAGGCGAGGTGGACGAGTTCGAGTTCGCGGAGGGATTCGAGGCTGTAGCCCTTGGCGTAGGTGTCGCTTTTCAGGACGGGGACATACCCGAGTTCGGGGCGGGCCTCGATGTAGAACAAAAAGAGGAGCCGATAGACCAGGCGCAGACATTCAAGGCTGAGGTCGCCCGCGTCCACGGCGTCTTTGCCGGAGTAAAAGCCCTGCTTGGCGGCCACGGCTTTTTGGCGGAGCTGGGAGACGGCCTCGTTGCCGAGGAGTTCGATGGCCTCGCGCAGGGCGTAATTGAGGTCCTCGGAAACGCCGAACGCGTGTTTGTGGGCGTTTTCATCGAGGCCTTCAAGGAGGCAGTCGCCGGATTCCGGGGCGAGGCTCTCCCTGTGGAGAAGGGCGGCGGCGGCTTGGAGTGTGTAAGGGTCTTTGCGGTCGAGGATCTCGGTCCAGTCAAAGCGCAGGAGGCGGTTATTGGGCCATTTGAAGCGGTCAACGAGGAGCCATTCCTTGAAGCCGATGAGGAGGAGGAAGCGCGGGGGCTGATCGGAGCCGAAAACGGCTTCGGAGAGGAGATCGCTCCAGGAGAGGTTCAGGAGCGGGGCCGGGACTTCGGCGACATCGAGGTCGGCGTAGTGCTCGGGCCGGAGGCGATGGTCGAGGGTGTCGTCGTCTTCGGCGCCGGGGGCGTAGGCTGGGAGGATGACAAGGCGCGGGGGATGGAGTGGGTTTCCAAGGCGAGTCCAAGCGGGCAGGGGCATCCCGGGTTGGAGGGTGAGGAGCTGGGGGTGGAGCTGGAAGCCGAGGGCTTCGAGGAGAGGGGTGTGCAGGGCGCGATGGGCCCGGATGCGTTCGGCGGGTTCGCGGAGGCGCGGGAGGTCGGCCAGGAGCTTGAAAAAGCGGGCGCCGGTGCCGGCGAGTTTGCGGTGGGGCGCGCGGACGTTGGGTTTCTCGGAATCGGCGGCGGCGTCCTCGGCAGCCTGCCAGCGTTCGATGAGTGCACGGATATCGCCCTTGAAGACCTCGGAGAGGTAATGATGGCCGTAGAATTCGTTTTCGTTGGCGATGCCGGCGAAGGTTTGGACGGTGTCGGCGACGGGCATGGGGTGGGTCAGTGGGGCGCTTGGGCGGGAGAAACGGACCGGGGAAAGGAGCCGGGTCGAAGTTCGGCGAGGAACTCCGCGACGGGCACACAGAGGACCCCTTCGCACACGAGGCGTTCGCGCCCGCGGTAGAGAAGCCAGCGGGTGGCCTCGGGATAATCCTCGCCGAAAGCGCGGAGCCCGCGGAGATCCGCGGGGCGGATTCTGGAGGTGTTTTTCACCTCCAATGCGTGCAGGCCCCGGGAGCCGTAGACGACGAAGTCGACTTCATTTTGCGACCGGGTCTGCCAGTAGAAAAGCTGCTGGGATTCACCGGTGTAATCGCACCAAGCGCGCAGGTGCTGAGCGACCAGGCCTTCCAAGGCGGCGCCGTCGATTTCCGCCGGTGCGTCGAGCGGGCCTGCGGGGCGGTTGGCCCGGAAGACCCCGGTGTCGAAAAAGAAAAACTTGGGATGCGCGGCGAGGGCGCGCTGGGCGCGCCGGGAGAAGACGGGGAGGCGGAACCCGAGCAGGAGGTCCTCGAGGATTTCGAGGTATCCCTCGGCGGTCTTGCGGTTGACCTGGCAGTCGCGGGCGACGTTGGCGAGGTTGAGCACGGAGCCGTGGGAGAAAGACATGGCCTCGAGAAACCGTGCGAAGCTGCCCACGTTGCGGACGAGGCTTTCGGCTTGGACTTCTTCCCGGAGATAGAGGCCGTTGTAGGCGCGCAGGATTTCCCCGGGATTCTGTGCGCCAAGGACCACGGGCAGGAGGCCGAGTTGGAGGGCGGTTTCGAGCTGGAAGCGGTCCCCGAGCTCGGCGGCCATGTAGGGGTGCAGGCTTTTTTGGGCGGCGCGTCCTCCGAGGAGATTGACGCCGGCGCGTCTTAATTTGCGCGCGCTGGAGCCGGTGAGGATGAACTGGAGTCCGCGTTTTTGTTCGAGCAACAGGTGGACGACCTCGAGGAGTTCGGGGAGTTTTTGGACTTCATCGAGGAGGATGTGGCGAGCCTCGGGATGGGCATCGATGCGTTGGCGGAGGCGTTCGGGTTGAGCGGCGAGTTCGCGGAGGGTGGCGGGATCGAGAAGGTCGAAGCGGAGTGCGTTGGGGAAGAGAGACTGGGACCACGAGGTTTTGCCGGTGCCGCGCGGGCCGAAGAGGAAAAAAGAATCGGCGGACGGCTGGAAAAATCGCGGAGTTAATTCCATTTTGCGACGCAATATGGAGGAGGCGGCGCCTTTTTCAAGCCCTGTGTTGGACGGCTGCCACCACCTGCAAAAACGGGTCCGGTTCCGTGTTCATGGTGTCTTCCACCCATTCGAGCCATTCTTCGTCGCGGATGACAACACGGGATCCTGGGGCGTAAGTGAGCATGATTGTTTTCGGCCATCTAAGCATTGCTGACGCGATTTGTTGCGACGGCTACGCGGGAGGACTCGGGGAGGCGTGGATCTTGGTGTCGATCGTGGAGAGACACAAACTATCTAAAACGCGTTAACGCGGAAGCGGTCCCACGGGGAGGGATTTAAGCGGGATGCGGAACTTGGCCAGTTTGATGCAAGGGAGTCACACAGCGCCTTTCGCAGTTGTTCAACTGCCGTAAAATCACCTGTTCGCCCTCGGAAAGCGTTTTCTGGGAAAACATTGGTCTCCAGCTCTCTCGGGTTGGATGGACCCGTTTGGAGGACGGGGGGCGATCCGACCGCGCTGGGCCACGGTGCGGCAGGCGATTATTTCCGACGGCTGCATCATCGACGACGCGCACATCGAGCGGTCCGTGATCGGGGTGCGCTCCTACATCAAGAGCGGGTCCACCATCCGCAACAGCATCGTGATGGGGGCGGATTTCTACGACGTGGACAACGCCCTGCGGTTGCCCGGGCCGGATCTGGGGATCGGCCACAACTGCGTGATCGACCACGCGATTATCGACAAACACGCCCGGATCGGGAACGGCGTGGTGATCACGCCCGAGGGGAAACCTGAGAACTTCGACGGCCCGCTTTTTTACGTGCGGGACGGCATCATTGTGGTGCCCAAGGGGACGGTGATTCCCGACGGGACCTGGCTGTAAGAGGGTGCGGGGGGGCCTGGTCTCTCAGCAGGAGGCCAGTTCCCAGCACGCTTGAGAGCACCGTTTGCAGGCTTCCTCGCAGACGTGGCAATGCGGGTGGGTCGAATGGAGCCGATCGCACTCTGCCGCGCAGATCTCGCAGGCCGTTTGACAGGTTCGCAGCTGGGATCTGAGGAGTTCCGCGTGGGTCGCGCTCAGGCGCAGCAGGATGCGGAGCGTGGCTAGGCAAATGTCGGCGCAGTCGGCCGTCGCCCGGATGCAGCCCCGGATTGACGCCGGGTCGTTCTCCGCGATGCAGGCGTCGTTGCAGGCGCCGCACAGCACAGCGCAGGCCGAACACGCTTCGATACAGGCCAGCAGCGGGGCTCGGTTTTTTTCGGGATCCAGCGGATGCGATTTCCAGAGGTGCTCGAGGTCTTTCATCACTCTCGTATCGTATTCCCGATCGCGGATGCTCGGGTGCGCTCTGCGGTTTGCGAATGCGGGCGCATGGGTGGTGTTGCCCGGGGATTGGCCGGGCGGACTCCGTTTTTGCTATTTTCTGCGGTGGAGGGCGGCGGAGGGCTCTGCCGAGAGAAAGCGCGTCACGCTCACGCGCTGAAGATAGCCCGGGATTCAGTCGATGTCGAAGGAGGGGCCGGGAATCTTGCCCGCCGAGTATGCCGGGTGCGGCTTCATTTTTTTGAAAAAACTCTGTCCGGTTTTGTCGGGTGAAGCGGGTTGTTCCGGCACCCTTGATGGGTCCTCCTCTATGAAAACTCCCCTCCTCCTGCTTACCGGAGCGCTGCTCACCCTTGCCGCGCCGTTCACCCAAGCCGCCAATTCCAGCATCACCTACGCCGCCCAGCCCGGGGCGGGCCAGGGCAAACACCTCGTTTTCGTTTCCGGCGACGAGGAGTACCGCTCCGAAGAGGGGCTGCCGATGCTGGCCAAGATTCTCAGCCAACGGCACGGGTTCCGTTGCACCGTGCTCTTTTCACTCGGAGAAGACGGCACGATCGACCCGAACAACCAGAAGTCACTTTCCCAACCCGAAGCCCTCGACACCGCCGACGGGATTGTGATGCTGGCCCGGTTCCGGAACTGGCCGGAGGAAACCTTCGGCCGGTTCGATGCCGCCCGGAAACGCGGGGTGCCCATTGTGGCGTTGCGCACCTCCACTCACGCATTCCGGGTCTCGGAGGGCGCCTTCAAGGGTTACTCCCAGTTCGGCAAGGACGTGCTCGGCGAAGGCTGGGTGTCCCACTGGGGAAAACACGCTTTCGAAGCCACCCGGGGCCTGATCGAGCCCGGCGCGGAAAACGAGCCCATCCTGCGCGGGGTCAAGGATGTGTTCGGACCCACCGACGTGTACGAGGCGCATCCGCCCCAGGACGCGCGGATTTTGCTGCGGGGCCAGGTGCTGAAAGGGATGAATCCCAACGATCCGCCGGCGGCCTACGTCAAAAAACGCGCCACGGACAAAGCCGAACAGGACGTCAACACGCCCATGATGCCCGTGGCTTGGACACGGACCGTGCCCAACGAGGGGGGCAAACCCAACCGGGTCTTCTGCACCACCATGGGGGCCGCGACCGATCTCGAGAGCGCCGACCTGCGCCGCCTGGTCGTCAACGCGGTGTATTGGGGCCTCGAACTCCAAGTGCCTTCCGCCGCTGATGTGACCTACGTGGATCCGTTTTATCCGCTGCCCTACGGATTTAAAAAATTCCGTCAAGGCGTCACCCCTGACGACCACGCATTGGGGCGGTCCCTCCCTCAAATCACCCCCGGGTCCCAAAAATAACCCCAGCCGTCTCCCCCCCATGAATTTCTTCATTTCCCCGCGCGACGCGCTGCTGGCCGCCGCCCTGCTGGCGCCAGCGTCCGCGCTGGTCGCGCAAACCCCCGCGGTCGAGCTCCGTCCGCAGGATCACATCTCCATCCTGGGCAATGCGCTGGCCGACCGGCTCCAGCATTCCGGCTGGCTGGAAACGCTCCTTCACGCCCAGTTCCCTCAGCACCAGCTTGTCGTGCGGAACCTGGCGGCCGCGGGGGACGAGGTGGCCACCTGGCATCGTTCCATGGATTTTGGGTCCCGGGACGAATGGCTGACCTGGACGGCGACGGATGTGATCTTCGCCTTTTACGGCTTTGGCGAAGCGAGCGCCGGCCCCGGGGGGCTGGAGAAATTCAAGGCGGACCTCGACACGTTCCTCAAGAACACCGCCCGGCAGAACTACAGCGGGAAAGGCGCCCCGCGCGTGGTGCTTTTCTCTCCGATTGCACAGGAAAAACATTCCGACCCGGATGTTGCCGATCCGGAGGCGGCCAACGCCAACCTGAAGCTCTACACCAGCGCCATGGCCGAGGTGGCGCAAGCCAACCGCGTGGCGTTTGTGGACGCGTTCGCCCTCTCGCAGAAGGCCTACGCGGCAGCCAAGGAGCCTCTCACGCTCAACGGGCATTACCTCACGGACGCGGGGGAAAAAGCGCTCGCCCCGCTGCTTTTTGAGAGCCTCTTTGGCAAAGCTCCGGCAGGCGCCGATCTTTCCCGGCTGCGCATGGCGGTTCTGGAAAAGAACCACCAATGGCATCAGCGTTACCGGACCATCGACGGATACAACGTCTATGGGGGGCGTTCCCGTCTGGCTTTTACCGGGAAACTGCCCGATGGCACGGAAACGGCCAAGCTCTCCAACAACGAGGTCATGCAGCGCGAGATGCAGCAGCGCGACACGCTGACCGCCAACCGCGACTCCCGGCTCTGGGCGCTCGCGCAGGGGCGCGACTTGGCGCTCAAAGACGAGAACCTGCCGACGGCCATCCCCGTCGGCACCAACAAGCCGGGCGATCGGCCGGATCTCAAGCACACCTTCCTGAGCGGCGAAGAGGCCATCGCCAAGATGAAGGTGCATTCCGGCATGAAGGTGAGCCTGTTCGCCGATGAAACCCGGTTCCCAGAGCTGGTGAACCCGGTGCAGATGGCTTGGGACACCCGGGGCCGGCTCTGGGTGGCCTGTTGGCCCAATTACCCGGGGCGCACACCCTCCTCGAAAACGGGCGACACCCTGCTCGTCCTCGAAGACACCGATCACGACGGGAAAGCCGACAAAAAGACGGTGTTCCTCGCCGATCTCAACGGACCCACCGGATTCCAGTTCCACAAAGACGGCGTCCTGGTGATGCAGGCTCCGGATCTCTGGTTTGCCCGCGACACCGACGGCGACGGCAAGGCCGACACCCGGGAGCGGATTCTCATGGGGCTGGATTCCGCCGATTCGCATCATCAAACCAACGCCATGGCCCTGGAGCCGGGCGGCGCTGTGTATTTAAGCGACGGCGTGTTCCACCGCTCCCAGGTTGAAACCGCCCGGGGCGTGGTGCGCAACAACGACGGCGCCATCTTCCGGTTCGAACCCAACACCGGCAAATTCGAGATCTACGCCTCCTACGGATTCGCCAACCCGCACGGGCGCGTGTTCGACCGATGGGGGAACGACATCATCACCGACGCCACTGGGAACGCCTCCTACTTTGGGCCTGCGATTTCGGGTCGGCTCGACGAGGGCAAACATCCCGCGATCAAGCAGTTCTGGGCCCGGCCTTCGCGGCCCTGCCCGGGGACGGGCCTGCTCTCCAGTCGTCATTTTCCGGAAGTGTTCCAGGGCAACTTCCTCAACTGCAACGTGATCAGCATCCTGGGGATCTTCCGGGTGGGCGTCACCCAGGACGGCTCGGGATTGATCGGCGAGACCCTCGAAAACCTCGTCACATCCGAGCCTTCGGACAACCCCAACTTCCGGCCCTCCCAAGTCAACGTGGGCCCTGATGGCGCGCTGTATTTCGCCGACTGGAGCAACGCCATCATCGGCCACATGCAGCATCACCTGCGGGACCCCAACCGGGACGACAAACACGGCCGGATTTACCGGGTGACCTACGAGGGCCGTCCGCTGGTTGAAAAACCGCGGATCCACGGCCAGAGCGTGGAAGCCCTGCTGGATCTGCTCAAGACCCCGGAAGACGGCACCCGCGAACTGGCGAAGGTGGAGTTGGGAAAACACGCCCCGGAAAAGGTGGCGGCGGCCGCCAAAACCTGGGTCGCCAAACTCGATCCGAAGGATCCGGAATACGAACATCACCGCCTGGAAGGCCTCTGGGTGCATCAATGGCAGAACCGGGTCGACACCGGGTTGCTCGCCGCCGTGCTGGAGTCGCCTGAACCCCGCGCCCGCGCCGCCGCCGTGCGGGTGCTTTGTTACTGGCGCGACCGGGTGCCCAACGCCCTGGCGCTGCTCAAAACCGCCGCCACCGACTCGGATTCCCGGGTGCGCCTGCAGGCGGTCCGGGCCGCGAGTTTCTTCTCGGGAGCGGACACCGTGCCGGCCGTGGAGATTGTGCACGCCGCTCTGGGCAAAGAGCTCGATTATTACCTCGAATACACCGCCCGTGAGGCGCTTCGGCAGCTGGAAAAAGTTCCGGCTAAAATGATCGTGCCGCAGAACCCGGCGGCGCTGAGCTTCGTGCTCAACCGGCTGACCAACGCGGAGCTGGCCCAGGCCCCCGCCCAGGAGGCGGTCTGGTTGGCGCAGGTCGATCGGAGAGGCATCAACCCCGATGTGCGCGAGCGCGCCCTGGGGCTTTTGGCCAAAGCGCACCAGAGCGACCAAGCCGGCGAGCTCCTGGCGGCTCTGGAACGCAACGACGATTCCCGGGGCGATCTGCCTGCGGTTGCCACCGAGTTGGCCAAAGCGCTGGTGCTCTGCAAACCGGCTCAACTCGCCAAGACCCGTGCTGCGATTGTGGCCCTGGGCCTCAAGGCCAAGATCAACCCGGTTTTGCGCGGGGCATACGCTGCCTTGGTGGTGGCCGATGGAAAAGCGGACGCACTCTGGGCGCAGACGGCCACCGACGCCAAAGGCCGGACCGCCCTGCTCGATTCCCTGGGCCTCGTGCCCGATCCCGGGCTGCGCGCGAAGTTTCATCCCTTGCTGACGGAATCCCTTGCCGCCGCCGGCCTGCCCGGTCCGGTGCGTTCCGCGGCACTCAAAGCCCTCCCCCTGACAGGCCCGGAATTCGCCAAAGCCTCCTTTGCGCTGCTCACCAAGGAGATGAAGGACGGCCGGAACCGTTCGATCGCAGCCCGCGCTCTCACCCAGCTGCCCAAGGACGCGTGGAGTCGGGAGGAGGCCGCCCCGGTGGTGGAGTCCATCATCAGCTGGGGCAAATCCGTTCCGGAGAAATCCCGGACCGGCCAGGATTACGTGGAGACGCTGCAAGTGGGCCAGGAACTGGCGGCGTTGCTGCCTCCCGAGAGCGCCAACGGGCTGCGTCGGCAATTGCGCGCACTGGGAGTGCCGGTTTTTGTGATCAAAACCGTGCATGAACAGATGCGGTATGACACCCCGCGCATCGTGGTGGAACCCGGCAAACCGCTGGAGGTCATCTTCGAGAACCTCGATTCCATGCCGCACAACATCGTTTTTGTGACGCCCGGGGCCCGGGAATCCGTCGCCACGGCCGCCCAAACGATGTCGCCCACCAAACTCGACAAAAAAGGGCGAGCCTACGTGCCCACCAGCGACAAGATCCTCGAGGCTTCGAAGATCATTGAGCCCGGCCAGAAACAGACCCTCAAATTCAATGCCCCGGAAAAACCCGGGGAATATGAGTATGTCTGCACGTTCCCGGGTCACTGGATGATCATGTGGGGCAAGATGGTGGTGACACCGGACGTGGACAAATACCTCAACGAGAAGTCCACGACCGCCGCGGCGAACCCGGCGGGCCAGATCTTAAAGCCTTAACCTCCCCGGGAGGCCCGGGCCCCTTCGATTTGTGCCAACGCGAGGAGCGCTCCTTCCCGGGGCGCTCCTCTGCTTTTTCGCCGGCAAGCCGGGGGGCATTGGGGGCGTCGGCTGCTTCCCATTTCCGTCGCCCTATTTCACGCGTAGGCCTCGAACCCTCTCTCGCCCCCCGTCTGCGGGGTACTGCCTGTCGCCGCCGCCGGGATCGCCTCGAGCACCTTCATCATCGCGGCACCTTCCAGTTTCACCTGGTCCTGGGCTTTTTTCGCAACCGCGATATTCACGCGGTCACTGGGAGTGGACGGGTTTGTCGCTGGGGCGCCTGAAACAGGGGACAGGTTCATGGGCCAAAAAAGAGCACATCCCGGGCCTCCTTCTTGGGGAAGCGGCCGTTCCCGGACTGGAAAGGCGCAAACCCTTTGCTAGGGTGAGCGCAGCATGGGCGAATTGACGATGACGTTTTTGGGGACAGGCACCTCCCAAGGGGTGCCGATGATCGGTTGCGAATGCGCCGTCTGCCTTTCGGAGGATCCCCGCGACAAACGCTCCCGCGCCTCGCTTTACATTGAGAGCCCCGAGTGCGCCTGGGTGATCGACACCGGCCCGGATTTTCGCGGCCAATGCCTGCGGGAAAACGTCCGGCGCGTCGATGCCGTGGTTTACACGCACTCCCACTCCGATCACATGATGGGGTTCGACGATTTGCGGTCGTTCTGCCCCCGCGACGGCAAGCTGCCCGTTTACGCGTCCCGGGAAACCATGGACGATCTCCAGCGGGCTTTTCAGTTTGCGTTCAACGGGAAGAACCATTTCCCGGGGTATCTGCGACCGGATCCCCGGATCATCAGCGGGTCTTTTCAACTCGGCGAAACAGAGATCACCCCTTTTACCGTCCCCCACGGGCGCGCCCACGTGTTTGGGTATCTCCTGAGCCGGAACGGCGAACGCCTGGTGGCGTATTTTAGCGACTGCAAAACCATCCCGGAAGGGTGCTGGGACCAGATCGCCGGGGTTCGCCACCTGATTGTGGATGCGCTGCGGTATCAGCCGCATCCAACCCACATGAACGTAAGTGAGGCGCTGGAAATCATCGGCCGCCTTCAACCCGGGCAGGCGTGGTTCACTCATCTCTGCCATGATCTGGCCCACGCCGAGACCCAGAGCCAGCTGCCCGAAGGCGTGCAGATCGCGTACGACGGCCTCAAGATCCAAATTTAAACGGGGTGACGAGGGCTGGGATGCGTGCACATTTTTCCCCAATGCCGCCGTTGCCGCTCTGTGGTGGCGTGAGGAGGCGGGCTTGCATTCCTGAGAATGCCATGATTTTCCCCAACGTTTCTCCCATCACTCCCATCACTCCCAAGCGCGTCTGGCGCGCGTGCCGGAGCAGCAAAAATGGCCAACAAGCTTTCTCCTCTCATTGATCCTCCTCACGACGGGTTTCCCGGATTGGACGGGGTGCGTTGGCTCGCGGCGTGGGCGGTCGTTTTCTCGCATTGCTACCCGATTGCCGCGGGCGGCAACGCCATGGATCCACTCGCTGCCTTCTTGGGCGAGGGCAATAGTTTCGGGAACTATGCGGTGCGGATCTTTTTTATTCTCAGCGGCTTTTTGCTCAGCCGCAGCCTCGACCACCCCAAAAGTGATCCGTTGCGTTTTTTGGTGCACCGGCTCCTGCGGATTCTTCCCGGATTTTGTTTTGCGGTGATCGTGACGGTTTTGCTGCTTGGGCCGTGGCTCAGTGGCTTGAGCGTGCCCGAGCTGCTCTTCTCCAAGAACACTTGGCTGTCCATCTACTGGTCCATTGTCGGTTTGGGGGATGCTAGTTCGCTTCCCCCAAATGCCTCCCGATTTCCGGAATTGGCCGGGTTTATCAACGGCTCGCTCTGGTCCATCCCTTATGAGCTGGTGTGTTATTTGTTTCTGCTCGCGCTCCAGATGCTCCTGCGCAACTCCAGCAAAGTGGCCGTTGCGGCCGGTGTGATCGGGGTGGTTTCGTTGCTCGCTCCTTCCTGGGGTTGGACCACGGCCCAGGGGAGTTTTCCGGCGGCCGGATTGCCGCTTCCTTTCATCATGCTCGATAAAACCCTGCCTTATTTCTGCGGCGGGGTGGCGTTTTATCCGATCCACAAAAAATGGCCCTTCTCGGGACCCATCCTCGCCTTGGCGATGACTTTGCTGCTCGGGGCCGCTTGGTTTGATTTGCAGGTGGCGGCGTTCGCATTCTGCGGACCGGCGCTCACGGTTTGGCTCGGCCGCTGGGCCTGGCTGGCTTGGCCCATGCGCAAGAGCGGGGATGTTTCGTACGGAATCTATTTGTTTGGCTGGCCTGTTTCCCTCGTCGCGGCCCTCAAAGTCCCTGCGGCGGGGCCAGTTCTCGTTTTTCTCGTCAGCGTGTTGCCGGTGTTTCTGCTCGCCTGGCTCATGCGCCGCTGGGTCGAGAATCCCGTCAACGATCGGCTCAAGCCGGCCTTGATGCGTCTGGTGCCAAGGTTCGCGCATCCTTCCCTGCCCGGGGTGACTCCTTGGGGTCTCCAGCTCTGGGCCCATCGGATGGTCTATTGGGGATTCTTCCTGAGCCTGACCCGCTTTTTGGTCTACCCCTGGCCGGGCAGTGCCAATTGGTTTGGTGATCAGATCTACCAATTGAGCGGTTTGGGGATTTTCACCGGCCTCGTGCTCACCGCCGCTCAGTCCCCGAGATTTGCGCCCAAGCCCGCATCCCGGGTTCCCTGAGCGCGGCTCATTCCTTGAGCTGAGTCGGCGTGGCGTTGGGGGGGCGCGAAACGGTGCCGGGCAGGCTTCGCCACACCCGATGCATCGCCGCCATCGCGGCATTAGGGTCTGTCCCCAAGGGAGGAGGGAGCAAACGAGTGGCGTAAGGGGCGCAGGGCTCCCGTATCTAAAAAAGCGCGAGGAATCCGCCGCGGGGCTCGCTCCGATGCCTTCGGCATCCGCGTGAGCTCTTCTTTCATCTTTTTTAGATGCGTGAGCCGTGCGTCCGCTCCCCCCACGAAGCTGAGTTTTAGATGCTTGAGCCCCGGGAAGGGGCGCTTCGAGGGTTGACCCTCTCTTCCCGTCGATCTAATGCAGAGCGCCGGGTGTGGTACTGGCTACCTCCACCGCTTTCGCCCCGTTTACTATGTTGAGTTTCACCCTTTTCCCCCACCGGCCGATTTTTCGAATTCCTCGCGCTTTTGTCCCAATGGCGGCGGGCTTGGCGGGAGTCGCGTTGATCTGTGGGTTGGCCGGGTGCGGTAAACCCAAGCCCATGAAGTTTGTACCGCCCGTGGCGCCGGAGGAACAGCTGAGTCTGAGGGAGATTGGCGTGCGCCACGGGGTGGCCACCGATCTGCTTCTGGCCGGGAAATTTGCCGACGCCGCCGACCGTTTCGGAAGATTGCGGCGGCAGAAGCAGTCCGGTGAGCCTTACCGCAGCTGGCTCACCGTGCAGGAGGCCTTGGCGCTGGTTTTGGCGGGCAAAGACGCCGAGGCCACGACCTTGATGAAAGGGCTTTCTGAGCATCCGTGGAAAGGCAACGAGTCCGTGCCCAGCGAAGGACGGCTCTCGAAGTTTTTCGTCATGCTGTCCGAAACGGTGGCTGGCGACGGATTGGTCTCCCCCGAGGTGTCCAAGGACTACGACAAGGAAAGCTACGAGGCCATCGCGCTCTTCCTTTACGGGGCCAAGAACTGGAATCTGGGGAAATACGAGGAATCCACCGCGCTGCTGCTCGAATTTGCCGATTCCAGGGTGAACGCCCCCAAACAATGGCTGGGGTCGGAGGAACAGCTCAAAAAACTCCGGCAGATGGCGGGTCAGTTTGAGTCGGGCCTGGAGGAGTACAAACGGGCCAGTGCGAAGATCGAGGCGGCGAGCGAGCCCGAGGAAAAAAAAGCGGCTGTGGAGTATGCCGTCGCCGCGCTTCCGAAGATGCGGGTTTTGGGCAAACAAACGGCTGCGCTGAAGGAGCAGATCATCAAGGTAGGAGGGGAAGCCACCCTGGCGTTGGAGTTGAAAGCCAGGGAGGCAACGGAGAACGAGGCGTTTGACGCGGAGGCATTGCCGGCTGCGTTGGCAAAGCGCGGGGAGTTGCTCGCGCAATTGCGTTTCCGGGAGGCCTTCGAGCTCATGAAATCGCTGGAGTTGCGCACCGAGACAGCCCGGGAACAGCAGGATGTTTTCCTGGCGCGCACCCAGTGGTTGGACACTTTTAAGAGCAACCTCATCGAGGATCTCACGGCCAAGGGTTACGCGGACCCCGTGAAACTCAAAAAAGGCGCGCCGCTGGAGGGCGGGGTGGCCAAATGCAACGAGCAAGGTCTCCAGATCAAAACCAAGCCGGAGCCGACGCCCGTGGCTTGGGTCAACGTGGCTCCTGAAACCATCTTTGCGATGGCTCAATCCTTCATTCCCGAGGACCTCCCGCCCCTTCTCTCCGCCCACCGCAAATGGCATCTGGGCATTTACTCGGGGTTTACGGGCAATGTTTCTGAATGCAAGAAACTCACCGCCGAGGCCGCAAAGATGAACGAGGTGTTCACGGAGGCCCTGCTCTCCCTGCCCTCTGAAATGCGGTAAACGCGCGGAGTCAAAAAACGGTCCGGGAAGCGCGCCGCCCCGGGCTCCGTGCGTGGCTATGCGGCTTGAACCTGAAAACGGAAGGTCCAGCGGAATGACTGAAGGGGCGAAAGTGCAAGGCCTTTGGGTGCGGCAATTTCCAAAAATCCCTCCGCGATCCCCGAGCCTCCGCGGGAAGATCATCTCTCTCTGAAACTTCGGAGTTCGGCTTGAACCCCCGATTGCTCTCAAAACGCGGTGAAAATCAGGTGGCGCCCTGATTTTTGTCTCCTGTTTGCTTGGGGGTTCCGGGTAGAAGTCGCCCTGCTCCCAGGCGGATCCGCAGGCGGGTCAACGGGTGTGAGCTCTCGATTTTCTATGAAAAGACTCCTCTTTTTTTCGTCGCCCGGTTCTCAGCGCCCGATTTGGGCGGGAATCCTCGGCGGGGTGAGCCTTCTGGTGTTGGGGGGCTGCAATCCGCCCAAACCCGCTGCGGGAGTGGGCGCCCCCCCTGAAGTGCTCGTGACGAAGGTTCAACCGCAGGTTTTGCCGATCCACAAGGAGTGGATCGGGACTCTCGACGGATCGGCCAACGTGGCGGTGCGGGCGCGGGTCCAGGGTTACCTCATCAGCAAGGACTATCAGCCCGGGCGGGAGGTTAAATCCGGCGACCTGCTCTTTGCCATCGATGCGCGCCCTTTTGAGGCGTCCCTGGCCCAGGCCCGGGCGGATTTGGCCAAGGCGCAGGCCAGCCAAACCAAGGCGGAGCTCGATGAGGGCCGCCAGAATCAACTTTTCGCATCCAAAGCCGGCAGCGCGGCGGACCGGGACGCGGCGGTTCAGAACAACGCAGCCGCCAAGGCCAGTGTGGCGGCGGCGCAGGCGGCGGTGCAGGCGGCGGAAATCAACCTGGGCTTCACCAAGATGACCGCGCCCGTTGATGGCATTGTGGGTTTCGCCAACCCCGGCATTGGCGACCTGGTGGGCCCCACCTCAGGGGATCTCACCACGATTTCCACGGTGGATCCGATCAAGGCCAAGTTCCAGATCAGCGAACAGGAGTATTACCGCATCGCCGAGCGCCTCAAGGCGGCCGCGGCGCAGTCCGAAGCGAACCCCCAGGCCAACCTTGAGCTGATCCTCGCCGACGGCAGTGTGTTTCCACAGAAAGGCGCGTTCTCCGCCGCCGACCGGCAGATTGACTCCAAGACGGGCACCCTGCGCTTGGAGGCGCTTTTCCCCAATCCCGGCGGTGTTTTGCGCCCGGGATTCTTCGCGCGGATCCGCGGGATGGTCCGCAAGGAGGAGGCGGCGCTGGCGGTGCCGCAACGGGCGGTGATGGAGTTGCAGGGCAATTACCAGATCGCCGTGGTGGGCGCGGACGGGAAAGCGGAGGTGCGGCCGGTGAAAGTGGGGGACAGGGTGGGGACCCAGTGGATCATCACCGAGGGGCTCAAGCCCGGGGAGGATGTGGTGGTGGAGGGCGTCCAGAAGGTGCGCCCCGGGATGCCGGTGAGCGCCAAGCCCTGGGGGGCGCAGGCACAACCCCAACCGGAGGCGAAATAACGCGCCATGGGCAGTTTTTTTGTGAGGCGTCCGATTGTCGCCATCGTCATGTCGCTGATCCTGGTGATCATCGGCCTGGTTTCCATGCTGGGGCTGCCGACGGCGCAGTTCCCCAACATCGTGCCGCCGGAGGTGCAGGTGCGCGCCACCTACACGGGGGCGGACGCGCAGACCATTGAGCAGGCGGTGGCCACGCCCATCGAGCAGCAGATGAGCGGCGTGGACAACATGAACTACATGTACTCCGTCAACGCCAACAACGGGGCGATGACGCTGACGGTCAACTTCGACATCAAGACCGACGCCAACACCGACCAGATCCTTTCCCAGATGCGGGCCTCGCAGGCCAACTCGCAGCTGCCCGCCGACGTGACCAAGGCCGGGGTCACCGTGCAGAAGTCCACCTCCGCGCCGCTGATGCTTTTTGCGCTCTACTCGCCCCAAGGCACCTACGACAGCACCTTCCTGGCGAACTATTGCTTCATCAACATCAACGACCAGCTCACCCGCGTCCCGGGCATCGCCAGCGTCACGGTGTTCGGCGCCGGCCAGTACGCCATGCGGTTCTGGGTGAAGCCCGATCAGCTCGCCAAACTCCAGATCACCATTCCGGAGATCGTCCAAGCGGTGCAGAAACAGAACAACGTGAACCCGGCCGGGCAGGTGGGCGCGGAGCCCGTGCCCAAAGGCCAGGAGTTCACCTACGCCGTGCGCGCCCCGGGCCGTCTCCAGACGGAGGAGGAGTTCGCCGAGGTGGTGGTGCGCGCCAACGCGGACGGCTCCCTGGTGCGGCTCAAGGACGTGGCCCGCATCGAGCTCGGCTCGCAGACCTACAACATCAAGGGGCGCCTGGACGGCAAACCCGCAGCGCTGGTCGCCATCTATCAAATGCCCGGCTCCAACGCGATTGCGGCCGCCGACGGCGCCAAACGCCTCATGGAGGAACTCAAGGGGCGGTTCCCGGCAGACCTGGATTACGTGGTCGCGCTGGACACCACCCTAGCCGTGACCGAGGGGGTCAAAGAAATCCTGCACACCCTGCTTGAGGCCGTCGTGTTGGTGCTCATCGTGGTGTTTGTCTTCCTCCAAGGCTGGAGGGCGACCCTGATCCCGCTGCTGGCCGTGCCGGTGTCGCTCATCGGCACATTCGCCCTGTTTCCGCTCTTTGGGTTCAGCATCAACACCCTCTCCCTCTTCGGCCTGGTGCTCGCCATCGGTCTGGTTGTCGACGACGCCATTGTCGTGGTGGAGGCTGTCGAGCATCACATCGAGAAGGGGCTCTCGCCCAGGGACGCCACACTCAAGGCCATGCAGGAGGTGTCCGGCCCCGTCGTGGCCATCGCGCTGATCCTCTCCGCGGTGTTCATCCCCACGGCGTTTATCCCGGGAATCACGGGCCGGCTCTACCAGCAGTTCGCGGTGACCATCGCCATCTCCGTGGTGATCTCCGCCTTCAACGCCCTGACGCTGAGCCCGGCGCTCTCCGCCCTGCTTCTGCGGCCCAAGAAAAAAAGCGGGGGCCTGCTCCAGCGCTTCTTTGACGGGTTTAACCGGGTCTTTGGCGTGGCGACCAACGGCTACGTGGGCGTGTGCCGGTTCCTCGTGCGCAAGACCGCAGTGAGCCTCCTCCTGCTGGCCGGGTTTGCCGTGCTCGCCGGATTGTTCGCGAGCCGGGTGCCCTCCGGGTTTCTCCCGGATGAAGACCAGGGGTACTTGTATGTGGGGGTGTCCCTGCCCGACGCGGCCTCCCTGCAGCGGACGGACGAGGTCTGCAAAAAAGTGGAGGCTATTCTCGCGCAGACCCCGGGCGTGGCCCACACGTCCACCGTGGCGGGGTTCAGCCTGCTCAGCGGCACCCAAAACACGTACAACGGCTTTTTCTTTGTCACCCTCAAACCCTGGCACGAACGCACCGCGCCGGAGGAAAAATACGAGGCAATCAAACGCCGGCTCAACGCCCAGCTGTCCCGGATTCCCGAGGCCGTGGCCTTCGCCTTTTCGCCCCCGGCGATCCCCGGCGTGGGCGCCTCGGGCGGGTTCACCTTCATGCTGGAGGACCGCGCGGGCAAGGACCTGGCGTTCCTGGACGCGAACGTGAAGAGGTTCATGGAAGCCGCGCGGAAACGCCCGGAGTTGGCCGGGGTGAATACGACGTTCCTGCCCAAAGTGCCGCAGTTGGCGATGGACGTGGACCGGGACAAGGTGCTCAAGCAGGGGGTGGATCTCGGGGCGGTTTATCAGACTCTGCAGACCTACATGGGCGGCTATTTTGTGAACTACTTCAACCGGTTTGGCCGGCAATGGCAGGTGTTCATTCAGGCCGAGGGCGAATACCGCACCCGGTCGGAGGATGTGGGCCAGTTCTTCGTGAAAAACGGGGAGGGCAACATGCTGCCCCTGAGCGCGCTCACAGCCACCCGGCCCACGGCGGGCCCGGAGTTCACCATGCGTTACAACCTCTACCGTTGCGCCCAGATCAACGGTTCCGCCGCGCCGGGCTACAGCTCGGCCCAGGCCATGAAAGCGCTGGAGGAGGTTTTTGCTGAAACCATGCCCCGCGAGATGGGCTACGACTATTTGGGCATGTCGTATCAGGAGAAGCGGGCCCAGCAGGGGGTCCAGCCCGGGGTCATCTTCGGGATCTCGCTCCTGTTTGTGTTCCTGATCCTGGCCGCCCAATACGAGAGCTGGTCGCTGCCTTTGAGCGTGCTCCTGAGCACGCCCATCGCCGTGTTCGGGGCGTTCGCCGGGCTTTGGGTGGGCGGGTTCGAGAACAACGTGTACGCACAGATCGGCTTGGTGATGCTCATCGGGTTGTCCGCCAAGAACGCCATTCTCATCGTGGAATTCGCCAAGATGGGCTACGAGCAGGGACTCCCTCTGCTCGACGCCGCCTTGGAGGGCGCGCGTCTCCGGCTCCGGCCCATCCTGATGACGAGCTTCGCGTTCATCCTCGGCTGCGTGCCTCTGGCAAAAGCGGCGGGCGCCGGCTCGCTCTCGCGGCAGGTCATGGGGTTCGCCGTCATTGGCGGGATGCTGGGCGCCACGGTGCTAGCCATCTTCCTGATCCCGGCGTGTTTCTATCTCGTCGAGAAATGGGGCGGC
Organism: Chthoniobacter flavus; assembly: GCA_945860355.1. Lineage (GTDB taxonomy): Bacteria > Verrucomicrobiota > Verrucomicrobiia > Chthoniobacterales > Chthoniobacteraceae > CAIURC01. The sequence continues at coordinate 20,814 of CAMARB010000012.1, read as the reverse complement.
AAAAAACAGGCCCCGCCGCATCCGGCTGTGCCCGTTCCCGAGCCGCACGCTTGAGCAAACCTGCGCGCATCCGTCCCGATTTTTTCTCTTATGCACCCCTCATTTTCCAAGCTGACCGCCCTCGCTTTGCTCCTGGCTCCCCTGGGCGCCGCGGCGGCGGGCGTTCCCCGGACAAAAAACGCCCCCTCCTTTGAGGCCCTCCTTCAGCGGCCTCTCTCGTTGGTCGACGCGCTCAACATCGCCACCGAACAGAACGGGATCATTTTGCAGGCGCGCAAGTCGGTGGAAGCGCGTCTGGGCGTGGCTATTCAGACCCGGGCGATTCTTCTGCCGCAGGTGCTTGGTCGCGTGGATTACTCGGTGACTCAGGACTCCCTGGTGGAGCTGAACACCGGGTTCAACGCGACGGGCCCGACCTTGAACAACCAGCGCTGGGTGGGGGACGCTCGCGTGGTCCAGTCGCTCTACCAAGGGGGGCGGCTCCTCTCGGCTTTGCGCGTCTCCAAGCTCATCCGGGAACAGGCCATGCAGGATTTCCTGACGAGCCTCGGCCAGGTGCTTCTTCAGGTCCGCACGGCGTACGACGACGTCCAGTTGGCTGCGGCCCAGATTGAGGTGCGCCAGGCTTCCGTGGATCTGCTCAAGGGGGAGCTCGACAACGTCCGATCCCGGCTCGCCGCCGGTGTGGTGTCCGAGTTCGACCAGCTGCGGGCCGAGGTGGAGTTGTCCAACGCCGAGCCGCCGCTCATCCTCGCGCGCAACAGTTACGTCATCGCCAAACAGGCGCTCGTCGAGTTGCTCGGATACAACGTGCCCAAGGAGGCCAAGAACGATTTGCCCCTCCGGCTCGACACCCCGCTGCAGGTCCGCAAATACCCGGCCGACCTGCCCGGCGCGCTCGCCGCAGGCTGGAAAAACCGCACCGAGCTGGAGTCTCTCAACACCCAGGTCAAACTCAGCGACGAAAACATCATCACCGCGCGCGCCGGGAACAAACCGGGCGTCCAGGCGTTCGCGGGATACGACGTCACCAGCCGGATGCGCACCCGAAACGCGGGCGACTCGCTGGACGGGGCGATCGCCGGGGTCCAGATGTCTTGGCCGCTTTTTGACGGGTTCCTCACCCAGGGCCGCGTGGCGGAGGCCCAAGCGAACCGCGGTTTGAGGCAGGCCCAGTTGGAGGAGCAACGCCGGCTGGTTTCCCTGCAGGTGCGCACGGCCTGGTCCGACATTCTCAGCGCGAAGGCGACGGTCGATTCGCAGAAGGAAAACATCGGGCGCGCAGAGCGCACGATCCAATTGGCGCGGGAGCGTTACCTGGCGGGCACGGGCATCCAAGTGGACATCCTCAGCGCGCAGACCGCGCTGACCCAGACCCGGGGCAACTACGTGCAGGCGCTGCGGGATTATTCGGTGGCCTACTCTCGGCTGCTCCGCGCCACGGGCGAGGATGTGCAACGCCGGCAAGGCCAGTAACCGGCTCCGGCCTCCAGGCTTCGCGTCAATGATCGTCTCCGCCCGTTTCCCATAGCCCTCGGGCGCGGCAATTCCCCAAAGAAACCCAATCGCTTTCGCCGTTTTGACCGGCGGCACCCCGCAAAAAACATATGATCAATCCTCTCTTCACCCGGATCACGACGCTCTCGTTTGCGATTGCCCTGGGGGGCTGCGCGAGCACGGGCCTTAAAAAGACGGAGCCGGACGTGCGCCTGGCAAACGCTTCGGTGAGTTTGAAAAAAGGCCGCTTACCGCGTGCGCCGCTGGAGGAGCGTGTGGGTTCCTATCTTCATGCCGCGGACGAGGCGGCGAAAGTTCTTCCCGTGCGGCCGGGGGATCTCGGGGCGCTTGGGACCTATAACACGGCCACTGCGGAGCTCACCGAGCTGCTTTTCAACGGCGAGGGCGGGCGTTTGTGGAACCAGTCCCTGCGCTTCTCCGCCGAGGGGCAGAGCTACGGCTTGAAATTCCAGGGACCTGAGGTTTCGGGGAGCTGGGCGCCGAGTTACTTCACGGACCTTGAGCCCGCCTCGCGGGTCCGACGGCGGCACCTGCGGAGCACTTTCGTGCGCCCCGGGGTCGGCGCCCCGTTTGTGGGGATTCACGAGACCAAAGGTTTGGGTTTCGGGTCGAAGGCGCCGTTTGAGCCGGCCAGCGGCACCATGGCGCCGGTGACCGCGACTTTGTCGTTCAAGGAGAACGTCGCCACTCTGGCACTGCAGCACCCCGACAAACGCAGCGTGGTTTCCATCGGCGGAAAATCCCAGCCTCTCGCGGCGGACTACACGGCGCCCCTGGCGCGTTATCCCCAGCAGAACGAGTTGCTGCGCGGGTTCGTGTCGATGATCCGTGTGGAGAAGTATCTGCGCAGCACAGGGCTCTACATGATTGAGCCCTATGACCCGGACCGGATCCCGGTGATTTTTGTGCACGGGCTGATGTCCACGCCCCAGATGTGGCTCAACGCCATGAACGAGCTGCATGCCGACGAGAACCTGCGGCGCCGCTACCAGTTCTGGGTGTTTAATTATCCCACCGGAAATCCCATGTCGTACTCGGCCCTGCGTTTCCGGGAGGAGCTGGCCAGGGTCCAGAGCTTGCACCCGATGACGAAAGGTTACGTGTTGGTCGGGCACAGCATGGGCGGGCTGGTCTCGCGGATGCAGGCCGTGGACACCGGCCGAGCTCTGTGGAAGGCGAACCTCAAACACAAAGCCGACGAGCTCGACCGCAAGTTGCCCGCGAACAACTTGGTGAAGCAGGCGCTGATTGTGGAATCCAATCCGCGAGTCAGCCGCATCGTCTTCATCTGCGTGCCTCACCGGGGAAGCGAAATGGCGATGGGCTCCATTGGCGCGCTGGCCATGCGCATTATTTCGCTGCCCAAATCGTTGGTGGGAACACTCACCAACTCGCTGGGCGACGTGCTCTCGGTTGTTTCCGGATCACCCCAGGTTCCCAACAGCATCACCAGTCTCTCCCCCAAAAACCCCACGCTCAAGGAGCTCGACCGACTCCCCATCCGCGCCCCTTACCACTCCATTATCGGCGATCGCGGCAAGGGCGACTCGCCCAAAAGCTCGGACGGCGTCGTGCCCTACTGGAGCTCGCATTTGGATGGCGCCAAGTCCGAGCTCATCGTGCCCGGGCCTCACGGCTCCCACGAGCTGCCCCAGACCCTTGCGGAGCTCAAGAGGATCCTGCTCCTGAACAAGGCCAAATAACGCGCCGATCTATCCCTGGGCGCCAAGGATCTGCTGCACTTTCTCCCGGAGATCCGGGAGCCGGAAGGGCTTCTGGACGAAGCCGGCGAGCCCTTTCCCGGCGAACCGCGCCACGGCATCCGCCTCATTAAATCCGCTCATCAGCAGGACCCGGCAATCGGGCCGGATCCGGCGGATTTCGGTGAACGCGTCCGCCCCGTCCATACGCGGCATGGTGAGGTCGAGCAGGACGACCTGGAACTCCTCCGGAGTGAGGCGGAAGGCTTCCACGCCCACCTGACCGTCGGCGGCGAGGCGCACCTCAAAGCCCATGCTCTCGAGCATCCGCGCCGTGGTGGCCCGGGTGGTCTCGTCGTCGTCGATGATGAGCACCAGGCCGCGGCCCCGCCACTGGGCGCTTGCCGGGCGCTCCATGCCGGGATCGTCCACCGGACCGTCGGCGCAGGGCAGCAGGACTTTGAATGTCGTGCCGACACCCGGTTCGGTGTAAACCTTCAACGCCCCCCGGTGGCCGCGGACGATCCCCAGCACAGCCGCCAGGCCCAAGCCGCGGCCGGTGAATTTGGTGGTGAAAAACGGGTCGAAAATTTTCGCGGCCACCTCGGGGGTCATCCCGCTGCCGGTGTCGCCGACCTCGAGGTAGACGTAGTCGCCTTCGGTCAGGTCGGGGGAAAGATGGGTTTCGGCCAGGTAGCGGGAGTCGGCCCGGACGACGCCGGTGGTGAGGGTGAGGTAGCCGCTGCGCTCACCGATGGCCTCGGCGGCGTTGATCACCAGGTTCATGATCACCTGGCGCATCTGTGTGGGATCGGCAACCACAGCCGGAAGCGCCGGCGCGAGCTGCATTTTGAGGACGGCGTTCTTGTTGAGGAACACCTGGAGGAGCTTGGTCGTCTCGTTTAGGGCCGCGTTGAGATCAAGACGCTGCATGACGAACCGGCCTTTTCCGGAGTAGGCCAGCATCTGCTTGCAGAGGTCGGCCGCGCGGACCGATGCGATTTCAATCTGTTTGAGAAGCTCCTGCACGGGGGATTCCTGTGGGAGCTCCATGCTCGCCAGGCTGGCGTTGCCCAGGACGCCGGTGAGCAGGTTGTTGAAGTCGTGCGCGATCCCGCCCGCCAGAACCCCCAGGCTTTCGAGCTTCTGGGTTTCCTGGAGCTTGCGCTCAAACGCCCGGCGTTCCGCCGCCGCCTTGCGTATTTCGGTGATTTCCCGCGAAACCCCCACCACTCCGACAATCTCGCCGCCGCTGTCGCGGATCGGGTATTTGGAGGTCAGCAGGTAGCCCGTCGTGCCTGCCGTGGTGAGAAAAGGCTCCTCGCGATTGATCACGGGCTGGCCCGTCTCGATGACGGTGCGGTCGTCCGCCGCGTAACGTTCCGCGTGTTCCCTGGGAATCGGCTCCTCGAAAGGCGTCTTGAGAACACGCCCGGATTCCGGCCCGAAAAGTTTGGCCATGGCCTTGTTCTCAAGGGTGATCCGGCCTTCCCGATCCTTGAGAAAGAGCGCGTCGGGCAGGGCGTCGACGATGGTTTTGAACTTCTCTCGTTCGTCCGCCAGCGCGCGCCCTGTCAGCCGCCACTCGGTGATGTCTCTGGCCGTGCCCACCACGCCGATCACCCGCCCGGCGGAATTATGGAGCGGATATTTCGAGGTGAGAAACCAGCCCGAGGTGCCGTCGTCCCGGGTGAAGGGTTCCTCCCGGTTGGTGATCGGTTTGCCGGTGGTGATAACGGTCTGGTCATCCTGCGCGTAGCGCGCGGCGTTGGCCTGGAGCCCCTCAACATCGAAATCCGTCAGGCCAATCGGGCCCCGCTGCGATTTGCTCCAGATTTTGCGGTGCGCGGCGTTGACCATGATGAAGCGGCCCTCGAGGTCCTTGAAAAAAATCACGTCCTCCAGCGAGTCAATCAGCGTCCGCAGCACCTGTTTTTCCTCCACCAGCTTGCCCTCCACCGCTTTCTGCGCCGTCACATCGTGGTTGATCCCCAGCGTTGCAAAAATACGGCCCTGAGCGTCCCGCATGGGCACCGTGGTGGTCTCGCAAATGCGCGAGGAACCGTCCTTGCGCACAAAAGAAATCTCCCCCTTCCAACGGCCCGCCTGCGCCGCCGTTGCGTTGATGGAGCCGGTGAGCTGCTCCGCGTCGCAGGGGCGGTGCAGCACTGCCGGAGTTTTTCCCAGCATCTCCTCGCGGCTCCACCCGAAGAGCCGCTCCGCGCCCTTGTTCCAGTCCAAAATCACGCCATCCAGCGAAGTGACGATGATCCCGTCCTCGATGTGTTCGAATGTGCAGGATCGCTGCTCGAGCAGCTCAAAATGAGTCGGATCGCTGTGGGGAGTTGGCATCACAGGGTCCCCGGTAATGCAAGAGCCCTGCCAAACCCCCGTTTTTTTTTCGTCCACCCAGGATTGGTGGCCGCGAGCGCCCGAGGGCGCGCTCGGCACGCCCGGGCTCTCATCCGGTTTGGCCGAGGGGGTGATGGCTGGGGGTAAGTTGTTGCGGTCCATCTTTGCCAAAAAACTAGCGGGCTCGCTCCAGGAGAACCTCGTGCAAGGATGCCCAGAGATTGTCCGCGATTTTCTCCTGGCCCCGGGCGTTGGGATGAATCAGGTCGGCCTGGTTGAGCTCCGGGTTCCCCGCGACGCCTTCGAGGAGAAACGGCCCCAGCACCGCGCGGTTCCGGGCGGCCACCTCCGGGAAAATCTCCTCGAAGGCCCGGGCGAAATCCGCACCCATACTCAGCGGCATTTTCATGGCCACCAAAACCAGGGACACGTCGGGGATCCGTTGTCTGGCCCGTTGGAGAATGGCGGCGAGGTTTTGCGCGGTTTGCGCAGGGGCAAGCCCGCGGAGGCCGTCGTTGCCCCCCAGTGCAACCACAAGCACCGCCGCTCCCTTCCCCAGGACCCAGTCGATCCGCCGGAGCCCTCCGGCGGTGGTGTCGCCGCTGATGCCTGCGTTTACGACTTCAAAAGGGAGTCCCGCCCGGTCGATCTTTTCCTGAAGGCGCGCCGGGTAGTTTTGCGCCGACTCCACGCCGTATCCGGCGGTGAGGCTGTCCCCTAGGATCACGACGCGCAGGCGCGCGGACTCGTTTGCATGCGCGGCATTGCGCGGCCATAGTGCGCAGGCCGAAAAAAGCAGCAGCCACATCCATTTTGCCTTTGATGAATCCATCGTCGTTGGAGCATTCCACCGCAGCCCGTGAAGAGTCTGCTCCTCACAAAGCTACGACTTCACCCATCCTCGAAATTGAGGGTCTGTGCAAGACCTACGGCACGGGTTTTCGCACGTTGAAGATTCTGCACAACGTCGATTTAAAGCTCCATGCGGGAGACACTTGCGCGGTGGTCGGTCCGTCCGGTAGCGGCAAGTCCACCCTGCTCGGCTTGTGCGCCGGCTTGGACCGCGCCACCTCGGGGAGCGTTCGCTTGCTGGGGCGGCCCCTCGAGGACCTCGACGAAGATCAGCGCGCCGCGCTGCGCAATGAAGGCGTCGGCTTCGTTTTCCAAAGCTTTCAGCTCCTGCCCACGCTGACAGCGTTGGAAAATGTCCTGGTGCCCCTCGAGTTAAGCGGCATCTCCGGCGCCCGGGCACAGGCGTGCGCCATCCTTGAACGGGTGGGTTTGGGCGGCCGCTTTCATCATTATCCCCTCCAGCTTTCCGGTGGCGAACAACAGCGTGTCGCCCTCGCCCGCGCGTTTATCCGGAGGCCCCGGATTCTTTTCGCCGACGAACCGACCGGCAACCTCGACGCGGACACCAGCGCGCCCATCGTCGAGATGCTCTTTGAGATGAACCGGGCCCACGGCACGGCGCTGGTGCTCGTGACTCACGACCCCGCTCTGGCGGCGCGGGCTTGCCGGATCGTCCGGATGCGCGCGGGCAGCATTGAGCGGGAAACGACCCATGAACGACCCTGAAAATTCCGGAGCGGGCACGGGGCGTGCCGGCGCCCCCGCCGCGCGCGGGAGGTGGATGGGGCTCTTCCAGGCGTGGACTTGGCGCATGGCCTGGCGCGATAGTCGCACCCAGCGCAAACGTCTCCTGCTGTTCTCGTCCTCCATCGTGCTCGGAATCGCCGCCCTGGTGGCCATTCACTCACTCAAGGCCCGGTTCGAGGCGGGAATCCGAACTCAGGCCAATGCGTTGCTCGGCTCGGATCTGCAAGTCTCCTCGCGCGATCCCTTCCCGGTGGATGCGGTGGCGTGGATGCAGACGCACGCCAAAAGAGTCCGGCGCGAGACGAGTTTTTCCTCCATGCTTTCCTTCCCCAAGGCCGACGCCGCCCGGTTGGTCCAGGTGCGCGGGGTGGAGCCGGATTATCCCTTCTATGGGAAGCTGGAAACCGATCCCCCGGAGGCCTGGCAGCGGCTGCATTCAGAGGGAGGCATCGTCCTTGAACCCGCCCTGCTCGACCAGTTCGGGGTCGGCGTCGGGGACCGGGTCAAACTCGGGAGCCTCGAGTTGCCCATCCTGGGTTCGTTCAAAAAGGGCGGCCCCCGCAGCAGTCGGTTCGGCGGTTTTTCTCCGCAGGTTTTTGTCCCCTACAGCGCGCTGGATCAAACAGGGCTTCTGGGGGCCAACAGTTTGGTTTTTCATCTGCTGCACTCGGAGCTTTCCGGGGCGAATTCCGGAGCGCTCCCGGCCGGGGCGTCTCCCGGGAACACTCTGGCGCGCGAGTTCCGCAAACACTTTCCTGAAAGCCGCTGGCAGTTTGAGACGCCGGAAAGTCGGCGTGATTCACTCGGAAACTCACTGGAGCAGTTGGAGGAGTTCTTGGGGCTGCTCGCCTTGGTGGCCCTGGTTCTGGGGGCCATCGGCGTGGCGGCTGCCATCCACACGCATGTCAGTCGGCGCATTGAGTCCATCGCCATCCTGCGCTGTCTGGGATGCCCGGCCTCCACGGCTTTCGCCATTTATCTGGCTCAGGCTCTGGTGCTCGTCGCGGGAGGCGCTTTGATCGGCGCCGCCCTGGGGCTGGGGGTTCAACAGGGGGTGGCCTCGGTTTTTGCCCGGCATCTCCCGGTTGCACTGCCTCCGGCGCCCGCCTGGCCGGTCATCGCTCAAACCACGTTCGCCGGGTTTACCATCTGCATGGGATTCGCCTTGCTGCCGCTGCTCAGGATCCGCGGCGTCCCGCCTTCGGTCGTGCTGCGAGCCTCCGTGGAGCCGCAGCGGCCCCTGTGGACCCGCCCGGCGGAGATCGTTTGCGCGTTGTTGCTGATGGCTCTCCTCTGGGGATTGACCGTGCTCCACGGGACGCCTCCCCGCCGAGCGGCGCTTTTGATGGCGGGGTTGATGCTGGTGTTCGCGCTGCTTTTCGGGACCGCCGCGGGTGCGGCCGCCCTTGCCCGGAGGCTTCCTCGACCCTCCTGGCCGTATGTGCTCCGCCAGGGGTTTTCCAATCTGTTCCGACCGCAAAACCAGACGCTCCTTTTCCTGCTTTCCCTTGGCTTGGGGAATTGTCTGCTGCTGACGGTGTTGCTGGTCCGTGGCAGCTTGCTGGAGAGCCTGAAGCCGCGGGACCTCCGCGCGAGCCCGAACATCTATCTGGTGGATGTGCAGGAGGATCAACGCGCCGGGGTGAAGGCGCTCCTGGCGGGGCTTGGCCTTCCTTTGCTGGAGAACGCGCCCATTGTCACAATGCGGATTGCCTCGGTGAAAGGTGTGCCCTTGCGGGAGCTTGAGCAGCAGGCCGAGGCGAGGGCGAAGGCCGCGCGCGAAAAGGGGGGGGAGCCCAAGGGCACCCCGCGCTGGGTCCTTCAACGCGAATACCGCTCCAGTTACCGCGCCGAACTCACCGGCTCCGAAGAGCTCGCCGCCGGGGCATTGTTCTCTTCCCTTCCATGGAAGCCCGGGGCTGAGCCCGTGCCGGTCTCCCTTGAGGCGAAAATCGCCCGCGATCTGGAACTGGGCGTGGGCGACGAGCTCGGTCTGGATGTGCAGGGCGTGCCGCTCCGGGCCAAAGTGGTTAACCTGCGCAAGGTGGATTGGAGCCGGTTTAACCTGAATTTTTTCATGGTCTTCCCCCCCGGCGTGCTGGAGGCCGCCCCAGGGTTCACGGTGATCACCACCCGGATTCCCAAGGAGGCGTCCTCCGGCGCGTTGCAACGGGCTTTGGTCCGGGAGTTTCCCAACGTTTCAGCAATCGATCTGACGCTCATTCTGGAGACGGTCACCGAGATCCTGGAGCAGATCAGCCGGGTGGTGGAGGTTCTCGCTGGCGTGACGGTGCTTGCGGGGGCTCCGATTCTTCTGGGCTGCCTGCTCAACGGCCACGCTCAGCGGCTCCGCGAAAGTGTGCTGCTGCGGACGCTCGGCGCTTCCCGCCGCCAGGTGCGTTCCGTTTTCTTGGTGGAATACGCGTGTCTGGGGGCGGTTTCAGGGCTCGCGGGCGCCGCGCTCGCCGTGGTTGTCCATGCGGCGCTGGCTCATTTCGTCCTCAAGGCGGCCCCCTGGCCGGAGGCGCGCGTTATCGCGGCCGGGGTGCTCCTGCCTCCGCTGCTCTCGCTGGCGGGCGGAGCCTGGCTCAGCCGCGGGGTCTGCACGCCCTCACCCCTTGAGATTCTCCGCGAGAACGCTTGAGGCCCTATTCGGAACGCTCAAAGCGCATCGAAAAACACCGGTCGCAGATCGCGAACTTGTGGAGATCCGGCAGGCCGCTGCTGCAACGGCGGCAGCGACGCACGATTTTTTTCTTCAGCGAGTTGGAGATGAACTGGTTGGTGTCGGCGCAGACGGCCAGCGCCTCCTCGATGTCCGGGAAAAGTTCCGGCATCCGGTGATGCATCCAGCGGTAGGACGCCAGAAGCCTGACTTGGCTTTCCGCAGCGTGCAGTTCGTTGGCGGACGTCGTGCTGCCTTCGGGTGAAAACTCGTCGCCCCGTGGCAGGGGCGAGGACACGTCCTCGGCCACCGCCGCCACCCATTGCCGCCAAATCCGCAGGTGATCGGCGTTGCGCGAGTCCACCGGGCAGGCGCACAACGCAAACTGCGTGGTCAATGGCAGGTTGAACTCCCGGATTTCACCCGCCAGGTCGCGCATCGAGGACACGTCGGCTTTGCAGAAAAGATCCGTGTCGCCCGGGAGCGCCGCAAAACAGTCCAGAAGCGAGGGCAGATCGGTTTTGCCGGTCTCTTGGGAGAGAAACTCCAGCATTTTGATGTGGGGCGCTATCGGCGCGATGATCGGCAGGGGTTCCGGCGGCGACGCCATGGCCTCGCGGATGTAATCGAGGTTGCGTTTGTTGAGCGCGGTGACCACGCCCACCTCATGCATGCCGTAACGGCCGGCGCGTCCGGCGATCTGGCGGATGGCGGAGTCGCCCAGGGTGATCTCCTTTTCGCCGTCCCATTTGGTGAGCGTGGTGAAAACGATGGTTTTGACCGGCAGATTCAAGCCCATGCCGATGGCGTCCGTGGCGGAAACGGCTTTGGCTTCCCCAGAGGCGAACCGGCGCGCCTCGGCTCTGCGGACTTCGGGCGAGAGCGCTCCGTAGATGGCGGCGCACTCGGAGGCGCCGAGGGTTTGTTTCCAAGCCAACACGTCTTTCCGTGAAAACGAGATGAACGCGGAGCCGCCTTCGAGGGCTTTGTCCGGGTCCAGCGGGGAGTCGGCCACTTGGAGCGGGCTGAGTCTCTCGGTGCGCTGGATTTCGAGGGGTTCCCCGAGGCGGTTGGCGATTTCACCCAGCACGGCCTCCGCATCGGGAGAGCCCACCAGAATCACCAGCTTGGCGTTGACGCCCACAATCGCCTGCGTCCACGCCCAGCCCCTGTCCTTGTCGGAGATCATCTGCACCTCGTCGATGATCGCCACGTCGTATTCGGCGTCGGTGGCCAGCATCTCGATGGTCGAGGCCACATGGCGCGCCCCCGGGTCGAGGATTCGCTCCTCCCCGGTGATCAGCGAGCAGGGAACGCCCGCCCCCTTCATGCGATCCCAGAACTCCGCGGCCATGAGGCGCAGCGGAGCGAGGTATACCCCGGTTTTCGCGGCGGCGAGCTTCTGGAAGGCGGTGTAGGTTTTTCCGGAGTTCGTCGGGCCGGCCACCAGCAGGAGCTGGCGTTGCCGGGCCCTGGCGCCCGGGAAGGTCTCGTGGAACCTGTGCAGGGCGATTCCCTCCGCCATGCGGTGGTTGGCCGCGCGCAGGGTGAGTTCCCGAATGATCCGGGCCACCCGGTCTTTGAACTGGCTCAGGGAGAGGCGCCCGTCGAGTTTGCGCATCTCGCTGCGGATCTCCGCCGGGCTCAGGCGTTCCCGATGCTCGGCGAGCGTCTGCTCGATGCGGGGGATCTGGTGGAGGACCTCGGTCTCCAGGATCAGCGTGCGGCGGGGAACGTCGGAGGAAAGCTGCCGGAGCCGGGAGGCGAACTGCTGCCCGTCCCGGGGACGGTTGAGCGGGAAGGGGTCGAAGATGGTGAGTTTGTAGAATTCGCCCTCGATCAAGAGGCTCTGCGAGTGCTCACACACGAGGTGTGTTACGTCCCTTTCGCAGAAAATATTGAGGCCCTTGGCTTCGGGCAGCGGCTGGATGGATTGCCAGTTGTCGCGCAGCCAGGACTTGAAGATGGGTTGTCCGTTGCGGGGTGTAATTTCCGGGAGGCTTTCCTCGGCCCGGCGGAGGGCCAGCCACTGGTCAAACTGCGAACGCGAGAAACGGCTGGGATGTCTTTGGAGAACCTGCATGAGAGAAATGACCTTGCGGGAGGTTGAAATGAATCCGGCGCTTTCCGGTGCGCCCGTTGTTGAAAAACGGGGAGCATCCACTGCCAACTCCAGTCAGCAACTCCCGCCAGAGGCCGAGAGTATCCTACGGACGGCGCTCTCAATCAAGGAGCTTTCTTGCGCTTGCACTCGGCGCCCCAGTTCCGGGACCGGCTGCGCGTCTCGGGCTTCAGGCTTTCCCGACGGCCCGGGAACCGCTCTGCTCGGGGATCTCGCCTGTGAAATTTTTCTGGATTGTTTCCATCTTGCTGCTGGGCCCCGGATTGGGCTCCGCGGTCCGCGCGTCCGCGGTCCGGTTCCGGACCGTGGAGACGACCTACCGGGCCGAGACGTCCAGGCCGCAGAAAACAATCGACGGGGTCGACGCCAATCCCGACCAGGGCTGGTCGGTGGCGCCGGAGGTGGCCAAACCGCAAGCCGCCGTTTTCACGGCGCGGCAGGCCGTTGTCGCGGAGCGTTTGCGCATCTCGCTCTGTTTTCTTTCCGGAGTCCACAACGCTCATTTCCGGGAGTTTGTGATTTCCGGGACATCGGACCCGAACCCCTCTCTCTCCGGGAATTGGGAGCCGCTGGCGCCTTGGCAGGTGTATTCCACCGGAACAAAACTCGAGGTGCTCGAAGGATCAAGAATGCTCTCCAGCGGGGACGCATTCAACACGGTGTTTGTCGTGGAGATCCTTGGGTTCCCCAGGCGGCTCACCGGGATGCGGTTGGATGTTTTGACGACGGATCAGGCGCAACGCGATCAGCCGGAGGTGGGCGGCAGTGAGCAGGGCGACTTTACGCTCACGGAGTTTCGCGTGGAGGCATTTGACGCGGAGACAACCAACGCGGCGCTGGGGCGTCCGGCCAAAGCCTCCCACAAAAACTGGGGGGGATTTCGCCCGGAGTTTCTCACGGATGGGTTGGCGGCGACGTTCACTCATCCGCGGGCACCGAACCTTGGGGAGGAGTTCCATTTCGAGATCGATTTCGGCAGGGTGCTCAACCTGGATCATCTCGCCCTCCGAAACCGGGGCGACGGTTTGGTTCCGGAGCGGTTGTCGAGGATCACGCTCAAGCTCTACGAAAGTGCGCCCGAAGCGGAGAGCCAACCCGTTTGGGAGGGACGCCATCGCGCCGATGGCTCTTATCCCCACCCGGGCGAGGTCGATGTGGTTCGGGCCGGGCAAGGCAAGGGCAGTTTTCGCGGGCGTTACCTTCGGATCTCCAGCGACAGCCCCATTGGATACTCGCCGCAGCTCGCCGAGGTGGAGGCCTACGAATCCCTGGCGCCCGAGTTGGATGCGGTGAGGGCCGACGGGGTTCAGCTCGAGGTTGCGGCTCAAACCAGGCCCCCCCAGGGAACCCGTTGGCTGGCTTTTTCAATGAACCCGTCGATCCCTGGGTTGCCTGCGGGGATTCCCTTGCGGTGGCGCCTGCGGGGGTATCACCAGGAGTGGAAGGCGGTGAGCAGCGACCGGCTCGCGGAAGTCGCCTGTCCGCCTCCGGGCACTTACACGTTCGAGGCGCAACTGGGGCACACGGACGGACTGTGGAACGAGAGGATCCTCCAATGCGTCATCGTGGTGCCAAAGCCTTGGTGGCAGTGGCGGTGGGTGCAATTCGCTGCGGCGGCGGGCCTTGCGGCAGGCGTGGCGTGGACGGTGCGGTTCGTGGCCAGGCGCAGGCTGGCCCGTCAAGTCGCAGAGCTGGAGCGCTCGCGCGGGTTGGACGCCGAACGGGCGCGGATCGCCCGCGATATGCACGATGTGGTCGGCTCAAGGCTCACGCAGCTCACGGTGTTGCATGAGATCTTTTCGGCCGAACACGCGCTCGGTCCGGAGGCCGCAGGCAGCCTGCACCGGCTCAATGCCACGGCTCGCGAGGCCGTGGCGGCCTTGGACGAGGTGGTTTGGGCGATCAACCCCCGCAACGACACACTGGCCAACGTGGCTGACTACCTTTGCCACTGTGCCACGGAGTATTTCCGGCCGCTTGAAATTGCCTGCCGGCTGGATGCGCCCGCCGAATGGGCACCCCTTCAAGTCCGCGCGCAAATCCGGCACCAAATCCTGCTCGCCTTCAAGGAGGCCCTGCAAAATGTGCTCAAACACGCCGCCGCAACCGAGGTCACGCTGACGCTGCGGTTTGAGGCACCGGAGATGGTGGTTTTTCTGGAGGATAACGGCCGAGGAATTCCCAAGGATCCTGCGGGGACTGAAAAGGACGGGTTATCGAACATGCGGGAGCGGCTGCAAAGCGTGGGGGGGATTTGCAGGGTGTCGCCCCGAACGGAGGGCGGCACGTGCGTGGAGATGCGTGTGAAAATATAGAGGCCCGCGGGGCGCAGGGGGCTCTTTCCTTGCATCCTCCCCGGAGTCCTCTGCTTATGTTGCAGCCCGAGATCTCCCATGGCTTCTCCGATCCGAATTGCATTTGTTGAGGACGACGCGCCGTTTGCCGAAACACTGCTGAAGTTTTTCAGGCTCTCCGGGGCGGTCGATTGCTCCGCCGTGTTCCACAGCGCGGAGGCGGCTCTGGAGGTGTTGCCGGAGCTCCGGCCCGAATTGGTGCTGGTGGACATCAATCTGCCCCGGATGAGCGGGATCGAGCTGGTGGCCCGACTCAAGGCGCTGGCGCCCTCCACGCTCTGCCTGGTTTTGACGATGTACGAGGAAACATCTCTGATCTTCGATGCGCTCAAGGCCGGCGCCTGCGGCTACCTGCTCAAACGCACGCCGCCCGCTGAGATTGTGACCGCCATCGAGCAGGTGTATGCGGGCGGTTCCGCGATGTCGCCCCAGATCGCCCGGCAGGTGGTCAGCTTTTTTCATCGCGCCCCGGCGTCGGCGCCCGAAGGCTTGGACGCGCTCACCGAGAGGGAACGCGCGGTCTTGGAACTCCTCTCCAAGGGCTTCATGTACAAGGAGATCGCCGAGCGTTTGGCGATCAGCCTCGACACCGTGCGCACGCATCTGCGGAAGGTTTACGAGAAGCTCCACGTTCATTCCCGCACCGAAGCAGTCATTAAATACCTTGGGCGATAAGGAGCGGCCACGGCTGGTTGCGCAGGGCTCGCGCATCTAAAATTCAGCTTCGCGGGAGGAGGGGCCGCACAAGTTCTCAGAGTGGGTGGCGAAGCGGAGGCATTGTTCCCGGAGGGAGCAGAGAGAGTAACCGGGGGTGGAGCGCAGCGACACCCCCGGAACGCGGTCCCACAAACAGCCCACCCCGCAGAGGGGTGGCAGCGGATATGTTGCCCGGGTGGTGTCTGGCACGCCCTGCCGGGGTGCCGTCCCGGGGGGCGGCCTTCCGGCGGTATCGCTGCGCTCAACCGTCGGCTACTTTCTGGGATGCCTCCGGCATCGGATCGAGCCCCGCGGCGGGTTCTCCCGCTTTTTTAGATGCGTGAGCCCTGGCTGGTTGCGATGGGATCGCATAAAGATGTGAGCCGGGCGCTGGCCGGCGGCCGAAACCTCGGCATGCCGTCACTGGGGGCAGGGTGTCGCGGAACCGTGGGCGGAAGGGGGTTCCGCAGGAAAAGACGGTGAAGAGGAGGGCGCTCCGAATTGTGCCTGCGCTCCGTTTGTCCCGGGCCACGCTGCTTGTGCCGATGGGATTCCACTCTGGCCACTTCGCCGGGAGCTCCCTATAGAGTTTTTGTTTTCATCCCCTTGTTATGAGCAAACGCTGGCTTTTTTCTGTGTTCTCCACCTGTGTCCTCCTGACCGCCGCCCAGGCAGAGGTCGCTTATGAGTTCGTTCCGAACTTTCTGACACCGCCTCCGGGCAAGGAAACCATCGGCGACGGCCACGGCGAGATCCAGGTCGACTCCGCCGGGAAGATTTATGTGAGCGTGAACGGTCAGGCGGAGGGTGGCATCCAAGTTTACTCGCCGGAGGGCAAATATCTTCGACATCTGCCGCTGCCCCCGACCCTTCACGGCTTCGCCATCCGCAAGCAGGCGGACGGCGAGTTCATTTTCGCGGCGGTGAACGGTCAGCAGAAAGTCCTCAAGTCGACTCTGGACGGAGCAGTCGTGCTGGAGATCCCGAGCACCTCTTTTCCCGCCTCGATTGCCGATCGGGTCAGCTTGGTTTTAAAAAGCGGAAAGGCGCTTTCCGGGCACACACCCGTGACGCAGGGCGATGAGCTGGCGATGACTCTGGAGAACGGCGAAGTGGTCAAGGTGAGCAAATCCGAGATTGCCCAGAAAGTCACTTTGACGCTCGCCTCCGGGAAAAAGGCCGAGGGGATCCTTCTGGAGCAAACCGACACCGAGGTGAAGTTCATGGAGGCGGGCAAGCCGCAGACCGTGGCCAAATCCGAGATCGCGCTCAAGGATGGCAAACCGATGATTTCGGTGGGCAGCTCAGAGCTGCGCCAAGGCCTCAACCTGACTTCCGCGGATGCGGCGCCCAACGGGGACATCTACGTGGCCGACGGATATGGAACCTCGTGGATCTTCGTTTTTGACCAGAACGGCAAATTCAAGAAGCAGTTCGGCGGTCCGGTCGAGCCCTTCAAGCTCAGCAATTGCCACAAGGTCCATGTGGACACGCGTTTTGAACCCGCCCGGCTTTTTCTCTGCGACCGCGGCAACAATCGTATCCTCCATGCGAGCCTTGAGGGGGAAATGCTGGGCGTGATTGCCGACCAAGATTTGCGGCGTCCGAGTTCGGCCTCTTTTCACGGGGATCTGGCCTGTGTGGCTGAAATTGCAGGCCGTGTGACGGTCTGGGACAAGGCGGGGAAACTCGTCGCTGAGCTGGGCCGAAACGACACGAAAGGCGAGAGCAACACGCCGGTGGTCAAGCCCGCAGACTGGCGCGACAACGTGGTGACCTCGCCTCACGGCATCACTTTTGACGGGAGCGGCAACATTCTCGAGACGGAGTGGAACCGGTTTGGGCGCGTGCTGCGCTGGAACCGGAAGTAATGCGAGTCGGGTGGCTTGTTCTCGCACTCCTTGCGGGGGGCTCCCCGAGCGTTTTTGGGCATAACGGCCAGTTCCTGCTCGCCAAGGTGCTCGTGCCGGGGCCTGGCCGCGTCCAGCTCGAGGTGACCGTTGATTACGGAGCGAACCCGATGGTCCAGACTGAAGCGGAGGCGGCTGAGGCGCTCCGTGGAGCGCTCCGAGTCATTGAGGAGGGGCGCTCCGTCGCGCCAGACGAGCTCGGTCCCGTGCGCATGGAGAAACGCGCTGAACTGGATCCGACCTGTCCGTTGCCGGAATCCGAGTCGAGCGCCCCTGCGGAGCCGGAAAATCACCAACTGCTGACCGCTATCTGGACCTGGCCGACCCGGGCGGGCCTCTTGTCATTCGAAGTCCCCAAAGGCGTTCCCCACGATGTGATCCTTTGGAGAGTGGACGGGGCCACCGAGCAGCGCGCCGAACGCTGGTTTTATCTCATCGCCGGGGATCGCACTGCGTCCATGCCCCTTCCGAAGACCGCTCCTGAAGCGCGGCTCTGGTGGGTGGTGGCTTTGGGAGTGAGCCTGTTGGGTGGGGCTGGGATGGTGGGTTGGTGCAAGAGAACTCGGCCTCGCGAGCGCTGCTGAGTGGGGCGAGAGCGGTCTGTGGGGGGAGACGGCACTTTTTTTGGGGAGCGTCATCCGACGCCCTGTCTGATTCCGCGCACCTCGCCGAACACGCGGTGCCTAAAAAAGTGCACCTTTTTGGCCAGGAGAGAGCGCGAGCCTCATTCCTGAGAATTGTGCGTTCGGAAAAAACGCGGAATTTTCACCCCAAAAAACGCGCGGTTTTCGGCGGCTTCCCCGCGGGAATTTGCGATTTTAGGGCTTTGTTCCGGGCATCAATTCGCGGGAAACATTGCGGCAAAGATCCACAAAAACGCTCTCCGCAAACCCGAGTTTACGCGAGCGGTTGTGAAGAATTCCCCAGTGCCGGCGCAGACGTTTGCGGCCGAGGGGCAGATAAACGAGGGACTGCTGTTTGATCTCCGCCGCCGCGATCCATTTGGGCAACAGGCCCACACCGAGATCGAGCCGGACAAATTGTTTGATGGCCTCCTCGTTGCCGATCTCGATGAAGGGGCGGATCCGGACCCCTTCGCGGCGGAAGTAAGCCTCAATGAGCGCATGGGTTTCACTCGCGCGCTCAGGCAAAATCAGGTTCTGGCTGCTGATTTCTTGATGGCTGGCTTTGCCTTTGAGCGCCCAAGGGTGGATCGGGTTGACCAGAAACTGGAGCTCGTCTTCGGCGATGGGAACAAACGTCAGTCCGGGACAATGGGTGGGTTGAATGAAGACGCCCAAATCCACCTGGTCCCCCGCGATCCGCTCCATTGCTTGCTGCGCAGAGCAGGGATCGATCTGGATCGTAAACTCCGGGAAGCTCTCCCGGAACTCTCTGAGCGCCGCCGGAAGGATGTACTGGCAGGCCGTGATGCTGGCGGCGATGCGCAGCTGGCCCCGGCGCCAGTCCAACCAAGACCGCAGCTTGGTTCGCGCCTGGTTCATCTGCTCGAGAATCGCCTCGGCTTCCCTCAGGAATTCGTGGCCCGCACGGGTCAGCATGACCTTGCGGGACGTGCGTTCGCAGAGTCGGCAGCCGAGGTCCGTCTCCAGGGTTTTGAGGCAGTGGCTGATCCCTGAGGGGGTGAGACCTAGCTCCGCGGCCGTCCGGCTCATGTTCAGGTGTCGGCTGAGCACGACAAAGACGTTGAGTTGGTGGCTATCGAGTGTGCTGGAGGTCATGGGATTGTTTAAAAACTGTTGTCGCGCGGAACCGCCGGTGTTCCGGGGAATCTGGGACCCGGGCGGCGCGCATGAGTCCCCATTCATGAAAGAAACTCAATAATCAAAACAACCGAATTCACCGCCGTTTTTGGCCGTCCTTCGCCGTCGCGTGGCACGGGCGGTGCTATGCGGCGGCCCCGTGCTCACCGCGATTCAATCATCCAGCCTCCGACGCCCGGCGCCCCGGACGTCCCGGGCGACCGTGCGAATCGGATTCGTGCCGATGATTGATTGCGCGGTGTTGATCGCCGCGCAGGAGCTTGGGTTGTTTGAGCGACACGGAGTGCGGGTGGAACTCACCCGCGAAGTCGGTTGGGCAACCATTCGCGAGAAGCTCCTCCATAAGGAGCTCAACGCGGCGCATGCTCCGTGCAGCATGGCGTTCGCGATCCGCTGCGGAATCGGAGTGGTGCCGCAGCCATGCCTGACGGCTTTCGTGCTTTCGCTCAACGGCAGCGCAATCACCCTCTCCACGGAGATGCGGAATCTGGGCGTTTGCGACGCGCAATCATTGAAGCGCGTGATCGATCGGCAGCGGGGGCAGAGAATCTTTCACTTGGGCGCCGTGCTCGAGCTTTCCACTCAGAACTACCACTTGCGCCACTGGCTGCGCTCGGGCGGGATTGACCCGGATCGGGACGTGCGGATCCCCATCATTCCCTCCCCGATGATCCATCGGCGGCTGCTGGAGGGCCACCTGGACGGTTATTGCGCCGGGGAACCTTGGAACTCGATTGCGGTGCTCCAAGGCGGGGGATTTGTGGTGGCGCACTCCGCCGAGATCGACCCCGGAATGCCCGAGAAAATCCTGCTGGTGCTCGAGGAGTTCGCGGAAACGCATCCGGACGAGCACCTGGCGATTGTGGCGGCTCTCATGGAGGCGAGCGTCTTCTGCCAGGCGCCCGAGAACCGGCCCGAACTCATCGCGATGCTCGCCGACCCGCGGTATCTCGACGTGCCGGCGCGGCTGCTGGCGAACTCCCTGATCGGCCCATTTGACTCCGGAGACGGCCGGGGCGTTCCCTCCGATTTGATCACCTACTCGGGGAATGATGCGAACGTGCCCAACCGCCAAAAAGGCCGGCGGATTTTCGATGAAATCAGCGCTCTCGGGGTTGCGAGCGAGTGCCGGGCGTTTCGCCCGGACGTGATCGGCAAGATTTTCAGGGAGGACCTCTACGCGGAGGCGTGTGAGCGATCCTGCGAGCGGAGCGGACTCCCCGAGCGGCGCTCAGCGGAGGTCTTGTGAGCCGCGGAAAAGCCTCGGAACCAGCGAATTTGAAGAATCCCACCTCAGACAATCAGCCACCCATCCAATGAAACCAAACATGCGACATACCCACAAACACCGCAGAACCTTCCTGGGCGCCATCCTGGCCCTCGGGATCGCCTCGGTTTGCCAGCTCCAAGGGGCTGACTTTCCGACCGCGAAAGTCAACACAACCGGTTTGGCCGTCACGGACACCACGGTGACGGTCGGACAGTTGCACTCCGCCACCGGCACCATGGCGATCAGCGAGACGGGCTCCATCCAGGCCGAGCAGCTCGCCATCGACCAGATCAACGCGATGGGCGGCGTGCTCGGGCGCCAGATCAAGGTGATCAAGGAGGACGGCGCCAGCGACTGGCCGACGTTCGCCGAGAAAGCCAAGAAACTGCTCGTCAACGACAAGGTGGCCTCCGTCTTCGGATGCTGGACTTCGGCTTCCCGGAAAGCGGTTCTTCCCGTGTTCGAGAAGGAAAACGGGATGCTCTACTACCCCACCTTCTACGAGGGCCTTGAGCAGTCCAAGAACGTGATCTACACCGGCCAGGAGGCGACCCAGCAGATCATCGCCGGCCTGGACTGGATTGCGAAGGAGAAGAAGGCCAAGACCTTCTACCTGATCGGATCGGATTACATCTGGCCGCGCACGTCCGCGAAGATCGCCCGCAAACACATTGAAAACGTGCTCAAGGGCACGGTGGTCGGCGAGGAGTTCTACGCGCTGGGCCACACCCAGTTCGGGTCGCTCATCAACAAGATCAAGCTCAAGAAGCCAGACGTCATCTACGCCATCGTTGTTGGCGGCAGCAACGTGTCCTTCTACAAGCAGCTTAAAGCCGCCGGGATC